>JBJOMV010000060.1:0-12781 GCA_046052185.1 Verrucomicrobiota bacterium | reverse complement strand
AACTCCCCGAGGGTCTTCTCCACGGCGACGGCGTAGTCACGGTCTTCGAAGCCGCCGAGCTTCTGCTCGATGAGCAGCAGCTTCGGGTCGGTGGCGGCATCGCCGGCGGCGGTGCCGACGAGGACCAAGGCGAGGGCGGCGAAGAAGCGCATACTCGCATCCTCGTCGTTTGCCGCCCCCGCCGCAAGCCGCTGTTTTGTTTGCACGGGGAGGGGGACACCCCATCGTGAGGCGCATGTCCGCCCCCGCCGTCCTCCCCCAGCGCCGCATCCTCGGACTCATCTTCCTGACGGTGTTCATGGACATCGTAGGCTTCAGCATCATCATCCCGCTGTTCCCCCACCTCCTGGACCACTACATCCGGACGGAAGGCGCGGCCGGCACCTTGATCGGTTCCCTGAATTCGGCGGCGGAATGGATGGGCGGCGATTCGGTCTTCAAGAAGACGGTGCTCTTCGGCGGACTCCTCAGCACTCTCTACTCTTTGCTGCAGTTCGTCTTCTCGCCGATCTGGGGGGCGCTCTCCGACCGCCTGGGACGTCGCCGGATCCTGACCATCACCTTGGCCGGCAACGCGCTCTCCTATCTGCTGTGGATCTTCGCGGCGCAGTTCTGGCTCGTGGTCGTCACCCGGCTCATCTCGGGCATGATGGCCGGTAACATCGCCGTGGCCAGCGCCGCCGCGGCGGACATCACCGACGAGAAGGAGCGCACGAAGGGCATGGCCGTCGTCGGCATCGCCATCGGCCTAGGCTTCGTCTTCGGTCCGGTCATCGGCGGTCTGGCTTCCTCGGTGCAGTTCGCTCACGGACCGGTCGCGGGTTCGTTCGGGCTCAACCCGTTCTCCGTGCCGGCAGCCATCGCCGCTTCGCTGGCCTTGCTGAATTTTCTCCTGGTCGTGAAGTTCTTCCCGGAGACGCTCGCGCCGGAACGCCGGGCTTCGGCGGACGCCAAGCGTCCTTCGGTCTTCGACCTCGCCACGGTCCGCTCCTCCGCCGTCCGCCGCACCTCGTTCGCCAACCTCGTGTACCAGGTGGCCTTCACCGGCATGGAGAACACCATCGTCTTCCTGACGCTGGCGCTGTTCGCCTACAGCCCCCGCGACAACGCCTGGCTCTTCCTGTTCAACGGCGCCTGCATGATCTTCGCGCAGGGTCTCGCCCGCCAGCTGGTGAAGCGGCTGGGGCAGCGCAAGGTCGTGATGCTCGGCATGCTCATCGCGGCGGTCGCGTTCGTCTGGGTCGCGTTGATCCCGCCCACGCTCGCGGCCGAGGGTTCCGGCGCGAAGACTTCCTTCTACCTCGGTCTCGGCCTGATCTCCTTCGCGACCGGCCTCATCCTGCCCAGCGTGTCGGCCTTGGTCTCGCTCTACTCCGACGCCTCGGAGCAGGGACGTAACCTCGGCATCCTCCGGTCCGCCGGCTCGCTCGCCCGCGTGATCGGCCCGGTGACCGCGGCGTTGCTCTATTTCCACTTCGGCTCCCACTTCTGGGTCTACCTCGGCGGCGCGCTCCTGATGCTCCCGGCGATCTGGATCGTCCGCGGCCTGCCGGATCCGTCCTCGGAAGGAACTTCGGCCTAAGCCTTCACGAGGCTGCGACCGAGGGCGTCGCCGCCGCGGAGCGTGTGCATCAGCGAGATGCCGCCGCGGAAGGCGCCATGGAAATGCAGCCCGGGATGGGCGGCTTCGGCCTGGGCCAAGGCGGCTTCCCGTCGGGGCTGGCCGGCGTCATATTGCGGGATGGCGCGTTCCCAGCGTTGGATCCACTCGCGGACCGGCGCTTTCTTGATGCCGAGCGTCGCGGCGAGCTCTTCGTCGACCAAGCGGCGGAGCGCTTCGTCGGGCAGACGCGCGAGTTCCGGTCGGCGGTCGCCGCCGATGAAGCAGCAGAGCAGCACGTGGCCGTCGGGGGTCCGTCCGGGCAGCACGGAAGAAGGGAACAGGCAGCCGAGCACGTCGCGGTGTTCGCCGCCCGGCGTCAGGTAGCCGAAGCCGTCGAGCGGATGCGGGACGTCCTCGCGCGCGTAGCCGCGGGCGAGGACCGTCACGGGCGGCACCTGCGTGTTCTCCCAATCCCGGAGGAACGGCGTGACGGTCTCGTCGAAAGGCAGGGAGCCCCAATGCCAGCAGGGCGCGGTGACCACCAGATGTTTGGCGGAGACGCCTTCGTCCGCTCCGTCCGGGCCGCGCCAGGCGACGTTCCAGCCGCGCGCGTCGCGACGGAGCGAGGTCGTCACGACGCCGAGCCGGAGGTCTTCCGCGGGCAGGCGCGAAGCCATCGCCTCGGCCAGTTGACGCATGCCTCCGGGGAAACCGACGACCGTGCGCTTCGTCTTCGGTCCGCGGCGCAGGCCGTTGAGCACGGAGCCGTATGTCTGTTCGAGCGCATGGATGCGCGGGAAACAGCTGGCCATCACCAGTCGGGCCGGATCGCCCGCGTGCACGCCGGAGACGATCGGATCCATGAGCATCGCGGCGGCCTCGGGCCCGAAGCGGCGCGTGGCGAATTCGACGACGGTCTCGCCGGCATGGCCGCCCTTCGCGCGGAAGGGCTCGGAGAGCAGACGCAGCTTGCCGCCCCATGTGAGGAGTTTGCTGGTCAGCAGGGTGAGGGGGCTCGGTCCGAGGCCGTGGAGCTCGCCGCGGGCGAAGATGTAGCGGCGGGCCGCCCGCATATCGGCGGACTGCATCGCTTCGCCGAGTCCGTAGGCGGCCAGCAGGGCTTCGTCTTCGGCCCCCTCGAGTTGCAGGGTGTTGGGGCCGGTCTCGACGATCCAGCCCTCCTCCAGGTGGGTCCGGATCGAGCCGCCGACGCGGGCGGCGGGCTCGAGGACCTTCACCTTCGCTCCGGCGCGGAGCATCGCATGGGCCACGGCCAGGCCGGCCGGTCCGGCTCCGAGGATGACTGCGTCGTAGGCCACGCGGCATCTTCGGGCGATAAGCCTAGGGTTGGCAACCCTGCGTCGTTCGGGCTGTCTGGAAAGCATGAGGTCATTCTTCGTCCTGTTCCTGCCCTTGGCCTGCCTGGCGGACACCGTCACCATGAAGGACGGCACTTTCCTCAAAGGCCGCATCGAACGGATTGTCGATGGCGTGATGGAATTCCGCGCGCCTTCCCTGGGGAACGCCAACCTGCTGCGGCTGGAGCTCGGGCAGGTCGAATCTTTCGTCACCGACGAACCCGTGCGCGTGAGCGCGGGCGGCGTCGTCTCGGACGGTGTCGCCTCCGCGGCGGGCGGGCGGGTCGTCACGCGCGGTGGCCGCGAGACCAACGAACTCAACCAGGCCGTCGAACTCTGGCGGGAGCCTTCGCAGCGTCCGTCCGAATCCGGCGATAAGCGTCAATGGCTCACGCAGGCGGACGCGGACCTCTCCGGACGCAGCGGCGTCGTCGCCGGCTCGGGTTTCAGCACGGGCTTCTCCGCGAAGGGCGTGACCAAGGCGGACACGGTGATCGGCGGCCTCCGGTATATGCGCGCCGAGGCGCAGAACCGCATCTCGGCCGACGACCTGCACGCGACGTTATCCTACGAGACGAATCCCACCAACGTGCTCTTCTGGTATCTCCGGACCGACACCGGATTCGATAACGCCCGGCAGATCGATTTCTTTTCCATCAATGCCGTCGGCCTCGGCTTCCGTCTGTTCACGGACGCCAAGGGCAAGCTCGACGCGCGCGCCGGCTTGGGGCACCGCATCGAGGTCTTCGCCGACGACGCCGAGCCCAACCGCACGGCGCCCTCCGGGGACTTCGGCCTGATCTTCACCCGTGAGCTCGGCTGGGCGGCCTGGGATACCTCCTTGAATTTCGTCCCTTCCTTCCAGGTCACCGGCGACTACTACGTGCGGCACGAGACCAGCCTGAACCTCCTCCGGAACAGCGGCCCGTTGTCCCTCCGGGTGGGCTTGGCCAATAATTTCCGCTCCAAGCCCTTGCCCACGCAGGTCAAGACCGACACCGCCTACTTCCTAAGGACGACCTATGTCTGGAAGTGAGCAGGGTAGTTTTGTCTAAAAATAGACACAACTGTCCAAAAAGACACAAAACCCCCTGTGAATGGTTACCTGTTGAACCGTGGCACACGGGGTGCTTTCAATTTGTTCGTAATTAGTCACCTTTCCAATCCCCCAATCCATGAGCACCAACCCAGCCCGTCGCAACGCCATCGAGGCGATTGCCTCCCAGCCTCGCCTCCAGGGCAGCTTCGACTTCCGCAATGAGAAGATCGACCTGATCTACGGCCAGAATGTCTTCTCCCTCGATAAGATGGAGAAGCGCCTTCCGAAGGACGTCTTCAAGTCCCTCAAGGCCAGCATCGAGTCCGGCGTGAAGCTCGACGCCGCCGCGGCCGACGTCGTCGCCGCCGCCATCAAGGATTGGGCTCTCGAGCGCGGCGCCACGCACTACGCGCACGTGTTCTATCCGCTCACCGGCTTCACCGCCGAGAAGCACGACACCTTCTTCGAACCCAACGGCAACGGAACGCTCGCCCAGTTCTCCGGCAAGGCGCTGATCCAGGCCGAGCCTGACGCCTCTTCGTTCCCGAACGGCGGTCTCCGCTCCACCTTCGAAGCCCGTGGTTACACCGCTTGGGACGTCACCTCCCCGGCCTACATCTTCGATACCGAGAACGGTTCCACCCTCTGCATCCCGACCGCCTTCGTCTCCTGGAAGGGCGAGGCTCTCGACAAGAAGACCCCGCTGCTCCGTTCCATGGCCGCCGTCAACAAGGCCGCCTCGCGCGTCCTCGCGCTCTTCGGCAAGAAGCACGGTTACATCTCCGCTTCGTGCGGCCCCGAGCAGGAGTACTTCCTGATCGACTCCCGTCTCTTCCACCTCCGTCCCGACCTCTACACCTGCGGTCGCTCCCTTTTCGGCGCCAAGCCGGCCAAGGGCCAGGAGTTCGAAGACCAGTACTTCGGCACCATCCCTGACCGCGTGCTCGCTTGCATGATGGAAACCGAGCGCGAGTGCTTCAAGCTCGGTATCCCGATCAAGACCCGCCACAACGAAGTCGCTCCGGCCCAGTACGAAGTGGCTCCGATCTACGAATCCGCCAACGTCGCGCACGACCACCAGATGCTCACGATGACGCTGCTCCGCCGCGTCGCCGCCAAGCATGGTTTCGTCTGCCTCCTCGCCGAGAAGCCCTTCGCGGGCGTCAACGGTTCCGGCAAGCACGTCAACTGGTCCATCGGCGGCGCCGGCGTCGGCAACCTCCTCGAGCCGGGCCACAACCCGCACGAGAACGCCCAGTTCCTGACCTTCTGCTCCGCCGTCATCCGCGCCGTCGACCTGCACCAGGGTCTCCTCCGCGCGTCCGTCGCTTCGGCCGGCAACGACCACCGTCTCGGCGCCAACGAAGCCCCGCCCGCCATCATCTCGATCTACCTCGGCGACATGCTCAACGAAGTCATCGAGCAGGTGAAGAAGAGCGGCTCCGCTTCCAGCTCGCGCAAGGGCGGTCACATGACCCTCGGCGTCGACACGCTGCCCGTCCTCCCGAAGGACGCCGGCGACCGTAACCGCACCAGCCCGTTCGCCTTCACCGGCAACAAGTTCGAGTTCCGCGCCGTGGGCTCCGCCTTCTCGGTCGCCGGTCCCCTGACCGTGCTCAACACGATCATGGCCGACTCGCTCGACAAGCTCGCCGACGAACTCGCCGCCGCCCTCAAGAAGAACTCCGACTTCAACTCCGCGCTCCAGGGCGTCCTCAAGGACATCCTCACCAAGCACGGCCGGATCATCTTCAACGGCAACGGCTACTCCGAAGAGTGGCATAAGGAAGCCGCCAAGCGCGGTCTCAAGAACCTCCGCACGACCCCCGACGCGCTCCCCGAGATCGTCGCCAAGTCGTCCGTCGAGGTCTTCGAGCGCCAGGGCGTCCTCTCCAAGGCCGAACTCGAGTCCCGCGAAGAGATCTACACGCACTCCTACGTGCTGGCCGTCAACACCGAGTCGAAGCTCGTGGCCGAGATCGCCAAGACCCTGCTCCTCCCGGCCGCCCTCAAGTTCGCCGCTGACCTGACCCCGGTCGAGAAGACCAAGTCCGGCGGCAAGCTCCGCAAGGAAGTCGTCGGCCTCGCCGACGAGCTCGCCTCGGCCATCGACGCCCTCGACGCCGCTCGCGAAGTCACGAAGTCCGACACGCACGCCCAGGCCAAGCACTCCTGCGACAAGGTCCTCCCGGCCATGCTCAAGGTCCGCGCCGCCGCCGACGCCCTCGAAGAGATCGTCGCCGACGAATATTGGCCGCTGCCGTCCTACCAGGAACTGCTGTTCCTCCGCTAAGCCTCGACCGGCTTCGCCGAGACCAAGGGCCGAACCTCCGGGTTCGGCCCTTTTTGTCGTCGGGCCCGGTCGGCGAGTCCCCCAAAGCAGAAGGCCCGTCGCGATGACGGGCCTTCGGGTGCTTGGACTAGGACGGACGCTTAGACGTTGTCCCACTTCTTGCGCAGGTAGGCGCTGAAGTTCTTGACCTTCTTCTTGCGGCGACGGCGTTCGGCCGGCTTCTCGAAGCCTCGCTTGGCGCGGGCGTCCTTGATGATGCCCTCGCGGTCGATCTTCTTCTTGAGGCGGCGGAGAGCCTTGTCGACGGTCTCGCCTTTGCGAATCTTGATTTCTACGGACATGTGAGCGTTTGGAGGGTCGAAAGAACAAGGGGGGAGGGCGTTCGTCAACCCCGAATCCTCGGGTATTCGCAGCCGTGAATAAGTGGGCCTCCCGGAGGGCACTAGACTCTTGCGGCGGGGGTAGGGCAGGGCAATCGTTCGGTTCACCCCCCGATGTACCTCAAGGAAATCGTCGCCAACGGATTCAAAAGCTTCGCCGACCGGACCCGCATCGAGCTCCGTCCCGGGGTCACGGCCGTGGTCGGGCCCAATGGCTGCGGTAAGTCCAACATCGTCGATGCGATCCGCTGGGTCCTGGGCGAGCAGTCCGCCAAGTCCCTGCGCGCCCCGGCGATGCAGGACGTCATCTTCGCCGGTACCGACCGTCGTAAGCCCCTCCCTCAGTGCGAGGTCGAGCTGATCTTCGCCGACTGCGAGAAGGAGCTGGGCACCGCTTTCGCCGAAGTCTCGGTGATGCGCCGCCTCCACCGCGAGGGCGCCAGCGACTACTTCATCAACGGCAAGCCTTCGCGCCTGAAGGACATCCAGCGACTCTTCATGGACACCGGCATCGGCCGCATGTCCTACTCGTTCATGGTGCAGGGCCAGATCGACCAGATCCTGTCCGCCAATCCCGCCGAGCGCCGCTACCTCTTCGAAGAGGCCGCCGGCATCACCCGCTACAAGGCCCAGCGTCGTGAGGCGCTGAACAAGCTCAGCGGCGTCGACGCCAACCTCGCGCGCATCACCGACGTGGTGAGCGAAGTCGGCCGCCAGATCGCCTCCCTCCGCCGTCAGGCCGCCAAGGCGCTGCGCTACCGCCGCCTCCGCCATCGTTTCACGCACCTCGACCTCGCCTGGCACGCCAAGCAGTTCGGCGACCGTCGCGCCCAGGTCGCGACGCTCGAGACCGATGCGACCGCCTGCCGCGCCGATGTCGCCGGCCTCACTGACGGACTGCGCGACCGCGAGGCCGCCTTGCTTCAGACCCGCGCCCGCCGCGCCGAACTCGCCGAACAGGTCCAGCTCGCCCAGCAGGCCCTTTTCGACCTCCGCACCGCCCGCGAGAACGCCGAGAACGAAGCCCGCACTTCCGACCTCCGTTCCGATGACCTCGCTTCGCGTCTCGCCGAGGCCCGCCGCGAGGCGCAGGAAGCCGAAGTCCAGATCGCCGAATATGAGCTCCGCCTCCGCGGCAGCTCCGACGCCAAGTCCACGGCCGCCGGCTCCGTCTCCGCCACCGACGCCGCTTACCGCGAGAAGACCGCCCAGGTCGAAGAAGCCGCCCGTCAGGTCGTCGAAGCCGAGAACCGTCTCCGTCGCGCCCGCCAGGACATCCTCGTCGCCGAAGGCGAGATGACCCGCGCTCGCGGTGACGTCACCAACCTCGAGGTCGACCTCCGCGGCTACCAGTCCCGCCACGTCGATCTCTCCGACTCGCTTGCCCAGGCCAAGCAGGACCGCCTCGCGCTCGAGCAGCGCGTGACCGAATCCGGCGCCGTCGTCACGACCCGCCACGGCGAACTCCAGGCCGCGCGCACGGCCGAACAGGAAGCGACCGAGAAAGGCCGCGACCTCCTCAACGATTTCCGCGCGCTGCAGCAGACGATCTCGGAGCAGGACCGTAAGGTCGCCAAGCTCTCCGCCCAGCTGGGCTTGCTCGAGCAGATGCAGTCCCGCCTCGAAGGCTTCTCCGAAGCCGCGAAGGCCGTGCTGCGCGGCGAGTTCTCCGAAGAGCTGCGCTCCGGCAAAGCCTCCGCCCTCGCCGACCTCGTGACCGTCGTCGACGTCTCCGCCGCCGCCGCGCTCGAGAACATCCTCGGCGCCGCCTCCGAGGCCGTCGCCCTCGACTCGGCCGAATTCCTGCCGGGCATCGTCGCCAAGATGGGCGAGCGTCAGCTCGGCCGCGCGGTCTTCCAGGTCGAAGCCCCGCCCGCCGCCCGCTCCGGTTCCGCCGCTCCCGGCTGGCTCCGTCCGGCCACCTCGGCCGTGCAGGCCAAGTCTCCCGAGCACGCCCGCCTCGTCGCCAACCTCTTCGACGGCTGCTACGTCTGTCCGTCCCTCGGTGATTTCATCGGCTGGTGGCGCGCCAATCCGGGTTTCGAATTCTTCCTCGTCGCCACCACCGACGGCGACCTCGTCGACCGCCGCGGCCTCGTCTACGCCGGCAAGCCCCGCAAGGCCGCCGCCAACGCCGGTTCCGGCGTCTTCTCCCGCGAAAGCGAGATCCGCGCCGTCCGCGCCTCGCTCGAATCCGAGAACGACCAGCTCACGACCCTCAACGAGAAGGCCCTCGGCATCCAGTCCGCGATGGACGCCAACGAACTCGACGTCTCGGCCGCCCGCGACGCCACGCAGTTCGCCGCGCAGGAGCTTTCCGTCGCCCAGGCCGACGAGCGTTCCGCCCGCCAGACGCTCACCGCTGCCGATGACCGCATCCAGCGCGAAGAGCGCCAGCTCGCCGAACTGGACAACGCCAAGTCCGAAGCGCTCAAGCGCCGCGACCGCGCGCAGGAGACGCTGACGGCCAAGGACGCCCAGGTCGCCGAACTCCGCGCGACGATCTCCTCGGGCGAAGGTCAGCTCGAATCCGCCCGCGCCGAAGCCGAGCTCCGCCGCAACGCCCTCGGCGACGTCCGCCTTTCGCTCGCCGAGCAGCGCCAGCGCCTCGAACTCGTCGGCCGCGAGCTCGCCGACCTCGAGTCGCGCCGCGCCGAAGCCACCGCGCGCCTGAATTCGCGTCGCATCGAAGCGCAGCAGAACGAGAAGCTCATCGCCGAGCTCAAGGCCCTCGCCGTGACCGCGCGCGAGACCTCCGCCCGCCTTGCCGGCGAGGTCGAAGCCGCCTCCGCGCAGCTCAACGAACAGCGCCTCGCCCTCACCGAGACCGACGCCGCCGTCGAATCGGAAGACCGCGTCCTCTCCGTCGACCGTGATCGTCTCCGCGTCGCCGACACCCGCCTCAAGGGCCTCGAAGTCTCCCTCGCCGAGCAGACCTCGCAGTGCGGCTTCATCGTCGAGAAGGTTCAGGCCGACCATCAGCTCGACGTCGCCGACGTCGACTGGCGCCTCCAGCTCTGGCTTTCCGACGGCGAACCCGAAGGCATCTCCAGCTTCGACGACCTCGAGGAGACCGACGAGGAAGGTTCTCGTCCGGCCCCGAAGGCCGTCGCCCGCCGCGGCGAACCGACCGCCGAGGACCTCGCCGCGATGGAATCCGCCGACTGGCCGCCCCTCGTGCGCGAGATCGCCGACCTGCGCGACCGCATGGCCGGCATGGGTTCCGTCAATCTCGTCGCCGTCGAAGAATACTCCTCCCTCCGCGACCGCCACGATTTCCTCACCAAGCAGAGCGACGACCTCTGGAAGGCGAAGGAAGAGCTCACCAAGGCGATCGACGAGCTCAACCAGACCTCGCTCAAGCTCTTCACCGACACCTTCGAGCAGGTGCGTAAGAACTTCAAGTTCACCTTCGAACGCCTCTTCGTCGGGGGCGCGGCCGACCTCACCATGGTGCAGGCCGAAGATCCGCTCGAGAGCGGCATCGAGATCGTCGCCCAGCCGCCCGGCACCAAGCTCCGCGGCATCACGCTGCTGTCCGGCGGCCAGAAGACCATGACCGCCGTGGCCCTGCTCTTCGCCATCTACATGGTGAAGCCCTCGCCCCTGTGCGTGCTCGACGAGCTCGACGCTCCCCTCGACGACGCCAACGTCAACCGCTTCACGGACATCATCCGCGAGTTCACCCGGTTCTCCCAGTTCGTGGTCATCACCCACAATAAGCGTACCGTCTCGGCGGCCGACGCCATCTTCGGTGCCACCATGCAGGAGAAGGGCGTCACCCGCCTCTTCTCGATGCGCTTCAATAAGGAGCGCGACGAGGCCGAGCCGACCCAGCCGGGCGGCGGGTTCACGATGGCTCGCTGAGGTCGCTTGCCTTGGGCAGGAGGTCGGGTAGGGTGGGGGAGTCATGCTCCGTCATCTCACCGCGCTTGTCCTCTTGCCGGCCGTGGCGCTCGCCGGCGTCAGTTTCGAGACCGATACCCGTCCCGTCAACCGGACGGCCCCTGGTGCCAGTTACGCCGACATGCTCGCGCGGATCACCCCTGCGGTCGTGAGCGTGCGTACCGCCGAGGTCATTCCGCAATCTGTCCTGAACCGCTACCGTGGTCGAATCGACCCGGACAAGGTCATGCAGGATGCGCAGACCGGCGAGACGCTCCTGCCCACCGGGCTGGGGTCGGGCACGATTATCCATCCGGACGGCTACGTCATCACCAACCGACATGTCGTGCTGCAGGAGAATCGACGCGGCGTCGCCAAGACCGTCATCGTGCAGCTCGCCGACCGCCGTGAATTCCGGGCCAAGGTGCTCGGGGTCGACGCGGGCACGGACATCGCCGTCTTGAAGATCGAGGGCAAGGGACTGCCTTACGCCAAGTTCGCCGACAGCGATAAAGCCCGCGTGGGTGACGTCGTCTTCGCCATCGGCAACCCGCTCGACGCCGGCCTCACGGTCACGTCGGGCATCGTCTCGGCCTTGGGGCGTTCCGGCAAGCTGGGCATGGGCATGGCCTTCGAGGATTTCATCCAGACCGACGCCGCGATCAATCCGGGCAATAGCGGCGGGCCTCTGATCGACTTCGAAGGACGTCTCCTCGGCATGAACACCGCCATCAAGTCCGGCACCGGCCTGAGCGTCGGCCTCGGTTATTCCATTCCGTCTAACCTCATCACCGCCGTCGCGCTCGATCTCGCCAACCAAGGGCGCGTCGTCCGCGGGCTGATCGGCGTGCAGGGCGAGGACCTCTCCGTCGCCGAAGCCGCGAAGCTTTCGCTCGGCCAGGCGGGCGGGGTCCGCCTCGTCCTCGTCTCCGACGAACTGCCGGCGGCCAAGGCCGGCCTGAAAGTCGGCGACATCGTCGTTGGCCTCAATGGCAAGCCCGTCGAGAATTGGAATGAGATGCGGCTCGAGATCTCGCGCCGTCGTCCGGGCGAAGTCCTCACCTTGAACTATATCCGGGAAGGCCGCGGCGCACTGGCCCGCCTGACGGTCGCGGAACGTCCGCTCGACCGCTGAGCATGGGCGCGCTTTCGACATTCCGGAATCTGGCCGGCGGACGTCTGCCGCCGCTGACGCGCACGGCGTTGCTCTGCGGCCTCAGCGTCTTCATCGCTGCGTTGGTCTTTTTCAGCCCCGGGTCAGGGGGACGTCCGGCGGCGCATCCGCTGACCCAAGGCGTCCGGCTGGTCTCGCCCGGCGACGCCCGGACCGAAAGCGTCGTGCTCCTGGACAGCTCGGCGGTCTACCTGCCCTCGCCGGCGAAGTCGTCCAAGGCCGGCCGCGGCGAAGTCGGCCAGCCCGAGGACGCCCCCTTTGCCGCCTCCCAGCCCATATTGCAGTTCGATCCGGCCAAGCCGCTGGGTAAGGACTCCATGTTGCAGGTACCCCGCCAGACCGCCCCCGCCGCGGCGCAGGCGATCCCCCTCGTGGCCCAGGAGCCCCTGACGACTTTCGGGTCGGCCGGCTTTCGGGACGTCAAGCTCGAGCCCCGGACGGCTTTTTTCGAGGTTTTGTCACTCCAGGGGGGTAATAATTCGATTATCAGCGGGAAAATCGAACACCTGGACATTAAAAAAGATAAGAATAATGTTATAAATGATAAAAACGCCCCACTGGGCGGCTATTTTGAGGTCGTCTTGAGCGTGGACAGCCTGGGGCAGGCCCCTTTGGGGGCGGTTCTGCGGTATTCGGGGTCAAAGGCGCAGGATGAGGCCCTCCAGCGGTGGGCCGCTTCGGTCGAATGGGGCAAGCGGCTGCCTCCCGGGGTTTATCGGCTGATCGTAGGCCCCTGAGGGGCCGCCAAAAGGGTTGTAAAACCCTTGCAAAAAACCGCTTGACGGAGGGGGTTTCGATGGTCATTCAAACCCTTCCCTTCGCGTCTTCATGTACGTCGACGGTTCGCCCCTGTAGCTCAGTTGGCAGAGCGCGTCCTTGGTAAGGACGAGGTCGCTGGTTCAAATCCAGTCGGGGGCTCCATCACTTTCCACACACCAAACCTAACCACCTCCTCACCACCAAAAACCATGGCCAAAGAGAAGTTCAACCGCACCAAGCCTCACGTCAACGTCGGCACCATCGGTCACATCGACCATGGCAAGTCGACC
>JBJOMV010000059.1:0-12950 GCA_046052185.1 Verrucomicrobiota bacterium | reverse complement strand
GCCTTCCGGGCCTTGTCGTAACAGGCACGGCCGTCCTGATCGACGAGGTATTCGTCCTTACCAGCGATGATGGCGAGATAGCCGGGCACGCGCCTAATCTCCCGCCCTCCCCCCTCGTGGCAATCCTTTGTGCGTGCGGCGTGGAGCCGCACGCAGGGACAGAACTAGGACCAGGGCTAGGGACAGGCCAAATCTGCAAACCGATCCATGGCCCTGACTCTGGCCCTAGCCCCGGCCCAGCGCCCCAGCAGGCTCCGCCTGCCCTCAGGCCCCGTGGATCAGGTCCTCGACGCGGTACTTGTTCAGCTTCCGGCGCATGAAATCGAGGGCGGTGTTCACGGCGCGCTGCTTGATCTGGCGGCGGTCGCCGGGCAGGGCGACGCGCTGGGACCAGACCCCGGTCGGGGAGGCGTAACCGAAATAGACGGTGCCGACCGGGTCGGCGTCGGTGCCGCCGCCGGGTCCGGCGTAGCCGGTGACCGCGATGGCGTAGTCGGAGCCGAACTTCTCGATGGCGCCCGTCGCCATGGCGGCGGCGCACTCGGCGGAGACGGCGCCATGCTGGGCGATGAGGCAATCGGGGACGCCGAGGAGGTTCACCTTGGCGTCGTTGGCGTAGCAGACGGCCGAACCGGCGAAGACCTTCGAAGCGCCGGGGACGTCGGTGAAGGCGTTGGCGAGGAGGCCGCCGGTGCAGGACTCGGCGAGGGCGACGGTCTTCTCGAGGCTGCGCAATTGCTCGACGACGAGCGTGGCGAGGCAGGCGTGGCCGGTGGCGACGAAATCTTCGCCGACCGCGTCGCGGATCTTGCGGGCGACTTCGCAGAGCTGATCGGCCGTCGCGCCGCCGCCGGCGGACGAGATGCGGGCGTCGACGACGCCGGTGTGCGTGCCGAAGGTGAGGGCCATGCCCGGCGCGAGGAGCGGACGCACGATCGCCTCGAGGGGCACGGCGCCGATGCCGAAGGTGCGCACCTGCACGTAGGCTTCGCCCTGGCAGGCGCAGCCGACCTGCCGGAGACGGGGCACGACTTCGTCTTCGAACATCGGACGGAGTTCGAGCGAAGGACCAGGAAGCATGACAAGCGCGCGGCCGTCACGATGGAGGAAGACACCGGGCGCGGTGCCGCGCGGATTGGGCAGCGAGTCGGCGCCGGCCGGGACGTAGCACTGGCTGAGGTCCGCGGCGGCGACCTTGCGGCCGATCATCTTGAAGCGATCGCGCAGGGCCTGCTCGGCGGCGGGCACATGGGTGAGGGAAAGTCCGAGCGCGCCGGCGACGGCTTCGCGGGTGTGGTCGTCGGACGTCGGACCGATGCCGCCGGTGGTGACGATGAGGTCGTAGGCGCCCCAGGCTTCGCCGACGGCGCGGGCGATCTCGGCGGCGTCGTCACGGACGACCAGGGAGCGGGTGATCGGCAGACCGCGGCGGGCGAGGTGCTCGCCCAGCCAGAGGAGGTGTCCGTTCTCGCGGAGGCCGTCGAGGAGCTCGTCGCCCACGTTGATGACGAGGACCTGTCTGGGTCGGCTGTTGCAGGAAAGCATTTGCGGAAACGGGGCGTGCCAGCAGGGTTAAGGACTCAGGCTCAAAATGCAAACCGACCGGGAAGAACTTTCGCCCAAGGCCAAGGCCCGGCGTGCCCCCCATACCCCGGGCGTCTACCTGATGAAGGACGCCGCCGGGCTGGTCGTCTACGTAGGCAAGGCCAAGGACCTCAAGAAACGCCTGGCCTCCTATTTCGTGCCCCGCCAGCGGATGACACCCAAGGTGGCCGCGATGATGGATACGGTGGCGGACATGGAATGGCACGAGGTCCGGTCCGAGACCGAGGCCCTGCTGTTGGAGGGTAAGCTGATCAAACGCTGGCGTCCCCGCTGGAACATCCTCTTCCGCGACGACAAGCAGTTCCCCCAGGTCCGGGTCGACCTCGCCGACCCCCTCCCCCGCTTCCGCATCGTCCGTGCCCGCACGACCGACGCCTGCCGTTATTTCGGCCCCTTCCCTCATCAGCAGGCGGTCCGCCGTACGCTCAACGAGATGCGCAAGAAGTTCGGCATCCTGCTCGCCGACAGCAACCCGGTCGCCCAGCCCGACGGCACGTGGAAACTCTACGACGACGCCCGCGCCGAGATCCAGAAGCACGGCAATGTGGTCACCGCCGAAGAATACGCGGCGCGCGTGACCGAGGCCTGCTCGTTCCTGGAAGGCAAGGTCGAGAGCTGGGCCGAACAGGTCGAGGCCGACATGCGCAAGGCCGCCGCGGAGCGCGACTACGAGAAAGCCGCGAGCCTGCGGGACCTCCTCGACGCGCTGAAGCGCACCACGGAGAAATCGCGCCGCTTCCTCCGCGAGAACCCCCTGCCCCGCCGCGACGAAGCCGGCGCCCTCGCCTCGCTCGCCGCCGCGCTCGGCCTCGAGCGTCCGCCCGCCACGGCGGAGTGCTTCGACATCTCGCACATCTCCGGCACGCTCGCGGTCGCGTCGATGGTACGCTTCGTCGACGGCCAGGCCGACAAGTCCGGTTACCGCCGCTTCAAGATCAAGTCCTTCGAGGGCAACGATGACTTCCGCTCGATGCAGGAAGTGGTCGGCCGCCGCTACACGCGCCTGCACGAAGAGCACCGCGCCTTCCCCGAACTCGTCATCATCGACGGCGGCCTCGGCCAGGTCGGCGCCGCCCTCGCGGCCTTCAAGGAGCACGACCTCGCCCCGCCCCCGCTCATCGGCCTCGCCAAGCGCGAGGAGACGATCGTCTTCCCCGACGGCCGTGAACTGAAGCTGCCGCGGCATGACGTCGGGCTCGCCCTGCTCATGCGTATCCGCGACGAGGCCCACCGCTTCGCCAACGACTTCAACGCCGAGCTCCGTAGCCGCAAACTGCGCGAGTCGCTGCTCGACGAGATGCCCGGCCTCGGACCCAAGCGGAAGGACGCCCTCCTCGCGCACTTCGGCAGCATCCAGAAACTCCGCAAAGCCACCGTCGAGGAGATCGCCGAAGTCGAAGGCCTCAGCGACAAGCTCGCCGGCGAGGTGAAGGCGTATCTGGAAGCAAGAGGGTGATGGTAGGGACGCGATGACATCGCGTCCGTTCGCCGAAAGACAAACGGAGACCGGAAAGGATGCTAGGGATGTAATGTCCCCAGCCAATCATCCGGCTTCCCTTTGAGTGGTCCTTCTTCCCTTCCCGCCACCTGCCACCTGGGGCCGCCACCCGCCACCTGAAAATGGATATAATTATGTCGTGACGCGGTCCCGACACTACCTCGAGACAAGCGGATGCGATGTCATCGCATCCCTACCCGTTGCCTCTCCTCGATTCTGTCATCGATTCAGCCCTCTATTCAGCACTCCATTCAGTCCTCCACGCAGTCCTCTATTCAGCTCTCCACTCCGCCCCTACCTCTTCACCGCCATCTCCCGCTCGACCAGATCCGCCACGCGGTCCGCGCCGCCCGCGTCGCCGAGGCCGTCGACGGAGGCTTTCCACTTCTTCCAGAGCGCCCAGTCGCCGGTGAAGGCTTCGGCGATGATCTTACGCGCCGACTCCGGCGTCAGTCCATAGGCGCCGGCCTCATGCTCGGCGATGAGGCGACCGTTCCCGGCTTCCTGTCCGGGAATGACCTGCGTGATGATCATCGGCACGCCGGCCGCGACGCACTCGTGCGTGGTCGCGCCGCCGGCCTTGCTGACGACGAGGTGGCTCGAAAGCATCAGCGCCGGGATGCGGTCGGTCCAGCCGAGCACCTCGGCGCGGCCTGCGACCGCCCGTTCGACGGCCTCCTTGAACGAGGCGTCCTTGCCCACGGTGATGGTGAGCTCCAGGCCCAGCGTGGAAAGGGCCGTGGCGAGCTCGACGGCGTCGCGCTTGCCGGGATTGAGCATCAGGAGCACGCGCGGACGTTCGCCGACCTTGGCCGATGAACGCGGCGCGAGGCGCGACGAGACCGGGAAACCGTAAGGTAGCACCTTCGCGGCGGGCACGCCTTGGCGGATCATGACGTCGGCGGTCGCCTGGTTCGGGGTGACGAACCAGTCCGAGTGGGCGCGATGCCAGGCGCGGTTCACCGAGATGGAATCCGTGACGACGGTGATCAGACGCGGACGCGCGGGGTCGTCGCGATGCCAGCGCCGGGCCATCATGTAGTTATAGAGCGGGTAGGCCGAAACGACCACGGGAGGCTGGGTGGCGTCCAGCATCGCATTCAAGGTCTGCTCGACCGGGCGCACGAACGGCAGCGAGGCGCGGACGAGCGGCAGGCGGTCGAGCGCCGTGTACATGCAACCCCAGAGGCGCGGATACTTGTTCGCGACGCCGATATAGCTGTCTCGCTGGCTCTTGGCCTTCTCGGCGCCATAGGCTTCGAGGAAGAGGTCATGGAGCTCGCCGGTCAGACCGGGCTTGCGCGTGAGGGCTTCGATGATGGAGCGGGCGGCGGCGTTATGCCCTTCGCCGAAACCGGCCGTGAGGACGGGAATGACGCTCATCAGGCGACGAAGGCGATCGTGGCGCTGGCCTCGCCGGCAGGGGCCGTCGAAGCGTTCTTGGCGGCCTCGCAGGCGGCGCGCCGTTCGGCGATGCGGCGGAGGAGTTCCGGGCGTTCGACGACGCGGATGGTGCCGTCGTCTTCTTCGACCACGGCGGTCAGGGATTCGACCCAGTCGCCGGAGTTGATGTAGCGGACATTACCGATCATGCGGTCCTCGGCCTTGTGGATGTGGCCGCACATCACGCCTTCGCAGCCGCGTCGCGCGGCGAGCGTCTGGAGGTGCTCCTCGAAGCTCGAGATGAAGCTCACCGCCGACTTCACCTTGGCCTTGATGGCCTGCGAGAGGGAGAAGTACTCCTTGCCGCGCCAGGCGCGCCATTTGTTGTAGAAGCGATTCAGGTCGAGGAGGATCTGATAGCTGATGTCGCCGACCACGGCCAGCCAGCGCATCTTGACGGTCACGGTGTCGAAGGCGTCTCCGTGTATGCAGAGATACTTGCGGCCGTCCTGGGCGACGTGGATGTGTTCCTCGGCGAGCTCGATACGGTCGAGGACGAGCGGGATCAGGCGGCGGATGAAGTCGTCGTGGTTGCCGCGCAGGTAGACGACCTTCGTGCCGTCCTTCTCCGCCATCTTCATGATGCGGCGGACGACGGCCGTGTGCGCCGGGCTCCAATGGTTCTTCCGCTGGAGGGACCAGAGATCGATGATGTCACCGTTGAGGATGAGCTTGTCGCAGCGGATGCCGCGGAGCACGTCGAGCAGCTCGCGCGCCTGGGCGTCCTTGGTGCCCAGATGGAGATCCGAAAGGACCAACGTCCGGAAGTGGATCTTGTGCTGCCCAGGGACCTTGATGGTTTCTTCCATGGCTCCGAAGATTACGTGACGATGGTGTCGTTCCCGCGTCAGGTGCGTCTTAATAAGGAAACAGAGAGACGGAAGGTGTGGGCGGTTGGCGGCTAGCGGTTGGCGGTTGGGAAGAGACCAAGCGCCAAAGTTTAGCGCCATGACACCCCCGCCAATATTCCGGTCTCCGGTTTCTCTTTGGCTCATATGATTTCGCTTCGGGTGGCCGGTGGCAGCCCCGGGTGGCCGGTGGCGGGGCTTTTTCAATTCAGTCCTCCATTCAGTCCTCTGTCCTCTGACCTCTGTCATCGACTCAGCCCTCCATTCACCACTCCCTCCGCCTGCCCTCCGTCACACAATCGTAACAATCGTAAAGGCCTGATGTTACAATTGTTACGGAATGGTGTCGAACAGGGCTTGCCCCCCTACCCCTCCCCCACCTTGAAACGGGCACACCCAAACACCCATGAAAGACTTCCTCAAGAAGGTCCTCGGTAAGGATGAAAAGTTCTACGAACTCCTCGAAGCCAGCGCCGACGAAGCGCAGAAGAGCGCGAAGTCGCTCTCGAAGCTCTACGCCCAGGTCGGCAAGCCGGACTTCGAGCAGTGCTTCACCGAGCTCGTCGTCGCCCGCCGCGTCGACAAGCGCATCGGCCTCTCGATCACCCAGGAACTCTGCCAGACCTTCGTGACCCCGCTCGAGCGCGAGGACATCGAAGCCCTCGCCAACGCCCTCTATAAGATCCCGAAGACCTGCGAGAAGATCGGCGAACGCCTTGCCATCTGCCCGTCCCAGTTCTCGACCGACATCGTCGACAAGCAGGTGCGCATGCTCGAGCAGGCCACCGAAGTCACCGCCTCCCTCGTCCGCAAGCTGCGCAAGCTCTCGAACGTCGAGGAGATCCAGGACGACTACGAGACCCTGCAGACGATCGAAGGCGACGCCGACCGCCTGATGGTGGGCCTCCTCCGTGACCTCTACCAGGGCAACGTCGACGCCAAGGAAGTCGTCGTCCTCAAGGACATCTACGAACTCCTCGAGCGCGCGATCGACCACTGCCGCGACGCCGGCAAGGTCGTGTTCCAGATCGCCCTCAAGTACGCCTAAGCCCGCGCCCCGTCTCCGGCTATGGATCCCTTCCTGCTGATGGTGCTGGTCATCGTGGTGGCCGTGGTGTTCGAATACATCAACGGCTTCCATGACGCGGCCAACGCCATCGCGACCGTCGTCTCGACGCGCGTCCTGACGCCCCGCCAGGCGATCATGCTCGCGGCCTTCACGAACCTCATCGGCGCCTTCTGGGGCACCGCGGTGGCGAAGACGATCTACTCCGGCTACATCGCCGTCTCCGCCGAGTTCCAGGTGGCGCAGCTCGCCATCGCCTGCGGCCTGATGGGCGGCATCGTGTGGAACCTGCTCACCTGGTGGTTCGGCATCCCCTCCAGCTCCTCCCACGCGCTCGTCGGCGGCCTCTGCGGCGGCGTCCTCGGCCAGTCCCACCTCGAGTGGGGCCGCCTGATCTGGTCGGGCACCGACGCGGCCGGCAAGACGGTCGGCCTCTGGCCGAAGCTGATCAAGCCGATGTTCATCTCCCCGTTCATCGGCTTCACGCTCGGCGTGATCTTCATGGCCCTGCTCACGATCGTGATCGTCCGCTTCGCGATGCGCCCGAGCAAGGTCCAGAAATCCTTCGGCAAACTGCAGCTGGTCTCAGCCGGCATGATGGGTTTCTCACACGGTTCCAACGACGCCCAGAAGACGGTCGGCATCATCACCTTCGCTCTCATCGTCGGCGCGACCTCCGGCGCCTTCGACCCGGCCCATGCCCCGTCCTGGGCCCAGGCCATCAAGCCCGAACTCAACGCCAAGGGCGTCGTCGACCACGCGCCCTACTGGGTGATCGTCCTCTGCGCCATCACCATGGCCCTGGGCACGGCCGCCGGCGGCTGGAAGATCATCCGTACGATGGGTCACAAGATGGTGAAGCTGCAGCCGGTCCACGGCTTCGCCGCCGAGACCGCCGCGGCCATCACGATCCATGGCGCCTCCGAGATGGGCATCCCGCTTTCCACCACGCACGTCATCTCGACCTCCATCCTCGGCGTGGGCGCGACGAAGCGCTTCGACGCGGTGAAGTGGGGCCTGGTCGGCCGCATCGTCTGGGCTTGGGTGCTGACCATCCCGATCACCCTGACGCTCGGCTACCTGTTCTACCGCGGCGCAGTGTTGGTCGGCTGGGCGAAGTGAATCAGAACTAGGGCTAGGGTCGGGGCTAGGGCTAGGGCCTCAGCGGGAACTGAGGTCGACGCCGGCCTGCTTAGCCCATGCCATCCATGCGTCCGCCAGCTCCTTGAGCTTGGCGGGCTGCGTGGCCGCGAGGTCGTGCTGCTCGGACGGATCCTTCGACAGGTCGAAGAGCTGCCAGGTGACGGGCGCGTTCTGACGTTTCCCCCAGACGAGCTTCCACTGGCCGAGACGATAGCCGCGCGCGCCTTCGTGGGCGGTCGGGATGCCGCGCTCGGGCGTCGGTTCGCCACGGAGGTCAGGCAATAGCGACCTCCCCGAGACAGGACGAATGGGCTTCCCGGCCCGTTCGCGCGGATACGTGGAGCCGGTGGCCGCGGCGATGGTGGGCAGGAGATCCATGACGTGGGCAGGCGATCGGATCCATGCCGTCGCCGGCTTCAGGCCGGCCGGCCACGAGACGAGCAGCGGCGCGCTGACGCCGCCTTCGTGGCAGAAGTGCTTGTAGAGGTTGAGCGGCGTGTTGCCGAGGTTGGCCCAAGCCGATCCATAAGAAGAATGCGTGCCGGCCTGGCCCATGCCGTCGAGCGCGGCGCCGACATGCAGGTCGGTGCGACCGGCGCGGGAACGTCCGTCGAAACCGAACGGACCCCACTCGTAACAGGCGCCGTTGTCGGACGTGAACACGACGAGGGTGTTCGCGAGTTCGCCGTTACGCTCGAGGTCGGCGAGCAGCCGGCCGACGCCTTGGTCGACGTGCTCGACCATCGCGGCGAAGGTGGCCATGCGGCGCGCGAGATCTTCGCGACGGTCCGCCGGTAGGCTGTCCCAGGCGGGGTTCGGCTTGCCGGAGAAGCCGTTGGCGATGGTATCGTCCTTCTCGACGGGCACGAGCGAGAGCGGCGGCAGCACCGCATCGGCGGCGACAAGCCCCAGCGCCTTCATGCGCGCGAACCGCTCGGTGCGCAGGACGTCCCAGCCCCGACGATAAGTCGCCATATGCCGGTCGATCGAAGCCTTCGGCGCCTGTACCGGGAAGTGCGGCGAGGAGTGCGCGAGGTACAGGAACCACGGCTTGTCCTTCTGCGTGCGCGCCTGGCGCAGGAACTCGAGGGCGTAGTCGGTGAAGACGTCGGTGACGTAGAACTTGCCCGCCTCATAGGCGAGTTCGGCGGGCGTGCCCGCGGGCAGGCGCACGTACTCGTCCGGATTCCACTGGTCGTTCGAATGGGCCTGCAGGCTCTTGTAGCCGAAATAGGCGTCGAAGCCGCGCTGGATCGGCCCGGGCGAACCCATGTGCCACTTGCCGACCATCCACGTGCTGTAGCCCGACTGCTTCAGGAGCTCGGGGATGGTGATATTGTCGTCCAGCAGGTGTCCGGTGTAAGCGGGGCCGCGTTTCGGCGCGGGCTTGGCGGAGACGAAATCGCCGATGCCCGCTTCATGCGGATGCAGGCCGGTGATGAGCGACGCGCGCGTCGGACAGCAACGCGCGGACGTATAGACCTTCTCGAAACGCGCGCCGGACCGGGCGAGACGGTCGAGATTCGGCGTGGGGATCTCGCCGCCGTAGCAGCCGAGATCCGAGTAGCCAAGGTCATCGGCCAGGATGACGAGGACGTTGGGACGGCGCGTTTCGGCCGCGGCCAGCATGGCGGCGCCGAAGATGAAAAGCAGCCGGAGCATCACGGCGTGGTGAGCGCGAGGCCGGAGACGGCGCCTTGCAGGGGCTTGAGCTCACCGCAGAGTCCGACGGGCTTGCCGTTGTCGTGACCGACGCAGAAGTCCTCGGCGGGCTGGCGCGGCAGCACGCCCTTGGCCTTGCCGGCGACGGCGTCCTGGCCCGCGACGGCGAGCTTCATCGCGCCATCGGCGGCGAGGCTCGCGGTGACGGCGAAGGAGCCCTTCACCTCGGCGGGCGAGACGACCTCGACGACTTCGTCGGCGCCATGGCGCACGGCGAAGGCGACACGGCCTCCCTTCAGGTAGAGCGCATGGCCGATGAGACCGCCCTGCGCGAGGATGACGGCGTCGCGCTGCGCGGTCTCGACGGTGACGGCGACGGTGAAGGCCTTCTGACCGACCTGCGGGGCGGACGCCGAGGCGATGGTGTCGCCGGGCTTCGCCTGCGCGAGGGCGACGGGCTTGGCGGCCGGCGTCTTCGCCGCCGCCTTCGCGGCACCCTTCTTCGCCGCTGGCTTCTTGGCGTCTTCCTTCTTCACGTCGTTGGGGACGTAATCGACCGTCGGATAAAGCGTCTTCGCGCCCTTCACCTCGCCGGCCGGACGGCGCGCGGTCGGGGTCTTGCCGCCGATCTCCGCCGCCATCTTGTCGGCGAGCGCCTTCAGCTTCGCGACGACTTCCGGATGCTGCGCCGAGACGTCGGTCTGCTCGCCGATCTCGGCGTCGAGGTCGTAAAGACGCAGGCCGGGCGCGGTCTTGGCGGCGTTCTTCCCCAAGCCATCCGACTGCGGCGCGAGCGCGAGTTTCCAGCGTCCTTGGCGGACGGCCTGCAGGTCGTAGCCGGCGAAATAGTAATGCGCTTCGCGCGCGGACTCCTTCGATTTTCCGAGCAGGATCGGCGTGATGTCGCGTCCGTCGATGACCGGCGTGGCAGGCACGGTGCCGCCGGCGAGCGAGACGAACGTCGGCAGGAGGTCGATCGTCGCGGCGACGGCGTCGTTGACGGAACCGGCGGGCACGTGCCCCGGCCACCAAGCGAGGGTCGGCACGCGCACGCCGCCTTCCCAGGTCGAACCCTTGCCGCCGCGCAGCGGACCGGCGCTACCGCCATCGGTGCCTTTGATGAGCCACGGACCGTTGTCGGAAGTGAAGACCACGAGGGTGTCCTTATCGAGACCTTGGGCGCGCAAGGTATCGAGCACCTGGCCGACGCTCCAGTCGACCTCCTCGACCCAATCGCCGAAACGACCGTTCTGGGATTTGCCGGCGAACGCGGCGCCCGGCCAGATCGGGGTGTGGACGGCGTTATGGGCGAAGTATAGGTAGAAGGGCTGGTCCTTGCTGCGGGTGATGAAGTCGACGGCCTCCTTGGTATAGAGCTCGACCAGACGGCGCTGCCCCTCCCCGTCCATCAGTTCCGCGACCTTTTCGTCCCGGAGGACCGGCACGACCGGGACCTTGGTCTCGGCGCTCTTCTTGAGCATGTCGTTCGAATAGGGGATGCCGTAATAGTGGTCAAAACCCTGCCGGGTGGGCAGGAATTCGGGCTGGTCGCCCAGGTGCCACTTCCCGACCATCTGGGTGACGTAGCCTTTTTCTTTAAGTCGTTCTGCTACAGTAACTTC
This sequence comes from Verrucomicrobiota bacterium, assembly GCA_046052185.1. GTDB lineage: Bacteria > Verrucomicrobiota > Verrucomicrobiia > Opitutales > UBA953 > UBA953. The sequence continues at coordinate 2,063 of JBJOMV010000059.1, read as the reverse complement.
AGATGGATTTAACCCCACTGATTGCCCCGGGAAATAGACCCCCGGGACGGAGACGCGGGCGCCATAGCAGCCGGTCATCATCTGGGCCCGGGAGACCGAGCAGACCGGGGTGGCGTAGAAGCTGGTCAATTTCATGCCCTCCTTGGCCATCCGGTCCAGGTGGGGGGTGCGCTGCTTGGTCGCCCCGAAAGGCCCGATGTCCCCATACCCCATATCGTCGATGAAGATCACCACCACGTTCGGGGGACGGGCGGGGGCGGAGGCCGCAAGCAAGGCGGCCAGCAGGACGAAAAGCGTCTTCATGGGGTACCCCTCTAGAACAATCCCCGCGGGGTTTAGTTGCAAGCCTCCCTCCCGAGCCCCTGTTCACGCTACCGACCCCGATTAGAAGCGATAAAAACGCCCTTTTTGCCCCTTCCCGCTTGCTCCCCATGGGGGTCACCCTAACTTGCGGCGAACGACCATGGTCAAATCCGATTTCGGCTACAACAGCAAGGTGGAGGGCGAGGTCATCGTGACCCGCGCCGACGCCGTCGTCAACTGGGTGCGCAGCAACTCCGTGTGGCCGATGCCCATGGGTCTCGCCTGTTGCGCCATCGAGCTCATGGCCGCCGGCGGCTCCCGCTTCGACATCTCCCGCTTCGGCATGGAGGTCATGCGCTTCTCCCCCCGCCAGGCCGACTGCATGATCGTGGCCGGCACCGTCACCTACAAGATGGCCGAAGTCGTCCGCCGCATCTACGACCAGATGGCCGAGCCGAAGTGGGTCGTCGCCATGGGCGCCTGCGCTTCCACCGGCGGAATGTACCGCTCCTACGCCACCCTCCAGGGCGTCGATAACATCGTCCCGGTCGACATCTACATCTCCGGCTGCCCGCCCCGCCCCGAGGCCCTCCTCGACGGCATGATGCTCCTCCAGGAGAAGATCCGCCAGGAAGGCGGCTCGCTGCGCCGCACCTTCCGCGGACGCACCATCGAAACCAAGATCGTCAGCTGAGCACGGACATGGACGCCGCCGCGCTCACCTCCCGTTTCCCTGCCACGCAGGACCACGCCGGCAAGGACATGCCGACCTTCCGCGTCGCGGGTGCCGACCTGCTCGCCGCCGTGGCCTTCCTGCGCGACACGCAGGGCTTCGACCTCCTCGCCGACCTCTGCGGCCTCGAACTGCAGGCCCGCCCGGCGCGCTTCGGCGTCGTCATCCATCTGCTCAGCACGACAAACAAGGAATACGTCCGCCTGCACGTCGACGCCGTCGACGACCGCGTCCCGAGCATCTCCTCCCTCCACCCCGGCGCCAACTGGCACGAGCGCGAAGCGTACGACATGTTCGGCATCGTCTTCGAAGGCCACCCGGACCCGCGCCGCATCCTGATGTGGGAAGCGTATCCGTATCACCCGCTCCGCAAGGACTTCCCCCTCGCCGGCATCGAAGTCCCCTTCCCCGCCGCCGACGTCGCGGAAGTCACCGGCCAGAAGGTCGAGCCCGCGCCGATGATGGGCGGACCGTTCGTCTCGCACGGCGGCAAGCTTTCCGAAGGCGAGCCCTCCGCGCTCGACCAGTCCTGGACCGAGGAAAAACCCAAAGCCTGACTTTAACGTGAAGATCACCAAGGAAATCTCCATCGGCGACGTCGCCGCCCGTTCGGAAGAACTGCGCGGGGAGAACATGACCCTCAACATGGGTCCCTCCCACCCGGCCACGCACGGCGTGCTCCGCCTGAGCCTCGAGCTCGACGGCGACAAGGTCGTGAAGTGCGACCCGGTCATCGGCTACCTGCACCGCGGCGACGAGAAGATCGCCGAGAACATGACGTACAACCAGTTCGTCCCGTACACGGACCGCCTGGACTACCTCGCGCCCATCGCGAACAACGTCGCCTACGCCATCGCCGTCGAGAAGCTCGCCGGCCTCAAGCTGCCCGCCCGCTGCGAGGCGATCCGCGTGCTCACCTGCGAGATGGCCCGCATCTCGTCCCACCTCCTCGGCATCGGCGTCTACGCGATGGATACCGGCGCGTGGACGGTGTTCATGTACACCTTCAACGAGCGCGAGAAGCTCT
>JBJOMV010000058.1:0-12991 GCA_046052185.1 Verrucomicrobiota bacterium | reverse complement strand
GCGGCGACGCCGACCCCCGCGGGACGCAAGGCCGCGTGCGCCCGGATGATCGCCTGGGAGACTCCCTCCAGCATGACCTGCCGATAGGCTACGGCATTGGTCTCGGCCGGAGACAGCTTGGCGCCCACGACGGGCGCGTCTTCGGCCGGATTCACCCCGGAGTGGGTGTGCGTGCCGCTGACCATCATGTGGTCGACAGGGATGCCCGTGGCCTTGGCCGCGAGTTCCTTGGCCTCGGCGACGACCTTCTTCGGGACCCCGAGATTGTCGATCACCACCCAGGCGAACGCGGTCTTGCCGTCCGCCAAAACCAGGGCCCGGGCGTTCAGCGGGTCATGGGCCGAGGAGGCCGGATTGGCGTTGAAGCCCCCTGGCATGTTCATCGGGAACTCCTTCGGGGTGATATCGACCGCCGCCGCCCCGGCCTTGAGAGGGGCTGCGGAAAGTTGCGGGACCAGGAAAACCGCCGATAAACAGGCCAGTATTGGGCGAAGCATGGATCAGGAGTACGCCCGACATCCTGCCTCCCCTCGCCCTCCTTTCAACCCCGCATCCTCTGCTTGGGTAGGGTCGGGACCGCGTCACGACATAGCCACCTTGGGTAGGGACGCGTCGGCGACGCGTCCGGTGCCCTCCGGTCCTCGTGTCCTCCAGCCCTCCAGGACTCACGCCCCCTGGTCCTCGAGTCCTCCTGACCTCTGGCCCTCGGCTCATCCCGGTCCGACCGGGCCGGGATGAGCGCGCCTAATGCTCCGCCCTCCGTAGTCATAAGTTACTTATGCCTTTCGGACCGGCCCCGCGCCCCTTGCGCCCGTCGCGCGGAAATGTCAGTCTAGAACTTTATACAACAATCTCACCCCGCTCTTTCGCATCCTCCTCATGTCCTTCTTGATCACCAAGGTTCGTCCGTTTTTCCGCACGCTCGCCGTCCTCGTGATCGGCGCCGGTCTCGCGCTCGTGATCGCGTACGTCGCCGACAGGACGTCGGCGCCGACGGAGCAAACTACCGTCGTCCCGCAGTCCGCGGTGAATGAAAACACCGCGCCCGTGAAAACAGAAACGGTTCCTCCGCTCACCGAGAAGGAGATCGCCGAACGGCTCGATTGGGAACTCTACGGCTATTCGCGCCCTTGGCGCCATCGGTTACGCGTGCTGATGGAACGCGGCGACGGCTGCCTGCTCAGCAACTTCCGGACGGATTTCGTCGAAGACTTCAAGGCCGCCTTTGGTGCGCGTATCTGCAAGGAAGAACAACCGGAACCGGGTTCCGACCTGATCCAGTCGGCGGTGCTGGAGGCGCTCGGCGAAATCCTGAACAAGGACGGTGTCGCCCGGAGGGTGACCTTCGCGGAGCTTCCCGGAAATCCCGACAGCCTGCCCAATCGCACCTACGCCTACTACTTCAAGTCGCTCGTCGCCGACCGTGAGCTCGCGATCAAGCACATGGACGACCTTCTCGCGCTACCGGCGGAAGAACGACTGGCGCTTAACGCGATCGCGAAATACCGCCGCGCCCGCCTGAAGATGTCGCTCGAGGATTGGAATAGGCTGGACGATGCCGCGGCGAAGGAGCGCCTGAAATCCATCCGCGAAGATCTGGGTTCGGTCGCCCTGCATGCCCGCGAAGGCTCGCTCGATCCGGCGAAGATCAGCGAGAACGCCCTCTACTGGATCGCCTACTCGCGCTCGATGATCCTGCCGACCGAACGCCTGGTCCGGCTGGGCGAGTCCGATTTCGGCGGAGCCCTCCGAGCCTATCTCCGCATGCCGCGCCGCGGCCAGGCCAATGCCGTGAACTCGTGCCTGTGGATGGCGAGCAAGCTGAGCGCCGAAGGTTATTTCGAAGGCGTGGTCGCCGATCCGGACCTTCGTCTGCTCATGACGTTATTCCTCACGGCCGGCGGCGGGAACGATGCCGAAAACATGATCGCATCGGACATCCTCAACGATCGGCGTGTGGCCTGGCTCGACGCCCTCGCTAAGGCGAAGGTCGACCCATCCTTTGCTCCCGCCCATGTCGCCATGCTCCAGTACGCCGTCGGCCGATGGCAGGATTGCCGTCGCACGGCCGAAAGCCTCGGTCCCGACGAACCGCTGCGCAAACTTCTGCTCTCCCGCTGCCAGCTTCGGCTGGAAGGCGACCTTGCCGCCTCCCGTCGTCTGCTCGCTCCCGACCTCGCCGCGCCCGCGCCGACCGCCGCCGACGGCAAGCACGGGCCCGTGACCGGCGATTTCGATTATCCGACGATCATTAGCCTGCAGGAGAAACCGGAGCTCGTGGCGCGCATCGAAGGCGAGCTGGGGATGATCGCCCTGGCGAACGGGAACTTCGCGGATGCCCTCACCCGCTTCGAGAACGGAGCCTATGGCGTCGAAGCGCTCTACGTCGCGGAATGCCTGCTGACCATCGATGAACTCAAGGCGCACGTGGATCGTCGGCGCGCCGAGCAGAAACCTCTGATCACGCTCGATGGCCGGTGGAACGAGCCGCTGATAAACCTCGAGCAGGAATTAGGATCCCGTCTGATGCGCGCCGGTCGACTCGAGGAAGCCTTGGACTATGTCGACCCTGCGATCCGCGGCCGGGCCACTCACTACGTGCTGCTTCGTCGCGGAGCCGAACGCACCGACCTCGGCAATCGGTCTCGCGCCGATTCCTATTGGCGCTGCGCCCTCGCCATCCGCGAGATTGGCGAACAGGTCCTACACGCCCCCTACGGGCTCAGCTGGGCGAGCGGCGGTTCGTGGTATGTCGGCTACAGCGCCGTTCCGCGCACCCGACAGGGACGACCCTTGGACGACCGGCCGTTGCCTTCCATGAATCTGGTCGGCCCGAGCCAAGCTGAAATCCGCCTCACCGATGCGTGGCAGGTGCGCTATATCGAGAACCCTGACCTCTCGGAGCGCGATGCCCGTTATGCTTCTTTCCGACATGCCCTCGAAGCCGCCCGTTTGCTTCCCGACAACGACCCGGCCGGCGCCGAGATCCTGCAATACGCCGGCAACCTGCTCAAATACCGTGAACCCAAGGCGGCCGTGCCCGCCTATCGGATGCTGGTGACCCGCTTTCCGCAGACGCCTTACGGCCGACACGCGGCCACCAAGAAGTGGTTCTCCCCGGAGCGCCCCGAACCATCGGCCGACATCCTCAGCAAATAATCCTTCATCCTCCATCGCACCTCACCCATGCGCCCCTACGTCCGACCCCTCGTCGTCACCTTCTCAGCCCTCGGCCTCGCCTGCCTCTTCTCCTACGCGGCCATCGCCCTTACCGAGCCCGACCCTGCTGCTCGTCCGGCGACCAAGTCCGCCGAACCCGTGGAAGCGGCCGCAGAGCCTAGCCGCGAGGCCAAAGCCGCCGTGGCCTTCGCCAAAGCCAAGCAGGCCGCCGCCGGCGGCGACCCTCAGAAGCTCCTGGCGCTCTCGAATTTCTATCTTTACGGCATCGGCACGGAAAAGAGCGAAATCGAAGGCGCCCGTCTGCACCGGGCGGCGGCTGAAAAGAAGTATCCGCAGGCCCTGTATCTCTATGGTTCTGACCTATGCCTGGGCATCGGGGTTATGAAAGATATGGCCGCAGGCATCGCCTTGATCCGGCAGGCCGCTGATCACGGATTACCGGAAGCGGAATACAAGATGCACGAGCTCCTGGCCGCCGGCGAAGAAATCAAGGCCGACCCCGCCGAAGCCCGCAAGTGGCTGCTGCTCGCTGCGGAGCATGGCCATCATGACGCCCGCGCCGATCTGGCCGAAGAGATCATTAACGCCAAGGATAAGAAACGCTTCAAGGCTGTGGCTACCTGGGTCCGTGCCGGCGCCATGGAGGGCCACGATCGTTCCGCCCATATCATGTCTTTCGTCTACGAGGAAGGATTGGGAACGCCCGTGGACCTGGTGGAATCGATGGCCTGGCGTCTGATCTTCCTCAACGTATCCGATGAACTTGAGCCGAAGATGTTCAAGGAAGACTACGAGGCCCTCACGCAGGAGCAGCAGGAGCAGGCGGAGAAGCGGGCGCGTGAACTCTCCGGCAAACGCGAGTACAAGTCCCCCTTCGCCCGAGACCCTGCGGAAGTCGCCGCGGAGCAGAAGGAATTCGACGAGACCAAGGTCCTGGCGGAGAAAGGGGATGCAAAAGCCCAGTACCACCTTGCGTCGCTGCTCGACGAGGGTCGCGGGACCAAGCGAGACAAGGCCGAAGCCGCGAAGTTGTGCCGCAAGTCGGCCGAGCAAGGCTATGCCGACGCGCAGTATTCCCTGGCGCAGGCCCTACGCAAAGGGGACGGAGTCGCCCCGGACCTGAAAGAAGCCTTTGGATGGTACATGAAGGCAGCGCAGCAGGGTCACAAGGAGGCCGAATATTCTCTGAGTATCTGCTATTTCCGGGGCGATGGCGTCGCCGTCGACCTCAATGAATCCCGCCGATGGTCGATGATCGCCGCGGAGCACGGCGTACCTGGCTCCCAAGTCCACATTGGCTTGGAGTACTACGGAAAGACGCCCGATCCGGCCAATGACACCATCGCCGCCCGCTGGTTTCGCAAGGCCGCCGAACAGCTTCACCCGGGCGGCACCTTCTTCCTTGGTCGCTGCTACCTGAATGGCCGCGGCGTCCCCAAGGATCGCATCGAGGGAGTGGCTTGGATGTTCACCCGCGCCAAAGGGATGAGCGAAGACCACCAGGAGACCCTGCAAGAAATCCTCAAGGATTTGTCCGAAGAAGAGATCAAACAGGCGGATAAGCGGGGGCGGGAGATCCTCACCGAGTGCCTCAGCAAGATGAAAGCCGAAGAAGAAAAGTGACCCTTGTCACCAAGCACCATCTCACCTAGCGAGCCCTCGGGCCTCTCGTTTACCTCGCCCAAGCCCTGGCCCCAGCACTGGCCCCAGCACTGGCCCTAAGGCTTATTTGCACCTTTGCACTGCCTCCCCCTGATCAACCGAGCCCCTGAGCCTCCGGGCCTCTGATTCTGGCAAACCGGCCAACTGATCAACCGATCAACTAAGTTTCCTAAAAACCAATCACCGTCACCGAACCTTGGCTGACCTGGGTGGCTTCGACGCCCATGATCCAGCGCTCTTCGTAATCCGGACCCCATGAGTCGGACACGGCGACCTCACCGGTCTCCTTGTTGTAGCCGACGATCATGCAGACGTGCGCAGTGTCGCGGTTGATCTGGAGCGGCTTCTGCCCCTTGCGCCCGTCGGCGACGGCCTTCTTCCAAGCGGCCGGATCGGTCATGCCTTGGCGCTCCTTGGTCCGACCGTTGGCGATGTCGTTGTATTCCTTGGTGGAGAACATGGCCCACATGATCGGCTGACCCCGATCGATGTATTTGGCTACGGTCGCAGGTTCGATCTTGATGTTCGCGCTCTCGATCTTGCGTCCGCCGAGGCTCACGGCGGCCTTGGCGCCCGCGGCGATGGCCGCGATCGATGTGCCGCCGCCGGCGCCGCTCTGGCCGGCCATGGCGAGGACGTACATGTCCGCCTGGACGCCCATGTAGCGCATGGCGCGCTCCCAGGTGGCGGGGACGCAATAGCCCTTGGGGCCTTGGTTCACCATGGGGATGTCCTTGAGGATGACGTCGCCGTTGGGCCGCTTTTCGAGACGGGTCTTCACGCGGGCGAAGAGCTCGTTGTCGGTGACGCGGCTGCGGCCGCCTTCGTCCGCTGACTTCGCGGAAAGGATGCGCAGCGCGACATACTCGTCCTTGGGCGCCGCGAGGAGGAAGGCATGACCGTTCCAATTCCACCGACGGACGACTTCGCTCGTCTTGCCGCCCTGCCCCATGCGATCGGCCGCCGGCTTGCCGAAAAGCTTGGTGAGTTTCTCTTCGAGATCCTTGGCGTCCTCGGCGATGGCTTTCTTGTAATCCTTGATCTGCTCGTCGCGGGCCTTGGCCTTCGCCTTATCCTTGGCATCCTTCGAACCGATCGAGACCGAGTCGCCCTTGTTGGCGAACATCAGGGACAGCGAGGTGGGCTTGGCCTGCTCGGACAGGAAGGAACAGGAGTAGGGCCGGCAGTCGAAGACACGGTAGTCATCCTTGGGATAGAGCCGGTAGCTCGCGTCGTTGGTCGTCTCGGACTCCTGCGGCCAGCCGAGCCGCTCGGCTACGGCCTTAGCATCATCGTCCCAGAGGTTCGCATCGGCGAACAGCTCCAGGCCGACGGCCTTATTGACCTGCTCGACCGTCACATCGGCCGCCGCCAGACCCGCCGCCAGGAAACAGAGCATCAATCGCATGGTGGGAAATATTAAGAGTGGATGACTGAATTGATGGCTGAATTGAGGACTGAATCGAGGACAGAATGGACATCCGCTCCAAGGGAAACCAGAGACCGGGATTTCACCCGCGGGCATGATTCATTCCAGGTGACGGGTGACGGCCACGGTGGTCGGCTTTTCGGGAGCCAGCCGCTCAGCCTTCAGCCGCCAGAATCCGGAAGCAAGCTGCCCTGGCCCTCGTGCCCTCGAGTCCTCCCGTCCTCGAATTATGTCCCCTGCCAACCTCCAGCCCTCATGCCCTCCTGTCCTCGTGTCCTCGATTCTGCCCCGTGTCCCCGTGTCACCGTGCCCACGTGCCCCCTATTCCATCATTCATCCTTCATCTTCCATCCCAAATCTGTTCATCTATCTGCCATCTTAACCTCAATGCCCCGCCTCTTTTTCATCTTATGTCTGTTAGGTACGCTCACCGCCTCCGCCCAGACCCTGCGCACAGTCTCCCCCTGGGGCTCTGGCGTCGGTATTTCTGATCGTATCGCCGATCGCCCGGCGGACTGGCCCCTCCTGACCGCTCATTTCGGCATGGTCACGCCGGAGAACTGCATGAAGCCGGCGGCGCTCCAGCCCGAGGCAGGACGATGGCGCTTCGACCAAGCCGACCGCTTCGTCGACTTCGCTCGCTCCAAAGACCTGAAGGTCGTGGGTCATTGCCTGGTCTGGGCCAAAGATGATCGTACGCCGGCCTGGTTCTACCTCGATGGCGATAAGCCTGCCTCGAAGGAAGTCCTCCTCGCCCGGATGAAGGCCTACATCGACGCGGTCGCCGGACGTTATCGCGGTAAGATCGCCATGTGGGATGTGGTCAATGAAGCCCTCGCCGACGGCGGCGGCTACCTCCGCGAGAGCGGCTGGACACGCGCCTGCGGTGACGAGTTCATTGCGAAAGCCTTCGAATACGCCCATGCCGCCGATCCGGATGCTTTACTGATCTACAACGACTATAATAACGAACTCGATGGCAAGCGGGAGCAGATGCTCAAGCTCCTCGCCGACCTCCGAGCCCGCCGCGCCCCTGTCCACGCCATCGGGCTCCAGGGGCATTACGAGATCGACCGCGTCCCCTACGCAGCCCTCGAGAAGACGCTCCTCGCCCTCCGTGCCGCCGGCATCAAGGCCGTCGTCTCCGAACTCGATATCGACGTCATCCCGCGCAGCCACTGGTGGGCCGACGGAGGCAAGCGCCGCGCTGAAATCGCCAAGGAGAATCCTTACGCTGGCGGCTGTCCGCCCGAGATCCTCGCCCGCCAGGCCGAGCAATACGCCAAGCTCTTCGCGCTCTTCCGCCGTTATCCCGATGTCATCATCCGCGTCTCCTTCTGGAACCTGCACGACGGCCAGAGCTGGCTCAACGACTTCCCCTGGAAGCGCGTCAACCACCCGCTCCTCTTCGACCGCCAAGGCCAGCCCAAGCCCGCCTACCACTCCGTCCTCCAAGCGCTGCGCTGAGGTAGGGATGCGATGACATCGCATCCGCTGTCTCTTGGTAGGGGCAGCACCGCGTGCTGCCCTATTTGCGGGATTCATCCGCTCAAAGGGAAACCGGAGACCGGGACATATGCTGCGGGCATGATTCATTCCAGGTGACGGGTGACGGCCACGGTTATCAGCCTTTCAGGGGTCAGCCGTTCAGCCTTCAGCCGCGGGAACTCAGGCGCCAGCTAGTTATCCGTTCTGGCCAACCGGCCAACTAATCAACCGATCAACTAGTTGTTCACTCCAGCCCTCGTGCCCTCGAGTCCTCATGTCCTCGAAATAAGCCCCCCAGCACATTATCCGATTCCCGCATGGTGCCCCCTTTGAGTACTGCCTCTCCCTATGCTCAATACTCCATACTCGATACTCGTGTATCGCTCCGATCAACTGAGCCACCGAGCCTCTGTGCCTCTAACTTACTGCTCTCGTGCCCTCCGGCCAACGTGCCCTCCGGCCCTCGCTTCGTGTCCCCTGCGGCTTGGCTTCTCTCTTGCCAACTGGCTAACTGATCAACAGGTCAACTAATTGTTCTTACGCGCCTACCGCGCGGCGCAACTCCTCCATCGCGGCCCCGCCGGCATCGATCGCCGATGAGCTCGCTTCGGCCACGGAGCTTTGGTGCGCATAGTCGGCGAAGAGCTTGGACTTCTCGGCGATGAGCCGGACCAACGCCTCATCGACCGTCCCCTGCGCGATCAGCCGGTGCGCGTTGACCTTGCGGGTCTGTCCCATGCGCCGCACACGGGCGATAGCCTGACGCTCGGTCGAGGGCTTGAATTGCGGCTCCATGAGGATGACGACCTGGGCGCACTGGAGGTTGATGCCGACACCGCCGGCTTCGATCTGGAGGGCGATGACCCCGAACCCTTCGGTGGCCGCGAAACGGTCGATGATCTGCTGACGCTCCTCGGCGCTGATTCCTCCATGGATTTGGGGACAGCCGCCGACCAAAAGGCTGACTTCGTCGAGGACCTCGCGGAAGAAGGAGAAGATGACGACCTTGCGTCCGTCGTCACGATACCCTTCAAGCAGGTCCCGCAGGCGGTCGAACTTGGCCGACTGCCGATTACCCGCTCCGATGGTCGCCGCCAGGCGCTTATGCATGAGGTTGTCCTTGCTGGCCCGATAGACCTGCAGGTCCTCCGGCTCCAACGGGACGACCTCATCGGTCTCGGTGATATCCGGCAGCTCAGTCAGTACGTCGGCCTGGATGCGCCGCAGATAGACCGGCGCCAGCCGCATCCGTACTTCGGCCGGTGCCGGCCGGATCTGCTTCAAGAGGGTGACCACTTCCGCATCGGCCTTGGGCTGGACGGTCGTGACCAGCACGTGGAGTTCGCTGAGACGGTTCTCCAAGGCGGTACCGGACATGAACGCCACCGAACCTGACACCTCGCACAATTTACGCACCGCCTGCGTCCGTTGGGCGGTCGGGTTCTTGACCGCATGGGCCTCGTCAACAGCAAGTAAATCGACCGCGGTGATCTTATCCGCCAGCCGAGCCAAGGTCGTGTAAGTGGTGATAGCTACCCCGCCGTCGCGCTGCCACTGCTGAAGCTCGTCATCCCGATCGAAGCCATGGACGATGATAGGGCTGAGCTTGGTGTGCTTCTTGACCTCGCGCTCCCAGTTCACGAGCACGCTGTTCGGGGCGACCACGAAGAAGTGGCGCTTCCCCTTCGCGGCCAAGTGACACATCGCCGCCAGGACCTGGATCGTCTTACCCAAGCCCATGTCATCGCCGAGGAGTACGCGCTGATGACAGACCACGTACTGGGCGCCGAAGACCTGGTACTTGCGCAGGTTGGCCGTCATCAGGCTGAGGTCCAGCTGGGTCGCCTCGACCGCATCGGCTATCTCCGCCGGCAGGCCGCCCCGCAGGTCCGGGGCCGCCAAGGCTCCCTGAGCGACCACGCGGGCTGGCAGGACGCTTTCCAGCAACGCGATGAAGCTGGCGGAGTTGTCGCCATAACGACGCCAGACCGCCTCAGGGGCGAAGCCTAGACGTTGGGCGTAGTCTGCCAGCCCACGGGCTTCCTCCGCGACCCAGCGCAGCTCTGAGGCCAGATTACCATCCCGCCGGGCCAGTTCCTGCTGGGCTGAGACGGAGAAAAGATGATCCCGGACCTTGGTCTGCGACCGGAACACGCGCAGGCGCTCATCGGCATCATCGAAACGGATCTGGGCCTCCTGCGGACGCGTCCCAAGGTCCCTTACCAACGTCTCATACTTCACCAAAGCCACCAGCAGACGCGTATCCGCCGGACGACGGTTATCCGGATCGGGTAAAAGTCGGACGCGCGCCTTGGCCGAAGCCTCGAAGGTGCGATAGGCTTCGAACGCGGATGTCGCCGTCACCTCTCCGATACCCCGATGCCCCTGGAGCGAGCTCACCGTATGTCCGCCCAGGTCAGCCACCTTGCGGAACCCCGCGGCCTGCAGCGGACCGATGGCGGCCCCGAAATCTTTCAACTCCTCGATGGGGGCAGCCTTCATCTCAGCCATCGCCGCCTCGGCGACCACGGCATCCGCCGCCGCGATGATCTCCGCCCGGGCCGCCGGCAGGACCTGCTCGATCCGACGCAGTTCCCCGTAAGCCCTCAGCCGCTCCGCCTGGGCACGCCCCTGCCCTGACCGGACCTTCATGGCCAAGCCTACCCCCGCGAAATAGTCAGAGATGCCTTTGAACACTGCCGCCTACTTTGCCCACTCCCCGACCACCCGCCAGCGCGAAGGTGCATCAAAAGGTAGGGTCAGCACTGCGTGCTGACCTAGCTTCCTCTCAGTATTCCCCATCGGCAACCTCTTCAATCTGACATGGGTGGGTCGGGACCGCGTCACCACATAGCCAAAACAAACGGGGCCTGACAAAAGCCAGGCCCCGCAGTCAGGTTAGATGTCTGACCTTAGTCGACGTTCTGAGCCGTCAGGAACATGCCCTTGGCCAGCGAGTTGAAGAACGACTGGTAAGGAGCCGGATCAGTGACGGCCTCTTCCTGATACTGCCCGTTGGCACGTACCATGAGTTGCTTGGCGCCACGAGGACGCACGCTCACCGACATACGCAGGGCGTAGCCGTCGAGTTTCGTCGCGGTGACCGTACCGAGTTCCAGGTCTGCCTTATCGATCACAAAACCGAGATCCTGAAGGACAGCGATGACCGTACGCAGGGTCTTGGCCTTATCGGTAGTATCAAAGGCGCGGCTCTGGATCTGGCGCAGCTGGACCTGGTCGGAACCGACATCCAGTGCCGAATTCGTGGAATTATTGACGCAGCCCGTGATGGCCAACGTTGCAAGGAGGAGGATGAGGGAACGCATGATTAGATTTTATGGGCTTCAAGGAAGACGGACTTCGAAAGCTTCTCGAAGAACTGCTGATAGAGTTCCACTTCGCGAAGACCCTCCAGGCGGGTGAGCTGGCCGTAACTATTCCAGACCATCCGCTGGAAGGTGGCACGCACGACATACTGAGTCGGTGATCCTGACTTTGTCTCGACGGGTTTCACGACGATACACAGACGGATCTTCTGAGAACGATCCATCGAGTTGGCTGCGTTCGCGCCGAGCAGCAGAGCCATCGCGACGCGGGAACCGGTGTCGCTGGCCTCGCGATTCTTGGAGGCGACCATCACGCCAAGCTTGGTCTCAGCTTCGTCGATCGTGAAACCAAGGTCCTGAGCGACGCCCGAACATGCGGCGAGAATATCAGACTCTTTTCCGCCGTCGAAACGTCGGGACTCAAGTTGGCGACGCTCGAGAGAATCGGGCTTGAGGTCAAGGGCGTCGGCAGGGATGCCGGTCTGGCAACCCGTGACGAACAACAGCACCGCGAGAGCGAGGGTGAAACGCACGGCTTAGAACTTGGAAGTGTGGTAGGCCAGGTCGCGGACCTTGCCCTGCTTGTCGAACTTCACGATGATCGTGAGGGTCCGCTGGGAACGCTCGGCGGCGGCGGCGCTTCCGCCCACGAAGAGCGTAAGAGGGCCGTTGGCAGCGGTGGCGCGGACCGAAGAGGTCACACGATCGTAGATCCAGACCTCACGGCCTTCTTCATCGGTCGAAAGGATATTCGGGGAGCCAAGGGCCTCGGCGACGGCGGCGCCGGTCATGCCGACCTTCACGCTGCGCTGGGCGTTGGCCACCGAGATGGTCGCCTTGTCGTCCGAGTTGACGGAGTTATGGACGTCCTGAGGGTTGAGACAGCCGACCATAGTGGCGGCCGTGCAGAAGAGGAGCAGAGCGGGGATACGCATGAGAACAGGAATCTGCATCGGGCCTTCACCGCCCGCAAGCGATAAAATTTAGTGCGATTATAATATAATAAACCAGTCGGACCAGCTTACCGACAAAAAGGGCCCGGCACATGCCGGGCCCGAAGCGTGCTATGAAGTCCGCTTAGAAGTTGTAGCCGGCCGAGAGCGAGAAGGCGCCGTTACCGTCGACCCAGGCGTAGCCGACGGTCACGTCGAACTCCTTGGTGACGTTGCAACGGACGGCCACGCCGAACTGGTTGTCGGACTGGCTGTCAGCCGTACCGAGGGCGAGCCCGGTCGAGAGGTCGTAAGAACCGGCGGCATATTCGGTGCGGACGCGGTCGTAGCTCACGAAGGCTTCCCAGGTCTCGTTGAAGGAGTGGCGGTAGGCGATACCGAGGGAGGTGACATTGGCGGCCACGGCCACGGCGGTTCCGCCGTCGATGCCGGAGCCCTGGAGCTGACCATAGGAAGCGCCGATGATGATATCACCGGAACCGACGCCGAAGCGGGCGCCCAGGTTGAAGGTGCTGGCTTCGCCGTCGACGTCGTCGAGATTGCGGGCGGTCAGATCCTGGTAGGAGCCGCCGATGAGCACGTGCTCGCCGAGCAGGGCCGTGCCGGAGAGAGCGAGACCCTTGATCTCTTCGCCCTGGACGTAGCCGGCGCGGATGAAATCGTAGGACATCTTGGGGGAACCGGCGCTCTGCGCGGAAAGCGCAGCGGCGGCGGACAGGAGGGAGACGGTCAGTAGGGTATTCTTCATATCATCTACTAGCATGCCATCGGCCGCCCGTCCGCCAATCCTGTTTTTATACAATAACTAAATATAATATCTGTCATATAACAATCGTATAAATATCATGACCAGGCTTCCCTGTATGCCCCTTCCCCGCCCTTCGGTCGTGGATGAAGAAGCCTTTGGCCGATGGCATCGGCTTCTCATGGCAGGGTCGGGACCGCGTCACGAC
>JBJOMV010000057.1:0-13188 GCA_046052185.1 Verrucomicrobiota bacterium | reverse complement strand
AGGGTGACGGCATCGGTGCCGGAATTAGGATTAGGCAATTCGGTCAACTCAACCTTCGACCAGGTCGAGCCCTGATCATGGGAGACGGTGCTGAAAATCTTGGCGTTACGGGTCCGCCCGACCGACACGAGTCCGCCGTCTTTCAGGAACAAGATGCTGGGCTGAATCGACGCGGGACTACCCTGCCCCTGTTCGACTGCGATCTTCTCCCACGTGACTCCGTTGTCGCGGCTACGCTCGAAGTGGATCTGCCAGCTGGGTCCGGCCTTCAATCCCTCGGCGCTGCTTCCGGACAGGATCGTGCCATCCTTCAATTGCACGGGCTTGTTCTTGATCGGGCCGAGGATGCCATCAGGCAGCCGGCGCGGTTCACCCCAGGTCTTGCCATTGTCATCGCTGAGGCGCAGCAGGCCCCACCACTCGACCGGATTCGGGCCGACCTTGTAATACAACTGCAGCGGGCCTTCCTTCGGCTGGAAGAGCACGGGATTCCAACAAGGGAATCGCTTACCGTCCGGCTGCGTGCCTTCGGCGACCTTGACCGGCGCGGTCCACTTGCCGTCGACGAAACGGGACGTCCAGATCGAGACGTCCGGCTTGCCCTCGGCTTCTCCGGCGAACCAAGCGGCGACCAAGGTGCCATCCTTCGCCTCAACGATCGTCGTGGCGTGGCAGCTGGGCACGGGGTTGGTCTCAAAGATGAACTCCGAGCGAACAACGCCCGGATCGGCGGCGATCAACCCGAGACATCCGAGGAATAGGCAGCAGAAGCTTCGCATGGTCACTTCTTCTTGTTCTGCTTCTTGCCCGGACCGGCCTGCCAGACGGGCTGCCAATCCGCGGTTTCGGTGCGCGCAGTGCTCAGATATTCGCCAAGGCGCTTGGCGACCTCCGGATGCTCGGCCGCGACGTCCTTCTGTTCGGCGACGTCGTTCTTCAGGTCATGCAGGCGGACGGTTCGGTCCGGACCTCCGCTCCGGATACCCTTCCAGCGCCCCTCCAGCAAGGCGGCCTGACGGAAGCCACCCTCATGGAACTCCCAATAGAGGAATTCATGCGCGGTCTGATTGCCTTGTTCGGTCAACGTCGGGACGAAACTGAGCGAATCCAAACCGGCGGGAGCCGGTCGACCCGCAAGCTGCGCAGCCGAAGCGAAGAAATCACCGGCGTAAGCGACATGGCCCGTCTCGCGGCCGGGCTTGATGCATCCCGGCCACCAGGCGATGAACGGCACGCGGATGCCGCCGTCGGTGAGCGAGCGCTTGATGCCGCTGAAGGGTCCGCTTGGATTGAATCGCGTCAGGTCATGCCGGGCTTCGTTGTGCGGCCCGTTGTCGCTCGTGAACACGACCAGGGTGTCCTTCTCGAGGCCGAGTTCCTTGAGCTTGGCCAGCATCCGCCCGACGTACCCGTCGAGCCGGGTGATCATGGCCGCCTGGCCTTTGTCCTGCTTGGGCCAGGCGTTCTCGGCGTAAGGACCGTAATCCGGCACGTCGGCGCCGTCACCCAAGGCCGTGGAACGCTCATTGTTGGCATGAGGCACGACCATGGACCAATAAAGGAAGAAGGGCCGATCCTTGTTCCGCTCGACGAAACGCAGGCTTTCTTCCGCGAAGAGGTCGTCCGCGAACTTCTCCATCTTGGTGGCGTAACCTGCGCCCGTCTCACCGACCGGCGTCACGACGTTCGGCAACGCTTCCTTGGTCTCGTTCCGCCAGAGGAAATCAGGATAGTGGTTGTGCGCGTGATGCTGGTTCAGGAAGCCGTAGAACTCGTCGAAGCCCTGCTTGCGCGGCAGGCCGGTCTCGGCCGCGCCGACGTCGCCGAGACCCCACTTGCCGATCAGCGCGGTCTTGTAGCCGGCCGACTGCAGGTGCTTGGCGACGGTGAGATCGCCTTCCCGGAGAGCCTGCGCGGCGGGATTCTTCTGTCCGGCATTCCCCCTCACCCGCGTATGGCCGTGATGGAGGCCGGTCATGAGCACGCTACGCGAAGGCGCGCACACGGTCGCGCCGGCATAGAATTGAGTGAATCTCAGGCCTTCCTTAGCCATCCGGTCCAGTTCGGGGGTCTGGATGACCTTCTGGCCATAGCAGCCCAAATCGCCGTAACCGAGGTCGTCCGCCAAGATGTAGATGATGTTGGGCTGGCGCTCGGCCGCGCCGACCGCGAGGGCGCAGAGCAATAAGATGAGACGGCTCATGGGGGTAACCTACCCTCTCCCCAAACAGCTTGAAAAACAAGCCCGCTTAGGGGCGTCCGTCGCTCAGGCGGGAGACGATGACCTCCCGGGTCTTGCGCTGGATGGAGTAAAGTTCCTGCGGACGTCCCGGGTCCCAGGCGAACGCCTGACCGCGCGAGACGAAACCCACCGACCCCACCCACTTCGCGGTCCCGCCGCCAAGGGGCAGTTCCAGGACGTAGAGTTCGCGGGCGTCATGACCGCTAACCCAGACGCGTCCGTCGAGCGCATAGCCCCCGCCGGAGCTGCTGAAGGCGCCGAACTTCGCGAGCAGCTCCGGCGGGAACTCCCACGTCGCCAGGGTGTTCCACCGCGCGTCGAAGCGGACCAACCGACTCAGCCTCGGATCGCTGGCCGGGCGATAGTGGGCGAAGCAAGCGAGCCAGCCCTCGCCCGCCGGCACCAGCCAGGTCAAGGATCCCGGGGGCTCCGCGAAGATCTTGCGCCCGGCCGGACGCAACGTTTCGGCGTCGAAATACTCCAGCGAACTTTCGTCCGGCTTGGCCGGGAAGTTCGAGTGCGCGACCAGCAGTTGCCCGCCGACGACGACCCCGGAATTCAGATGCTTCACCGGCGAGCCCGCCGGCGCCCGCCATTCCGCGACCTTGCGGCCGGTGGTCTTCTCATATTTGCCGATGGCCCGGTCATCGATGGCGTAGAAATGCTCCGCGTCCACCGCGACGCCTTGGTTCGCTTCCGCCGCCTTCCAGGCCCGCGCTTGCTCCAGCCGACCCAGCTCCGGGCGCGCGACGCAGCCGGCCAGACACCAACCCGAGATTAGCAGCATGCTGAGTCGCATCAGTCGAGACTGCGGACCCAATGAAGCGGTTTCAATCATTTCAACGCGCAGATAAGCGGATTCGGACAAGTCTTAAGGGTTTATCCCCTTCGGCGTTCGGTCATCTTACCAAGAGCCCCATGAGTCTCCCGCGAAGCTTACTCGTGATCACGCTGGCATCGCTCGGCGCGCTGCTCGGCGCCGCGGACGGCATCAAGACCACGACGACTTATGAAAAAGCCTACGGTGGGTCCAAAGGCGCGCCGAAAGTCGACGCGGCCAAGGAGCTTCCCCGCTACCCGGCGGTCGAGCCGAAGGACGCCGTCGCGACCTGGAAGGTGAAACCTGGCTTCAAGCTCCAACTGGCGGCCCACGAGCCGCAGGTCCGCGACCCGATCGCGGTCTGCTTCGACGAACGTGGCCGGATGTTCGTCTGCGAGATGATCGACTACTCGGAGCGCCGTGACGAGATCCCGCACCTCGGCCGCGTCTCGGTCCTCGAGGACAAGGACGGCGACGGTTACTACGAGACGAGCCGCGTCTTCGCCGACAACCTTCCCTGGCCCACGGGACTCATCTGGGCCAACGGCGGTCTTTACGTCCTGGCGACGCCTGATCTCTGGCGCTTCGAGGACCGGACCGGCAAAGGCGTGGCCGACCATCGCGAGAAGGTCTTCACGGGCTTCGGCACGGGACTGAAGATCATCAACGTCCAAGGGATGGCCAACAGCCTGCAGTGGGGACCCGACCAACGCGTCCACCTGCTCGCCGGCGGCGGCAACCGCGGCAAGGTGTCCTGCCTGCTCCGCCCGGAGCTTCCCGCGCTCGAACTCGGCGGCAATGATTTCTGGTTCGACCCGTTGAACCATGCGTTTGGACTCGAAGCCGGCGGCGCCCAGTATGGGATGAGCTTCGATGATTTCGGCCGGAAGTTCGGCTGCTCCAACTCCGACCACCTGCAATATTGGGTCCACGACCGCGCTGGGCCTTCGCCCAACCCCCACCTTCCCCTGCCCGCGCCTCGTCAGAGCATCGCCAAGGACGGGCCCGCGGCCGAAGTATTCCGGATCAGCCCCGATGAGCCGTGGCGCATCATCCGGACCCGCTGGCGCGTCTCGGGAGCCGTCCCCGGCGCCGTCGAAGGCGGCGGTCGCGTGAGCGGCTACTTCACGGGCGCGACGGGGACGACGATCTACCGCGGCGACGCCTACGGACCTTCCTTCAAGAACAACAGCTTCACGGGCGACGCCGGCGGCCAGCTCATCCATCGGAAGGTGATCTCGCCCGCCGCCGACGGCGTCAACCTCTCCGGCGAGCGGCCCTCCGACGAACGCGGCGTCGAGTTCGCCGCGAGCCGCGACACCTGGGTCCGCGTGGTCAATTTCGCCAACGCTCCCGACGGCTGCCTCCACGTCTGCGACATGTATCGCGAGGTGATCGAGCACCCGTGGTCCATCCCCGACGAGATCAAGCAGCACCTTGACCTGAACAACGGCAACGATCGCGGACGCATCTATCGCCTGGTCCCTGACGACAAGGACTGGGTCCGCCGTTCCTCGGTCGACCTGGGCAAGGCGACCGCTTCCCAGCTCGTCGAGACGCTCTCCCACCCCAACGGCTGGCACCGCGACACGGCCTCGCGCCTGCTCTACGAACGCCGCGACGCCGGCGCCCAGCCCCTGCTCTCCAGCCTGCTCCAGACCGGCCCGAACCCGCTCGCCCGACTGCATGCCCTGAACCTTCTGGCGGCGACGAAGCAGCTTCCGGAACCGCTCATGGTCAGCGCCCTCGGCGACGCCGACGCTGCCGTCCGCGAACGCGCGGTCTTCCTGGCCGGCGACTTCTACCGCGAACGCCGGCTGAGCCCTGGCGCGGTCACCGCCCTGACGCGACATGCCGGCTCGGACGACGCCCGTCTCCGCTTCCAGACGGCGCTCACGCTCGCGCGGGTGACACCGGCCGACGACGCGACCGATCTTTCGGCCGCCTTGGTGAAGCTGGCCCGCCGCGATCACGGACACGCCTGGATCGCCCCGGCCATCCTCAGCGCCCACCCCACGGTGCTTTCCCGGCGATTGCTCCCCGCACTGGCCGACGAAACCTTCGCCGCGCCGGCCGAAGCATTCCTGTCCCAACTCATCCTGGTCCGCGCCATCTCCCAGCCGGCGGATGACCGGCCCGCCCAACTCGAGCTGGTGCTCCGTCTCGGCGCCCGGCCGGCCCACCTGAGCGCGCTCGCGAAGGGACTCGCCCGTGCCGGAACATCCTTGGAGAAAGCCGACACGTCCGGGAAGCTGGCACACTTGTTCGCTGAGGCCGCGACCATCGTCGACGACCCGACGCAACCCTCCTCACGCCGCATCGAGCGTCTCGCGCTGCTGGCCGCCGCCCCCCTCAAGCTCAGTCGTCCCGTCCTCACGGCCAGCCTGTCCGCCGATCGTCCGGCAGACCTTCAGGCGGCCGCGTTGGCTCAATGGGGCGCCACGGCCGACCCGGGCTTCGGCACCACGGTCATCGCGCGATGGAAGGACCTCGACGTTTCCGTCCGCACCAAGGCTTTGACCCAGCTACTCCAACGTACCGACCGCGTGAAGCCGCTCCTGGACGCCGTCGCGGCCAAGCAGCTGCCCGCCTCGGCCTTCGACGCTGGTCAGGTACAATCCTTGCTCAAACACAAGGACGCCCAAATCGCCGCTCTGGCGCGCACGACGCTCGCCGAGGTCATCCCGCCTTCCCACGAGGTCGTCACGGCCAAGTATGCCGCCAGCGTTGACCTCACCGGCGACGCAACCCGCGGTCTCGCGGTCTACCAACGCGCCTGCGTGATCTGCCACCGGGCCGGCGGACAAGGCATGGAGGTCGGACCAGACCTGCTCACGGTGAAGAATAAGGGCCGCGCCGCCCTGCTCACGGCGATCCTCGAGCCGAACAAGGAGATCGCCGCCCAATACATGTCCTTCCTGGTGCAGACGCGCGCCGGCGAATCCTACCTTGGCGTGATCGCGGAAGACACGGCCACGCAGCTGACGCTCAGGATGCCCGGCGGCGTCTCGAAGACGATCCTCCGCGCCGACGTGACCGGGAGTTCTTCCGACGGACGCAGCCTGATGCCGGAAGGACTCGAAGGCGGCCTCACGACCCAAGACATGGCCGACCTGCTCACCTTCATCGAAACCCTGAAATAAGATGCGCTCTCTGCTCGCCTGCCTGCTCTCCCTGCCGCTCTTGGCCGACGCGCCGCCCGAAGGCTTCCGCGCCCTGTTCAACGGCAAGGATCTCTCCGGCTGGCACGGCCACAACCCTCATCAAGGCCTCAAGCTGACCGGCGACAAGAAAGCGGCCGACCTCGCCAAGCAGCGCGCGGATTTTCCGTCGCACTGGCGCGTGGAGAATGGCGAACTAGTCAACGCCGGCACGGGACCCTACGCGACGACCGACGCCGAGTTCGGCGACATCGAGCTCCGCCTGGAATATATGACGGTCGCGAAGGCCGACTCGGGCATCTACCTCCGCGGCACGCCGCAGGTGCAGATCTGGGACCTCAACCAGGTCTTCGACCCGAAGAAGCCCGACCGCAAACCCCACCTGGGTTCGGGTGGTCTTTTCAATAACACGCCCGGCACCCCCGGACGCGACCCGCTCGTGGTCGCCGATAAGCCGTTCGGCGAATGGAACACGTTCCGCATCGTCCAGCAGGGCGACCTCACCACGGTCTGGCTCAACGGCAAGCTGGTCGTCGACCACGCCAAGATGGAGAACTACTGGGACCGGACGCGGCCGCTGCCGGCCAAAGGTCCGCTCATGCTCCAGACCCACGGCGGTGAGATCCGGTGGCGCAACCTTTTCGTCAAGTCCCTATGAACATGCGCTCTCTCCTGCTCCTCCTTTCCGCCGTCGCCTTCGCCGAACCGGTCAAGGTCGCGACCTTCGACGTCGACGCCACCCCGCCCCTGGGCTCGGCGATGGCCTACGACCCGGTCAAGCGCCTCGATGACCTGACGCTGCGTTGCCGCGGCGTGGTGATCACGGGCTCGGGCGAACCGATCGTGCTCTGCGCGGTCGACTGGATCGGCATCGCCAACGAAGGCCATGACGCCTTCCGTGCGGGACTCGCCAAGGCCGCGGGCACCACCCCCGCGCGTGTCGCCGTCCACGCCCTCCACCAGCACGACGCCCCGGGCTGCGACTTCACGGCGGAGAAACTGATCAAAGAGCTCGGGGTGCAGGGATATTCGCGCTTCGAAGGCGACTTCCAGCGTCTCGTCATCGCCCGCGCCGCCGAAGGCATCGCCCGCGCCCTGCCGACCGCCCGCGAAGCCACGCACTGGGGCTGGGGAGAGGCCGTGGTCAAGGATGTCGCCAGCCAGCGCCGCCTGCTCGGCCCCGACGGCAAGGTGAAGTTCACCCGTACGTCCTCGACCAAGAGCGCGGAGATGCGCGCCGAACCGGAAGGCGTCATCGACCCGGTGGTGACGTCGCTGAGTTTCTGGGACAAGGCCGGCCCGATCGCGGTACTGACGAGCTACGCCTGCCACCCGCAGAGCTACTATCGACTCGGTTACCCGACGCCCGACTTCCCGGGCATCGCCCGCTTCATCCGCAGCCAATCCTGGCCGCACACGCTCCACGTCCACTTCAACGGCGCGGGCGGCAACGTCACGGCCGGGAAATACAACGACGGCGCCTGGGAGAATCGCATGGCCCTCGCGAATCGCCTGGCCGACGGGATGAAGGAAGCCCTCGACAAGACGGTGAAGTCGCCGCTCAAGGCCGCAGACATCGGCTGGTCGAGCACGCCGGTGAACCTTCCCCTCTCCACCCACCTCAAGGCCGAAGAACTGATCGCCAAGCTGAAGGCGACGCCGCCCAAGGGCTACATCTCCTACGCCGACCAGCTGGCCTGGCTGAAGCGCACCGAAGCAGGCCACGCCATCGACATCACCTGCCTGCGCGTCGGTTCCTCCCGCATGCTGCACCTGCCAGGCGAACTGTTCGTGGAATACCAGCTCGCCGCCAAGGCGATGCGCCCAGACCTCCATGTGTCCGTCGCGGCCTACGGCGACTACGGGCCCGGCTACATCGGCAGCACCTGCGCCTACGACCAAGGCGGTTATGAGGTCGGTCCGACGTCCTCCAACGTGGCCCCGCAGGTCGAACCGGTGCTCATCGAAGCGATGAAACAGCTCCTGGAAGCCAAGGACGCTCCCGGCGCGCTGCCCGCTCCCGTGATGCCCGGCCTGCCGCACCCTTGGCCCGCCGCCGATGCGGGCTTGGTGAAGTTCTCCCAGTTCGAACTCAAGGACGCCAAGCTGGTCAACGTCCTCGGGGTCATCCGCGCGAAGGCCTACAATCAGGGCAACCTGATCGACATCACCCTCAAGGACCTCCCGAACGGCACGCTCGGCGATCGCATGCTATCCGTGTCGTTCAAGGAGATCACCGTCGGTCAGCTGATCAAACAACTCTCCCAGCTCGCGGACTTGAAATACACCATCAAAGGCAACGTCATCACCATAGAGCCCAATTAGAATGACGGCTGACCACCCGTGGACTGGTTGATTCGTTGTATCAATCACCCAATGAACATGGTGACTGCTTCACAGCCGATCACCATGCCAGCAGTCCCCCTTGCAGCTTAACTATACTCGATACTCCATACTCTATACTCTTATGCTTTCTCCCTTCCTCGCCTCCCTCGCCCTCTTCGCCGCCGACGCCCCTCCTTCGATCGCGCCGACCAAGGCGGACGTGCCCTACGCCGGCACGACGGAACTGCGCCAGACGCTCAACGTCTACGCTCCGGCGACGAAGCCCGCCAAGCCCGCCCCGGTCATCTTCTGGATCCACGGCGGCGGCTGGCGCGGCGGCGAAAAGACCAGCGTGCAGCTGAAGCCGAAATTCTTCACCGACATGGGCTATGTCTTCGTCTCGACGAATCATCGCTACGTCTCCGCCGTCCCGATGAACGAGATCTTCGCCGACGTGGCGAAGTCGCTCCGCTGGACGCATGACCATGCGGCCGAATTCGGCGGCGACCCTCACCGTATCGTGATCATGGGCCATTCCTCCGGCGCCCAACTCGCCGCCTACCTGGCCATCGACGAACGCCCGCTGAAGGCCGTGGGCCTGTCTCTGGCGATGTTCAAGGGCTGCGTCCCGGTCGACGCCGATACCTTCGACATCCCGGCGGTCATCGAACTAGCGACCAACAATCGTAAAGCCGCGGGTAAGCCCGAACCCAAATACGGCCACCGCGAGATCTTCGGCGGCAAGCCTGAACTCTGGAACGATTATTCCGCGACCACCCACGTCGCCGCCGGCAAAGGTATCCCGCCCTTCCTCATCCTCTACGACGCAGCCGCCGCCCTCACGCCCGACCAGGCCAAGCGCCTGGAGAAAGCGCTCACCTCGCAAGGCATCTCCGCCAAGGCCTACGGCGCCCAGAACACCAATCACGGCAAGATCAACGCCGACCTAGGCCTGCCCGACGACCCCTCGACCGCCGAGCTACTTTCATTCCTGAAGTCCGTCCTACGCTAATCAGGGAGGGCCGGGACCTCGTCAGGACATAGTCGCCCTTATGAACGGATGACTGGGTCGATGACAGATGTCTGAATCGATTCCAGAATCAGACAATCCCGCCACCTGCCACCTGGGGCTGCCACCCGCCACCCGTATCGGTGCCGGTCCCTATACTCGATACTCCAGACTCTCAGGTTTCGAGCCCACGTGCCCTCCGGCCCTCGTGTCCTCGATTCTCCCAACATCCTCCATCGTCTGTCTGTCATCTGCCCTCCGTCATCTGTCATCTGCTGATGGGCTGCGTCCACGCCATCTCCAGCTCGCCTCCGACCGGCGAACTCCGCATCGGCTTGGTCGATGTAACTCGGGCCCGCACGTAAAGTTCGTCACCTTTGAGGACATACTCAGCCTTGGGACCTTTGACGGTCGCCAACACGGTACCGACGTCCGCGCTATACTTGCGGGTGACCCGCGGTTCGCTGCCATCAGCGGCCTTCATGGCCACAGTCTTACGGTCGTAGCCCTTCCGGGTGCCGATGAATTCGATCACATAGTCGACGCCCGCCTCAGCCTTGATCTCGAGCGCGATCCGCCCGTCACCGGACTGCAGGTCCTTTAACTCAACCCCGGTCGAAGCGTAGAAATCGCCCTTCTCCATGGCCGCGACAATCGAAGCCGCATCGAGCTGCTTCGCTTTGACCATGACCCAACCACGCCCTGAGAGGCTGGCCTTAGGCACGGTGCTGTGGTAGTTATGAGAATCATCCGTGGCCAAGCCATACATCACAGGCTTGCCGAGATGGCCGAGCCGTTCGGCCAGGACGATGTCCCAGACCCGCTCGGTGCCGGCATGAAGTTCGTCACCCTGATTAAAGACCGTCGGGTGGCCGTTGTAGACCTCGAAGAACTGCTCGTGGTCGATCTGCATGAGCTCCTCGGCGGTGATCGCCCACTTGAAGTTCGGGTGATTGAGGTGCGCGAACATGGGCACGCCGGTCCGTACCCGCTGCGCATGCACGGCATCAAAGGCGTGCTGAAGCGCCTTGATGATCTGCGGGCTGGTCGTGGTATCGAGGGTCTTATCCGGCAGGATCAGCTCCTGGATATTCGTGGCGTTCACGTGGACGTTCTTGTCCGTGATCTCCTCGCTCGGGATCAACAGGAATCGGCCCGGCTCTTCGAGCTTACCCTTGATCTCCGCCAGGGTCCGTAAGCGGATCTCTTTCTGCTCACCCTCTCCACGGGTGACGACCCACTCGTTACCGAAGCGCTGGAGGTACTTATCCAGTGCTACCGCGCCGGTCTTGGACTTATGCACCTTCAGCCACTTATCGTGATCGGCGATGATATTATGGTCAGACAGCGCCAAGAAGTGGTAACCATGGCTCTTGTACCAATCGGCGACCATTTCTGGGAAGTCATCCCCATCGCTCCAATAGGTATGAGTATGGAGGTTGCCCTTGTACCACTTAGCCTCTTCGGCAGCGGACAAGACGGCGGACGCGGCCAGGCCGCAGACGGCAAGCAGACGGAGGAGGGACATGCGGTGAGAAAAGCAGAATAGAGGACTGAATCGAGGGCTGAATTGAGGACTGAGTGGAGGACTGAATGGACAAGCCATGCATCTTGACCCGTTTACCAGCCATGCATCGAGGTAGGGTCGGGACCGCGTCACGACATAGCAACCCCACCGGGCAGATGATTTCATCGATTCCCGGCTTACCCGATTCCGACACCTGCCACCTGGGGCTGCCACCAGTATCGGCAAGTTCGCTCCTGATGCGCTCCCAACCGCCAACACCTAATCTTAACACTTTTGCACCTTTGCACTTTATACACTGATCCTTCGTACCTCGTGTCCTCGTACCGCACTCTATACTCGATACTCGGTCGCCCGTATGCTTCATACGGGCGACAATGCCCCCCACCCGCCACATCGCCGTCCTCGGCGGAGGAGCAGCCGGCTTCTTCGCGGCGATCACCTGCGCGGAGGCCCTCGGTCAGGCCGGCAAGGTCACCCTCTTCGAAGCCACCCCTCACCTACTCGCCAAGGTCCGCATCTCGGGCGGGGGACGCTGCAACGTCACCCACTCTTGCTTCGAACCAGCGGAGCTGGTGAAGAAATACCCGCGAGGCGGACGCGAACTCCTCGGCGCTTTCCACCGCTTCCAGCCTCGCGATACCATCGAGTGGTTCGGTAGCCGGGGCGTCGCCACGAAGACCGAGGAAGACGGCCGCATGTTCCCGACGACCGATGACTCCGGCACGATCGTCGATTGCCTGATGTCTTCCGCCGCCCGGGCCGGCGTGACCATCCGCATCTCCACCCCGGTCCGCTCCATCGTCAAGGAAGCCGAGGCTTTCCGCCTAACCCTCGGCAACGGTTCGGTCGAAGCGTTCGATCGGGTCATCGTCGCTACGGGCGGCAACAAGGCCTCCGGCGGCCTGGCCATCGCGGAATCCTTCGGACACTCTATCGTCCCGCCGGTGCCCTCGCTCTTCACCTTCCACATCACCGACCCCCGGCTGACCGACCTGGCCGGCGTCTCGGTCGAGAACGCCGTCGTCACGGCGCCGGGCACCAAGCTCAAGACCGACGGGCCGGTACTGGTGACCCACGCCGGCCTCAGTGGTCCCGGCATCCTCAAACTGTCCGCCTGGGGCGCCCGGGAGTTCGCCGAGAAGAACTACGCCTTCCAGATCGCGCTCAACTGGACCCCTCCCCATACCCGCGACACCTTGATCAAGGCTCTGTCGATCGTCCGCGAACAGAACGCCCGCAAGCAGGTCGCCACCTTCAGCCCGCTCGCCATGCCCCAGCGCCTCTGGGAGCGCTTCGTCATCGCCGCCGGCATTCCGACCACCACCCCTTGGGCTCACGTCAGCAACCCCTCGTTGCAAGCCCTGGCCACCCAGCTCACCGCCGCCGAGTTCAAGGTCGACGGCAAGAGCATGTTCAAGGACGAGTTCGTCACCTGCGGAGGCGTGAAGCTGTCCGAGGTCGACTTCAAGACGATGGAAAGTCGCAAATGCGCGGGCCTTCACTTCGCGGGCGAAGTGCTCGACATCGACGGCGTCACCGGCGGGTTTAATTTTCAGAACGCCTGGACGACTGGTTATCTCGCAGGAACGGCGTGCGCGAGCTGAAGCATGGATGGCTGAGTCGATGGCAGACGACCGAGTGCTGCGTCGATGACTGAGTAGGTAGACCGGCCACCCGCCACCTGGCACCGCCACCCGCCACCCGTATCGGCAAGTTCGCTTCTGATGCGCTCCCAACCGCTAACCGCCAACACCGAATCTTTGCACCTTTGCACAGGTGCGAAGCACCGATTTGCACTTTTGCACGATATTCTGCCGCTCGATGACCTCCTGCCCTCCGGACATCGTGTCCTCGGAGCCGCCCCTTGCCCACGTGTCACCTTGCCAACATGTCCCCTCTGAATAATCCGCTGCGCGGATTATTCAGAATTAAGATGCAGCTTCGAAGAATACCCGTGCTCGCCGAGGTCACGGACCGAGACAAGCATCCGGAGCTTCGGCGCGCGCCCGAGACCGACCACGTCGACCGCGCCTTCGCACCGTTCGAGCTCCGTGAGTTCGAGACGCGCTTCGTTCACCGGGCTCTCCCCGGTGCGGGCTGGCG
>JBJOMV010000056.1:0-13618 GCA_046052185.1 Verrucomicrobiota bacterium | reverse complement strand
CTCGCGAAACTCGGGATCGGCGCGTCGCCGCTGCCCGACGAACTCAAGGAGCGTATCGCCCATGGTCACCTCGCGACGCCTGCTTTCTTCCGACGCCTGCTGACGGACTACGGCTATGCCGTCGGCCCTGACGACGCCGGGCTGAAGCTGGCGGTCGAAGCCTTCCAGCGACATTTCCGTCCGGCGAAGATCGACGGCATCATCGACGTCGAATGCACGGCGATCCTCGAATGCCTCGTCCGTCGCTACCGGTCGCCGGCCTATCGCTCCGTCCCGGTCAGGCCCTGAGCTGCAGTCCGAAAAGGCGCAGGACTTTGTTGGCGTAGCCACGCAACAAATCACGTTCCGGATAGCCGAGCTTATCCAGGAAGACCGCGTAGATCGCCATGCCCGCGCCGCCCGCGAGGCCCATGGAGACCACGAGATTGATCTTCTCGTTCAGGTGCCCGGCCAGGACGTTGTGCAGGAAGGCGTAGCCCTGGAATGCCACGACGGCCAACAGCACGGAACCGGCGACGACCTGCAAGGCGGGCTTGAGCAGGCTTTCGGCGAGGAATTCGGGAGCGTGCTTCTTCAGATAGTGGCGCAGCACGAAATACTGCCAGAGCGTCGAGATGGCGTTCGCCCAGGCCAGGCCTTCGACGCCTTGGTTCGTCCATATCGCCACGACTGAACCGGTGGCGTTCACGACCAGCGCATGGATGGCGGCGATCAGCGTGGCTTCGGTCTTCCCGGCGACATTCAAGGCCCGGGTGACGATCGAGATCATCGCATAGAAAGGCATGGCCAAGGCGAAGATCACGAGCAGCCGGCTGGTGTTGACGCAGTCGCCTGCCCCGAAGTTTCCGTAGTTGAACAGCAGCTGGACGATCGGGACCGCGAGCGCGATCAGTCCGAAGGCGGCGCCGACGTTGATCGCCAGGACGAGCCGCATGCCTCGTCCGTAGTTGCGCGCCAAGGCCGGGACGTCTCGGCTCGCGAAGGCGGTCGCGAGCGCCGGGAAGATCACGACGGCGATCGAGGCCGAGAATAGCCCGATCGGCAGTTCGACGATCCGGTTCGCGATGTAGTAATACATCAGCCCCGCGTCGCTCTCCTTGATGGCCAAGGCGCGCGACACGAGGACGTTGATCTGCTGCACGCCGGCTCCGAGGGCCGCCGGCAGGAAGGCGATGCTGAGGGTCTTCCATGCGTTCTCGTCGACGTGCGTGCTACCCGGTCGCCAGCCTTCCCGTCGTAGGCCCCACATGGGGATCAGGAGCTGGAACATGCCGCCGACCAGCGCGCCGACGCACAGCCAGACGGCCTTGCCCATGTCCGTGCCGGCGAGATTCTCGCCGAACACGCCGAGACCGACGATCATGCAGAGGTTGAGCGTGGCGGAGG
The DNA here is from genome assembly GCA_046052185.1 of Verrucomicrobiota bacterium. GTDB lineage: Bacteria > Verrucomicrobiota > Verrucomicrobiia > Opitutales > UBA953 > UBA953. The sequence goes on along the minus strand of JBJOMV010000056.1, from coordinate 12,232 downwards.
CGATCTCCGCCAAGCCGAAGCGACCGTTGAGGTTGACCGCCGACGTGAACAGGGCCGCGACGCAGATGAGCGGCATGTACGGCATGCAGATCGCGGTCAGGATCGCCGCCGGACCGTCGGCGGGCCAGATCAACGCCCAGAGGAGCGCCGTGCCTACCCCGACCATCGTGAGTCCGAGCATCCACGGGAGGACTTTCCGTAAGACGAAATTCAGGAAGCCGAAAGCCGCAGGTTGGCCGTCCTTGACGGACTTGTCCGCCAACACCGGCACGATGGCGGCGGTCAGCGCGCCTTCGCCGAGCAGGCGTCTGAAGAGGTTGGGGATCTGGAAGGCGAAGATGAACGCCGAACCGACGGCCGAGGCGCCGAACACCGCCGCCGTCAGTTGATCGCGGAAAAGACCGAGCACGCGCGAGACCATCGTCCAGGAGGCGGTCTTCGCCATGGCCTGGTACTGGCGCGTCTGCTCGGTCATGGCCTCAGGGCTGGATGGCGCGCATGCCTTCCTCGAGCACCGCACGGAGCGCCGGGACGAGGTCCGTCCGCGGTACTTCGGCTTCGGAACGGTCGGCGAGGCTGCGGACCTTCGCGACGCCCTTGGCGACTTCGCTGCCGCCGTAGACGAGGGCATACTTGGAGCCGGCGACTTCGGCGGCCTGGATGAGCTTGGGGAACTTGCCGTCCTTGAGGTTGTATTCGACGCGGAAACCGGCGCGTCGGAGATTCGCGATGTCTTCCAACGCCGCGTTGCGGGCGTCGTCGCCGAGGATCATCACGTAGAAGTCAGGTCCGTCGGCATAGGCGGGGATCAGTTTCTTGAGCTCCAGCAGGTCACGCATGGTGACATCGCCCATGCCGAAACCGACGGCGGGCAGGTCCGGTCCGCCCAGCTTCTTGACCAAGGCATCGTAGCGGCCGCCGCCGGCGAGGGCGCGGGCTTCTCCGCCTGTCTCGAAAGCTTCGAAGACGAAGCCGGTGTAATAAGCCAGGCCGCGGACGATGGTGAGGTCGATGGCGACGCATTCGCCGAAGCCCATGGTGGTCAGCGTGCCGAGGAGATGCTTCCAGTCGGACACGCGCTCGGTCATCGCGGCGTCGCCGGCGGCGAGCTTCTCGATGTCGGCGAGTGACTTAGTGTTGGCGAAAGTCCGGGCGGACTCCAACGCCTTCACAGGGTCGACGGTGGTCCCGGCGAGCGCCGCCGTCATGGCGTCGAGCAGATCCTTGGGGGTGCCGCGTTCAAGCTTGTCGACCACGCCGAGGACGGCGACGGCCTGGGCTTCAGGGACGCCGAGGCTGGCGAGGTAACGGAACCAGAGCGTGCGGTCGGAGACGCGGATACGGAAATCCTGCTGCGTGAGTCCGAATCCGAGCAGGCAGTCGGCGCAGAGGGCGATGATCTCGGCGTCGGCCGCGGGGCCGGCTTCACCGAGGAGGTCGGCGTTGAGCTGGTAGAACGAACGAAGACGGCCCTTCTGGGGTTTCTCGTAGCGGTAGTTCTCGCCGATCGCGAACCAGCGGATGGGCTTGGGCATGCCGTTGGCCTTGGCCCCGACCATGCGGGCCAATGAGGGGGTCATCTCCGGACGGAGGCTGACCTTGCGGCCGCCCTTGTCTTCGAAATTAAAGAGCTGGCGGACGATTTCCTCGCCCGACTTCTCGGTGAAGAGTTCGAGCGGTTCGAGCACGGGAGATTCCCATTCGCGGAAACCGTAACGACGGCAGGCGCGACGCCAGACGTCCATGATGTGTCCCAAGACGGCGCGGTCTTCGGGATAGAACTCCCGGAAACCGGGGAGCGTTCGAATGTCGGACATCGCGGCGCGAATTACTGCTGCGGCTGGCTGGGCTTCTCGACGTCGATCGACTTGAGCTTGGCCTTCAGTTCCTTACCGGCCTTGAACTTGATGACCGCGCGCTTCGGGATGACCACGTCCGTCTCCGGACGGTTCGGGTTACGGCCGATGCGGCTCTTGCGGACCTGGACCTGGAAAACGCCGAAGTTGCGGAGCTCGACATCACGGCCCGCGAGCAAAGCCTCGCTGATCGCATCCAAGGTCATCTGGACCGAGTCGCGGATATGCTTCTGGGGGTAACCCTTGTCCGTGAAAATCTTCAGGACGATGTCGCGCTTGGTGAGGTTGTTGGACATGACGTTGCGTAAGTGTTGATAGACAAAGGCATGGGAAAGCGGTCGTGGCAATACCACACCCGAAAAAACCTCACTCCAGGTTCTGGACCTGCTCCCGGATGCGCTCGATCTCGGTTTTCGCCTCCAAAACCTGCTTGGTCGTGGCGATTTCCGCCGCCTTGCTGCCGATAGTGTTGACCTCCCGGAGGAGCTCCTGGATCAGGAAATCCAGCTTCCGTCCGCTGTTCGGCTGGCTGAGCTCGGCGGAAAATTGGGCGACATGGCTGCGTAGGCGGACGACTTCCTCGGTGATGTCCGACCGGTCCGCGAACAAGGCCAGTTCTTTGAGCACCCGGTCATCCGACACATCCAAGGCCAGACCTGCTTCCTTCAGCCGCTTGAGCATGGCGTCCCGATGCCTGACCGGCGCGGCCTTCTCGGCGAGTTCCATGTCGGCCACCATCGCGGAGATTTTAGCGAGCCTGGCTTGGAGATCCTTGGCCAGCGCGGCTCCTTCGGCCTGACGCATGGTGATGAGATGGCGGAGTGCTTCGTCGAAGGCCTTCTGGACGGTCGCTTCGACCTCGGCCAATGGCGGCAGCACGACCGACGGGCGGCGACTGTTCTCGGCGAGCCGAAGCAGCAGATCGGCGTCCGGAGCGAACGCGACTCCGCAACGGGCGGCGATCTTGGCCAGTTCGTCCAGGCTGCCGGCCACGGACTCCGCATCCCATTGACGTTGCTGCGCGGAAGCGGCGGCCTGCGTCACGCGGGCGGTGACCTTGCCTCGCTGCAGTCTGCCGCGGATCCAAGCGGAGGCGGTGGACTCCAGGGCCGGCCAGGCTTCGGGACCGAAGACCGAGACCTGCAGATTCTTCTGATTTACCGTAGCGATTTCGACCGACAGCCGGACGCCGGGGAGATCGATCTCCGCCCGCCCGAAACCCGTCATCGAAGACGCCGCCATGGTCAGAGTTTGATTTCGGTGCCCATCGCGCGCGCCGCGCTCCACACGTCCTTATCGCCGCGGCCGGAAAGATTGATGATGACCACCTGCTCCTTGGGCAGCTTCGCGGCGAGTTTCACGCCATGCGCGACGGCGTGGCTGGATTCCAAGGCCGGGATGATGCCTTCGGTGCGCGAAAGCAGCTGGAAGCCTTCGAGGCACTCGTCGTCGGTCGCATAGGCGAACTCGAGGCGACCCTTGTCACGATAGTAAGCATGCTCAGGGCCGACGGCGGCGTAATCCAAGCCGGCGGAGACGGAGTGCGTTCCTTCGATCTGCCCTTCTCCGTCCATGAGGATGTTTGTCATGCAACCCTGCAGCACGCCGAGACGTCCGCCCGCGAAACGCGCGGCGTGTTCGCCACGGGCGATGCCGCGTCCGCCGGCTTCGACGCCGATGAGCCGTACGCCGGGTTCGTCCAAGAATTCGAAGAACGCGCCGATGGCGTTCGACCCGCCGCCGACGCAGGCGACGATGGCGTCCGGAAGACGGCCTTCGGCGCGCAGGATCTGCTGCTTGGACTCGATGGAGATGATGCGATGGAAATCGCGGACCATCATCGGATAGGGATGGGAACCGTAAGCGGTGCCTAAGATATAATGGGTTTCGCGGACATTGGTCACCCAATCGCGCATGGCCTCATTGACGGCTTCCTTGAGGGTGCGTTGACCGGCCTCGACGCCGCGGACTTCGGCGCCCATGAGGCGCATGCGGTACACGTTCAAGGCCTGACGCTCCATGTCCGTAGCGCCCATGTAGATGACGCACTTGAGGCCGAAGCGGGCGCAGACGGCGGCGGTCGCGGTGCCGTGCTGGCCGGCGCCGGTCTCGGCGATGATGCGCTTCTTGCCCATGCGCACGGCGAGCAGGGCCTGGCCGACGACGTTGTTGATCTTGTGGGCGCCGGTATGGAGCATGTCCTCGCGCTTGAGGTAGATGCGGGCGCCGCCGACATGCTTGGTCATCGATTCGGCGTGATAAAGTCCGGTCGGACGGCCGGCGTAGTCGCGGAGCATGTCCGCGAAGGCCTGCTGGAAGGCCGGGTCGCGACGGGCCTCGTCATAGGCCTTGGTCAGGTCCAGGAGCGGGGTCATCAGCGTCTCCGGAACGTACATCCCGCCGAACTGACCGAAACGGCCGCGGGCGTCCGGCACGCGGAAGCGAGGTTCAGTGGTCGGGATGAGGCTGGAGGCCGACATGGTGATGCCTGCATAAAGCGAGAACCTTACCCAAGGGCAAGCGACAAGGGCTTTTGACGGCTTTCCTTGCCCCGGCAAGGCCATGAGCCTAGTGCTCGGCCATGCTTCGTCTCGCCTTCGGTCTGTGGCTGCTGTCCTCCCTGCCCGCTTTCGCAGGTCATGGTCCGACGGTGCCGCCTGAAGAAATGCGACGTGAGTTCACCTATTCTCGCGCCCTCGTCACTGGTACGGTCGAAGGCGTCACGGAATACCTGCCGGTGAGTTCGACCGGCCACATGATCCTCAGTGACAGCCTGCTCGGCGTCCCGAAGTTCGCCGATGTCACCGTGTCAGGCGTCACCGACCGCAAAGGTCGGGCGGTCTCGATGGAACGTGTCGCCGACGATTACATCGTCATCATCCAGCTCGGTGCGATCCTCGCCGTGCTCGTGGCGTTCTTCGGACGCGTGCGTGGCGTGCTGACGGGGCTTTGCCGTGGCGACGGCCGGTCCATCTCCCTCGCCTCCGCGATCCTCGTCGCGTTCCTGCCCGCCGCCCTGCTCGGCTTCCTGTTCAAGGACATCATCACGGCCTACCTCTTCTCGGTCGAAGTCGTGGCGGCCGCCCTGCTCGTCGGAGGTCTGGTCATCCTGGTCGCCGAATACCTGCTGCCGAAGAAGGCCGCCGAGTCCGCCGACGAGGTTGCCGCGATCGGCTGGCGTCCGGCGCTGACCGTCGGTCTGTGTCAGTGCTTCGCTTTGATCCCGGGCACGAGCCGCTCGCTCGCGACCATCCTCGGCGGCCGAGTCGCTGGTCTGTCCCATGCCGCCGCGACGGAGTTCTCCTTCCTCGTCGGCCTGCTCACCCTTTCCGCTGCTTCGGTCTACAAGATGTGGTCGCTCGGGCCAGCGCTCACCCAGGTCTACCCTGCCGGCCCGGCGAGCGTCGGCCTGCTCGTGGCCGCCGTCACGGCCTTCGTCTCCGTGAAGTGGCTGGTCGGGTATGTGTCGCGCCGCGGTCTGGGCGTGTTCGCCTGGTATCGTATCGCCTTAGGCGGCACGATCTTGGCGTTCCTCGCGCTGAACTGAAGCCGGCTCAGGTGCCGAGTTCGAAGCCCTTGCGGTATTCGCGGCGGACGTAGGCGTCGGCGTCCTTGTCGTTCGTCACGCGCATCTGCGGGCCGTCCCAGAGCAGCTTGCGGTCCGGATAACGGGACGCGAGGTTGCCCATGAGCACCATCTCGGAGAGCGGACCGGAGTAATCGAAGTTAGAGGAAGCGGCCGGTCCGCCCTTGCACGCGCGGATCCAGTCCTTCTCGTGGCCGGAGGAATTGCCCGGGATGCGGGGCAGCGTCTTCGCGAGCTTCTTCGAGGCTTCGCGCAGGTCCGGGTTGAGGATGCGCGGATTGAGTCCGTAGCAACCGCATACGAGCTTGGCCTTGTCGCCGATGAAGAGGCAGCCGCCGTTGGGGTCGCCGAAGGGCATGTCATCTTCGAGCTCGTCAGGGCGCTGAGGCATCAGGCCGCCGTCCCACCAGGTGAGCGTCACGGGCGGCAGCTCGCCGCGGGCCGGGAACTTGAAGCGCACGACCGAAGAGCGCGGATAGGATTCGAACTTGCCGGTGGTCTTCTTGCCGAAGGTCTCGAAGACGGTCGAGACGTTGCCTTCGACGCTGATCGGATAACGGAGGTCGAGCGCCATGAAGGCCGGGTCGATGATGTGGCAGCCCATGTCGCCGAGCGAACCGGTGCCGAAGTCCCACCAGGCGCGCCACTTGCCGGGGTGGTACGAGGCGTGGAACGGACGCAGCGGCGCCGGGCCGCACCACTGATCCCAGTCCATGCCTTCAGGGGCTTTCTGCGCTTCGGAGGGACGGTCCATCTCGCTGCTCTGCGGCCAGATCGGACGATTCGTCCAGGTGTGCACTTCGCGGACCTTGCCGATGAGTCCGGCGGCGATCCACTCGGTGACCTGACGGATGCCTTCGCCGGAATGCCCTTGGTTGCCCATCTGGGTCACGACCTTATATTTGTGGGCCGACTCGGTGAGGATGCGGGCTTCGAAGACGGAATGGGATATCGGCTTCTGCACGTAGACGTGCTTGCCGCGGCGCATGCACTCCATCGCGATGTAGGCGTGCGAATGGTCGGGCGTGGCGATGATGACCGCGTCGATGTCCTTCTGCTGGTCGAGCATCTTGCGGAAGTCGGTGAACAGCGCGGCCTTCGGGAACTGCTTGATCGTCCCGGCGCAGCGGCCGAGGTCCAGGTCGCAGAGCGCCACGATGTTCTCGTCCGCGGAGTTCTTCACGTTGCTGCCGCCGACGCCGCCGAAACCGATGGCGGCGATGTTCAGCTTCTCATTGGGCGAGATCGTCCGGGCGGCGGAATTGAGCCAAGGGCGGGAAACCGCGAAGGCGGCGGCGGCCATGCCGGACTGACGGAGGAAGGAGCGACGATCGAGCTGGGGTGTCATGGGGTTGGGGTAATGATGGTCTATGAGTCGTCGGACCGGCCGCAAGTTCCATGCGGGAGGTCGCCGCCCCGTATTCTGCGTTGGCCGGCGATGGTCAGACGCAGTCCGACGACCCTGATGTGAACAGGTCAGGTGGTCAGGCCGTCAGGCACGGCCTATGTCGCTGTCTGGTTGAATCTTATGACGGCCCGGGCGGGCCTTCCGTGGCCGAAGTTTCGTTTGACTATGCTGTGAATAAACTGTTCATAAAGGAAACCACCACGACCCTGATGTTCAAGCGCTTCCCTGGGCTATTCAACCAAGCCATCGGCATCGACCTCGGTACCGCGAACACCCTCGTGTTCCTCAAGGACCGCGGGGTCGTCCTGCGTGAACCTTCCGTCGTCGCCATCCGCACGAGCACCCGCAAGCCCATCGCCGTCGGCAACGAGGCCCGCATGATGCTCGGTCGTACTCCTGGCGACATCCAGGCCCTTCGTCCGATGAAGGACGGCGTGATCGCCGACTTCGAGATCAGCGAGCACATGCTCCGCTACTTCATCGGCAAGGTCGCCCGTAAGTCCCTCTTCACGAACCTCACCGTCGTCGTGGCCGTGCCTTATGGCATCACCGCCGTCGAGCGTCGCGCCGTCATGGATTCGGCTTACCGTGCCGGCGCCGATGACGTCATCACCATCCCTGAGCCGGTCGCCTCCGCCATCGGCGTCGGCCTGCCGGTCGAAGAGCCAACGGGCTCGATGATCGTCGACATCGGCGGCGGCACCACCGAAGTGGCCGTGCTGTCCCTCGGCGGCATCGTCCATGCCCGCTCCATCCGCGTCGGCGGCGATGAGTTCGACATGTCGATCATCAAGTATATCCGCAACTCGTATAACCTGATCATCGGCGAGCGCACCGCGGAAGAGATCAAGATCAAGATCGGCTCCGCCTACGCGCTGGAGCAGGAGCTCACCTTCGAAGTCAAGGGCCGCGACAATGTCACGGGCCTCCCCCGCCAGCTGCACCTCACCTCCCAGGAGGTCCGCGAGGCGATGGCTGACAACATCAACCAGATCATCGAAGCCGTGAAGGGGTCGCTCGAGCGCATCCCGCCGGAACTCTCCTCCGACCTCGTCGACCGTGGCATCGTGCTCGCCGGCGGCGGTTCGCTGATCCGCAAGATCGACCGGGCCATCTCCGAGGCCACCGGCCTCCCTGTCTTCGTCGCCGAAGACCCCCTTTGCGCCGTCGTGAACGGCACCGGCAAGATCCTCGCCAACTCCTCCCGCTGGAGCGGTCGAGACTAAGCCCCGCTCGCGGGCCTTCCCGCCATGGATCAGAATCGTCAAGGTGCCCGCGCGTCCTACGTCGCTCTCGCCGTCTTCGTCGCCGGCTGGGTGCTGCTGCCTAGCGCCGTCCGCCGTTTCAACCGGGAGGCTTTCGTCGAATTCCAAGCGCCCGCCCTGCATCTGGTCGGCAAGTCCCGCGACCTCGCGACTTTCTGGGAGAAGAAGAGCCGCAGTTCGGAAGAGATGGTCGCCGCCGGTCGCGACCTCGCCCGCATCAACGCCGCGCTGGAACTCAAGCTCAAGGGCCTGGAGGATATCCGTCGGGAGAACACCCGCCTCCGCGAGGTCACCCGCTACAACGTCCCGGCGGATTACCTTTCCGTCGTCGCCCGCGTGGCCACGCGGGACAGCTCTTCCTGGTGGCAGCGCATCGTGATCCGCAAGGGGCGCAACGATGGCATCCGCCCCGGCGCCCCGGTCGTCTTCGGCGACACCGTCGTCGGCCGCGTCACCGCGGTCCATCTCACGACGAGTGAGGTCGACCTCGTCACGAGCCCCGGCTTCCGTTGCACCGCGTACCTCGAAGGCGACGACCAGAATCGCATCGTCCTCATCAATGGTGTCGCGGCGAATTCGCTGGGCACCGCCAAAGCGCGCGTGAGCGTCATCCCCTACGACTACCTGCTGCCCGCCGGTACGCCCGCCCGCGTGACCACGACCGGCATGGGCGGCGTCTTCCCCAGCGGACTGACGCTAGGTTACCTTGACGGCGGCGCTTACGCGACGCAGGTCGGCAACTTCAAGGAAAGCCTGCTGGTGCCTTCCCGTGACCTTTACAACCTGCAGGAAGTCTCCGTGCTGGTCCCGATTCACCAGACGCCCGGCGAAGCGCTGATGCAGGGCGACCAATTCCAGTGACGATGGGCTGGGCTTGGCTGATCCTCCTGCTGGCGACTTATCCGTGGCTGCTGGGCGCTGACCTCGCCAGCGACACCCTCGCCTCTTCCTCGCTCGTCGTCTTCGTGAGCGGAGCCTGCCTGATCGCTCCGTCCCGACGGCTCAAGCGCTGGCAGTGCGTCCTGTTCGCCGCGGGCCTGGGCTTCCTCTTCGAGGCCCGTCGACCGATCCCGGACGGCGCGTTGGCGCTGACCCTCGTCGCGGTCGCGATCTTCCTGTCCTCCAATCGTCCGCTGCTCCGTAGCACGCCGCGGATGCTGCAGGGCGCGGCGGTCGTCAACGTCGGCGCCTGCCTGGTCTGGTATCTCGCTTCCGCTTTTGCTTCCGACGCCCCGTCTGATGGCGCCGCGGGTCATCTGTTCGGCCAGCTCTTGTTGGCCGGAATCGTCGGGACCCTCGGTTTGGTGCCGGTAGCCTTGACGCAGAACGCAGCCATGGACCGACTGGGCGTACCGCCCGCCCCTGACGTGCCATGAGGGAACGGGCTGATACCAAGGTGCTCCCTTCGACGCCGGTCGATCGCCTCCGTCTGTACGCGGTCTTCGGTCTCTTCGCCTTGGGCTTCCTCTATGTCGTCGGCGGACTCGCCTATCGGCAGCTCATCCAGTCCAACGACCTGAAGGAACAGTCCGACAATCAGAGCCGCCGCATCGTCCTGCGTCCGCCCGCCCGTGGTCGCATCTACGACCGCAATGGTTTCGTGCTCGTCGACAACCGCGCCCGCTGGAGCGTGAAGGCCGACCTCGCCGCGCTGCAGAAGGAATTCCGCACCGAATATCTCCGCCTGCTCGCCGCCGAGCGCGCCCGCCAAGCCGTGCAGGTGGACACCGAGCGCGTGATGGAGCTCGCGCGCGTCAACGTCCTCCAGGGCTGGCTCAACAAGGTCTGGTTCGTCATCGACGAGAACCAGCGGAAGACCGTGCGGAAACCCGCCCCGGGCAAGTCGAGCCCCTTGGCCGCCCCCGGTGAGCGCAAGGTGAACATCGAAGATCTCCGCAAGCACCTGCGCGAGCGCCGCGCCCTGCCCTTCACGCTGGTCGCCGATCTGGCTTTCCCCGTCGCCAACGCTCCCGCCGGACCGGACGAGGGCGTCAAGGCCGTCGCCCGCTTCATCGAGCAGTTTCCGGTCGAAGGCCCCATCCGCCTCGAGTCCGACATCATCCGCACCTACCCCTACGGCGGCTTGGCCGCGCACGTGCTCGGTTACGTGAAGGATTCGGAGGAGCTGCCTCCCAACGTCGAGGACATCGCCGAAGTGCGCAGTGAATCGATGCAGAAGCTGCGACAGACCGGCAAGACCGGCGCCGCCGGCGTGGAGCTTTCCTACGACCACGTCCTCAAAGGCCTCAGCGGCTGGGAACTGTGGACGAAGACGTCTTCCGGCTACAACCAGACCCGGCTTAAGTACAGTGAGCCGGTCCAGGGCAGCAACATTCCCTTGTCGCTCGACCTGCGCATCCAGCGGACGACCGAGAACGCGCTGGCGGAGATCAAGGATTCGCAAGGCGTCCCCCTGCCGGCTGCGGCCGTGATGCTCGACGTGCAGACCGGTGAGATCCTCGCGCTCGCCAGCCAGCCGACCTTCGACCCCAACCGACTCGCCGGGAGGATCACCGCCAGCCACTACGAGGAAGTCGAGAAATCCGGTGCGTGGCTGAATCGCGCGACCCAAGGGCTCTACCCTCCTGGCTCGACGTTCAAGATCGTCACCGCCATCGCCGGCATGCGGAAGAAGGTCGTCGACTGGGATGACATCCTGGAGTGCGGCGCCTTCTATCGCGTCGGCGACCGCGACTTCCCCGAACACGAGCCTGTCGGCTACGGTGACGTCGACCTGGATAAGATGCTGGCGATCTCCTGCAACGTCTGGAATTACCAGGTCGGCCTCCGCACCGGACCCGATGCTTTGGCGGCCGAAGCCCGCCGGTTCGGCCTGGATACTCCTTTGCTCGAGACGTCCTCCACTCCTGATGCTCCCGGTGCGGCTTACACCGAACTTCCTTACGCGGCCGGACGCGGACTGGTCGTCCCGGACCGTGAATACAAACTCCGCATCAAGGCCGGAGCCTGGCAGGACGGCGACACCGCGAACTTCTCGATCGGGCAAGGTTACCTGCTGACGAGTCCCCTGCACATGGCCTCCTTCGCGGCTTCCTTGGCGCGGGGAGAGACGCGCACGGTCCCGACGATCATCCATGACCCGAGCCGCGACGGACGCCATCGCGGCTCGACGCCCATCGGGTTGAACAAAGCGCAGCTCGACGCCATCCGCGGCGGCATGGTGCGTTGCGTCGAAGAAGGCACCGGCCGCAGCGCCCGCATCCAAGGCCTGCCGATCGCCGCCAAGACCGGCACGTCCGAGTATTTTAAGAAAGGCGAGAAGGCCCATCTCGCCTGGATGATCGGCTACGCTCCGGCGGATCGTCCGGTGGTCGCCTTCTGCGTGCTCGTCGAAGGCCAGCTCGACACCAATACCTGGGGCGGCAAGACGGCGGGTCCCGTCGTTAAACAGATGCTCGAGACCTGGGCGCGCACCGGCGAGAAGCCGTCGTCCGAACCGGCGCGTTAGTCGCGGATCAGGACCGGAGTGCCGGCAGCGACGCTACCGTAGAGACGGATGACGTCATGGTCCGAAAGAAGGACGCAACCATGGCTGTTGGGTCGGCCCAGCTTGTCGGCCTGGTTGGTCCCGTGGATGTAGACGTAGCGGCGATGCGTATCGACCACCCTGCCGGTCGCATCAGTGCCTTGGTTGTGTCCCGGCTCCAGTCCTTCGAGCCAGAGGATGCGCGAGGTGATCAGGTTATCTTCGGGCGTCGGCCATTCGGCGGACAGCTTGCCGGTCGGCTGGCGGGCCTTGAAGACCATGCCAGGCGCCGCGCCGTCACCGATCTTCTCGGCGACCCGGTGGAGGCCATCCGGAGTCTGCAGGGAATCCTGGACGCAGCCACGGCCGGCCCGGGCGGTGCTGACCACGTAGGTCTCGCACTCCTGACCCCTGAAAAACCATAGTTTTTGCTGGTCAATCGACACAACGATGCAATGTTCAGCGGCAGGCAGACCCAGCCCTTTCAGGCGTTCGGTCACCTCCTTCTTCAAACCTAACTCGAACTCAGAACATGGCATATCGCATCGGCATCGTGGGCGTGACAGGCGCGGTGGGTCAAGAACTGCTGGCGCTCATGGCCAAGCGGAACTTCCCCGTGGCCGAACTCCG
>JBJOMV010000055.1:0-13728 GCA_046052185.1 Verrucomicrobiota bacterium | reverse complement strand
TGATTAGGGGTTAAGTTGGGGATTGAAAAGAACGGACTAGGCGGGCATTAAGATAAGCAAGCCAGGCCCCATGCAACGGGTGGCCGACGAATCCCGCCAGGTCCGGAAGGAAGCAACGGCAGTCAGTCCATCCGTGTGCCGTGGCAAGCCTGGCCCCTTGCTTTTCAATCGACGCCTTCCCTTCATTTGGGAGGGCGTCCTGATTTGTCCGCCAAAGAAGAAAGGGTGCTATTCGCACCCTTTCGTTCGAAAAACTCCGGCGACGATCAGAGCGAGTGGATGCTCGACTTGCTGACGGCCATCGCGGCTTCCTTGAAGGACTCGCTGACGGTCGGGTGAGCGAAACAGGTGCGGGCCACGTCTTCGGCGCTGCCGCCGTATTCCATGTGCGCGCAGGCCGCGGCGATCATCTCGGACGCGCCCTTGGCGACCATCTGGACGCCGAGGAGCTTGTCGGTCTTGGCGCAGGCGATGACCTTGACGAAACCGGAAGTGCAGTCGGAAGCGATCGCGCGGCCGTTGCCGGCGAGTTGGAACTTGCCGATGGCTACTTCGATGTTCTTGGCCTTGGCTTCGGCTTCGGAGAGGCCGACGCACGCGACTTCAGGGTCGGTGTAGATGACGCCCGGGATGACGCCGTAGTTCACGTGGCCTTTCTTGCCGGCGAGGTTCTCGGCGACCGCGACGCCTTCTTCTTCGGCCTTGTGCGCGAGCATCGGACCGGTGACGACGTCGCCGATGGCGTAGACGCCGGGCAGGTTGGTCTGGTAGTGGGCGTCGATGACGATCCGGCCGCGCTCATCGAGCTTGAGGCCGGCTTCCTGGGCGCCCAGGCCGGTCGTGTTGGCCTTGCGGCCGACGGCGACGAGGATCTTGTCGGCGGGGAACTCGAGGGGCTTGCCGTCGCGTTCGGCGGTGAGGGCGGAGCCGCCGGCGGTCTTCTTGACGCCCGTGACCTTGGCGCCCAGTTCGAACTTCAGGCCCTGCTTCTCGAAGGCGTTCTGCGCGGCCTTGGCGACGTCGGCGTCGTAGGCGGGTCCGCCGATGCCCGGGAGCATCTCGACGACCGTGACCTGGGAGCCGAGACGGGCCCAGACGGAACCGAGTTCGAGGCCGATGGCGCCGGCGCCGACGACGAGCATCTTCTCGGGGACGGACTTCAGCGAGATGCCGTGGTCGGAGGAGATGACGGTCTCGCCGTCGAATTTCATGAAGGGCAGTTCGACCGGCACCGAGCCGGTGGCGATGAGGATGTTCTTGGTCTCGAGGGTGCGGTCGCCGGCCGTGGAACGGACGAGCACCTGGCCGGACTTCACGAGACGGCCGAGGCCGCGGACGACTTCGACGTTACGCTTCTTGAGGAGGGCGCCGACGCCCATGTTGAGCTGCGCGACGACCTTGTCCTTGTTGGCGAGCATCGCGGAGACGTCGAAGGTGAGCTTCTCGGCGCCGACGAGGCCGTGCTTCTTGCCGTGCACGGCATGCTGGTAGACTTCGGTGGAGTGGAGCAGGGCCTTGGAGGGGATGCAGCCGACGTTGAGGCAGGTGCCGCCGAGGGAGTTGTCCTTCTCCACGAGGGCCACCTTGAGGCCGAGCTGGCCGGCTTTGATGGCGGCGACGTAGCCACCAGGGCCGGAGCCGATTACGACGAGATCGAATTGAGACATTGCGGTAGGAAGGGAGGGAAAGGATCAGACGCCGAACAGCAGGCGCTGCGGGTCTTCGATGTATTGGCGGACCTTGACGAGGAACGTCACGGCTTCCTTGCCGTCGATGAGACGGTGATCGTACGAGAGCGCGAGGTACATGATCGGACGGATCACGACCTGGCCGTTCTCGGCGACCGGGCGTTCGACGATGTTGTGGAGGCCCATGATCGCGGCCTGCGGATGGTTGAGGATCGGCGTCGAGAGCATCGAGCCGTAGATGCCGCCGTTGGAGATCGTGAAGACGCCGCCCTGGAGTTCGGGCAGCTGGATCTTGCCGTCGCGGGCGCGCTTGCCGAAGTCACCGATGGCCTTCTCGATGCCGGCGAAATTGAGCTGATCGCAGTCACGGACGACCGGGACCATGAGGCCCTTGTCGGTGCCGACCGCCACGCCGATGTCGAAGAAGTGGTTCTCGATGATGTCCTCGCCGTCGAGCTGGGCGTTGATCGCCGGGACTTCCTTCATCGCCTGGACGGCGGCCTTCACGAAGAAGGACATGAAGCCGAGTTTGACCCCGTATTTCTTGAGGAATTCTTCGCCGTGGCGTTTGCGGAGCTCCATCACCGGAGCCATGTTGACCTCGTTGAAGGTCGTGAGCATCGCGGTCTCGGACTTCGCCTGCACGAGGCGTTCCGCGATCTTGCGACGGAGAGGCGACATGCGCTTGCGCGAGGTGCGACCATCACGCGAAGGAATGACGACGGCGGCGGCCGGGGCGGCGGGAGCAGCGGAGGGCGCGGCGGACGGAGCCACGGCGCGGATCGGAGCCTGGCCGGAAAGCGCGGCGAGCATGTCACCCTTGGTGACGCGGCCGGCTTTGCCCGTGCCTTCGACACCTGCGGGATCGAGACCGGTTTCTTCGGAGATACGACGGACGGCGGGAGAGACTTCGGCGGCGGCGCCGGACTTGGCGGCGACCGGAGCGGCTTTCGGCGCGGGAGCCGCGGTGGCGGCCGGAGCAGAGGCGGCGGCAGGCTTGGCGGCAGGAGCCGGGGCGGCGCTCGGTGCGTTGCCGGCGGCTCCCGCTTCGATCGAGGCGACGACTTGTCCGACCACGACATCGGTGCCCGCGTTGACGACGATGGTGATCTGGCCGTCGACTTCGGCGGTGCCTTCGGAGGTCACCTTGTCGGTTTCGTAGGAGAAGAGAGGCTGACCCTTGCGGACGGCGTCACCGGACTTGACCAGCCAGGCGGCCAGGAGGCCCCCGGTGATGGATTCGCCCATGGGAGGGATTTTGACTTCGACGGCCATGAAAGTTGGGTGGCCATTAAATTGGAACCCATTCCGAGGCCTTTCAACGGGGAAATAGGCCTTTAAACGACCTTAGGAGGTCGTTTAAGGGGTAGTAGGAGGGGAAGTCAGGCCGACAAAATCGGCTACTGACCCGTATTAGGCGCCAAAGGCCTGCCGGATGACGTCTGCTTGCTCGATCTTGTGTACCGAGAGCGAACCCACCGCGGGAGAGGCGGCGGCGTCGCGACCGGCGTAGAGCGGGCGAAGGCCGAGGGCTTCCTCGACGAGAGGGGCGATGAAGGACCAGCCGCCCATGTTCTTGGGCTCATCCTGCACCCAGACGACCTTCTTGGGCGAACCCAGGTCGGCGTACAGCTTGGCGAGGGTGGCGGCGTCGAAGGGGTAGAACTGTTCGACGCGGAAGATGGTCGTGGCGGTGTCCTTGCGGGCCGCGCGTTCGGCGTCGAGTTCGTAGAAGACCTTGCCGGAGCAGAGCAGCAGGCGCTCGGTCTTCGCGGCCGGAGTGGCGTCGGGCAGGATGGCGTGGAAGCGTCCGCCGGAGAGCTCGGCGAGCGTGCTCACGCAGGACTTGTGACGCAGCAGGCTCTTGGGGGTCATCACGACCAGGGGCTTGCGGAGATCCGACTTCACCTGGCGACGCAGCGCGTGGAAGAGCTGGGCCGGGGTGGAGGGCTGGGCGACTTGCAGGTTGTTCTCGGCGCAGAGCTGAAGGAAGCGTTCGAGGCGGGCGGAGGAGTGTTCCGGACCCTGGCCTTCGTAGCCGTGCGGCAGGAGCATCACGAGGCCGCTGGTCTGGCCCCACTTCGATTCCGCCGAAGCGATGAACTGGTCGATCATGATCTGCGCGCCGTTGGCGAAGTCGCCGAACTGGGCTTCCCAGATCACCAACGAATCCGGGGCTTCGAGCGAGTAGCCGTAATCGAAACCGAGCACCGCGTACTCGGAGAGGGAGGAGTTGACCAGTTCGATCTCCGCGCCGGCGATCGAGCCCAGCGGGCAGTACTCGGCGTCGTTGGAAGGGTCGTGCAGCACCGCATGGCGGTGAGAGAAAGTGCCGCGTTCGCAGTCTTGGCCGGAGATGCGGACGGGGTAGCCTTCGGCGAGCAGGGAGGCGAAGGCGAGGCCTTCGCCGAGGCTCCAGTCGATGTTCGTGCCGGCCTTGTAGGCTTCAGCCTTGGCGTCGAGGAGTCGCTTGATCTTCGGATTGGGCGCGAAGTCCGGCGGGGTCTGCCAGAGTACGGGAGCGACCTTGTCGAGGAGCTCGCGAGGAGCCGAGGTGTCGACGGAGTGTTCGTAGGCCGAGCGGAAAGGACGGACGCCCACGGGCTTGGTCTTACGTTCCTCTACTTCCGCGGCGATCGACGCCTGGGCGCGTTCCTGGGCGGCGTTGAGCAGCACGTCGAATTCGGTGCGGAGGGCGATCAGTTCGCCGTCCGGGGCCGACTTGGATTCGGTGAGTCGGGAGGCGTAGAGTTCGGCGACGCTCGGATGCGCGGCGATCTCCTTGTACAGCACGGGCTGGGTGAACGCCGGTTCGTCGGTCTCGTTGTGGCCGTAGCGACGGTAGCAGACGATATCCACCACGGCGTCGGCGCCGAACTTCTGGCGGAACTCGAGCGCGATCTCAGCCGCGAGGACGACGGCGTCGGGGTCGTCGCCGTTCGCGTGGAAGATCGGCGACTCGGTGAACTTGGCGATCTCGGTGCAATGACGGCCGGTGCGGGCTTCGTCGGGGTTGGTGGTGAAGCCGACCTGATTGTTCGAGACGATGTGGAGGGTGCCGCCCACCTGGTAACCCTTGAGGCCGGCGAGGTTGAGCGTCTCCATGACCACGCCCTGGCCGGCGAACGCGGCGTCGCCGTGCAGCAGGATGGGGAGGACCTTGGAGCGGTCGGCGCCGCCCTGGAGGTCGACGAGCGCGCGGGCGCGGCCGAGGACGACAGGATTGACGGCTTCGAGGTGGCTGGGATTGAAGGCGAGGGTGACGCCGATCTCCTTGCCGTCGACGACGCGGGCGCCGGCGTAGCCGAGGTGATACTTCACGTCGCCGTCACCATGCGTGGTGTCCGGGATATGTTGTTCGGAGAAGCCTGCGAAGAGCGCTTCGGGCTTCTTGCCGCAGACGTTGACGAGGACGTTGAGTCGGCCGCGGTGGGCCATGCCGATGACGAGGTCGGCGACGCCGGCGGAGGGAGCGCGATGGATCAGCTGATCCATGACGGCGAGCATGACTTCGCCGCCTTCGACGGAGAAGCGCTTGGCGCCGACGAAGGTCTTGTGAAGGAAGCGTTCGAACTGCTCGGCCTGCACGATGGAGCGCAGGAAACGGCGACGGGCCGCGGCGTCATAGGCCGGACGAAGGCCGCAGCTTTCGACGCGTTCCTGGAGCCAGCGGCGGCGCTCGCCGTCTTGGATGTGGGTGAACTCGACGCCGATGGGGCCACAGTAAGTCGCCTTCAGCTTGGCGAGGATCTCGCCCAGCGGGAGCATCTGGCCGCCGAGGAAATCGCCCGTGTGGAACACGCGGTCAGCGGGCAAGGTGTCCAGACCGAGGGCCTTGTCGGTGAGTTCGAAGTGAGGGAAGGGCTCGGCGAGCGGATTGATGCGGGCCTGGAGGTGGCCGATCATCCGATAGGCCTGGATGGCGGCGAGGACCTTCCACTGGGCGGCGGCGTCGACGGAGCCGGCGGCGGGAGCGCCTTTGCCGGGCTTAGGCGGGAGGCTGAGGCCGAGTTCGAAGCCTTCGAAGAACGAGCGCCAGTCACCGTCGACCGAGGAAGGGTCCTTGGACCACTGCTCGTGATAGGATGCGATAAGGTCTGCGTTCCACCGACTGCCGACGCTGAGATGTTTCATTTTGGGCCTGTAAAAGGGAAGTAAAACTAAACCAGCGACCCGAGCATAAACAAGCCCAGACCCTGCTCAAATTTGTCACTTATTGGGGGTTGTAAGGCCAAACCCGACAGGGTCTAATCAGTCACCGTCGATGTCTTCCCCGCGTCCGGCCAACCGCTCCTACTCCACGGAAGCCCTGGAGAGGTGGTTCGCGTCCCTGCCTGAAGACTGGGAGGACGCTTTCAAGGCCGCCGACCTCACCGAAGGTCGCCGGCTCTATACCGAAGGATTGGTCAGACAGATCGAACTCAAGCCGGAGAGCGCCGAAGCCGTCACCCGCACCGAGGAGCAGACGGTCCGCGCGGTCATCGAGATCGTCGACGGCAAGCTAGATTGGCGCACCTCGCTGCCCGAGGAGGAGAACGGCGCCCCTTTCGCCGTGGCGTCGCTCTATGAGGTCGAGGAACTGCTCGCCGATGAGCTTCCGGCGATCGACGAGTCCGCCATGGCCGCCGCGCCCGAGGCACCGAAGGAGCCCGAACGTAAGGACGCCAACACCCGCGCTTCCCTGAAGCTGCAGGTCAGCTTCGAGCTGTCTTCCGACGGACTGAAGATTTCCGCCGCCTGGACCGGCCGTGGCGGCCATGCCTGGAATTGCTTCGGTCCCGGAGCCATCCCGGGCGACGAACTTTCCGACGAGCAACGGCAGGCCTTGTTCCGCTTCAACACCGTGGCCCACCGGGCCGGCTTCACCTACGGCAAGGCCACCGGTGCTTGGGCGATCGACAACATCGGCCGCATCGAGCGCTTCGTGCGCGAGGATCTGGCCGATTGGCGCAAGCGCTTCAAGTTGGTCGGCGAAGACGCCCTGAACATCTTCCGCAACGAGCAGCTCCAGGTCGCCGTCGATGCCGAAGCCGAGTCGGCGGCCGACGGTAAGTCCTTCCGGCTGAACTGGCGCCTCAAGGCCGGCGGACACCGCCTGCTCGCCGACGAGCAGAAACTCCTGCTCAAGGCCGGCGGACGCCCCGTCATCCTGCCCGGCAAGGGCGTCGTCGCATACAACGCCGCCGTCGCCGACTTCTCCGAGGACTGGCGGGCGAAGGACGGCGAAGTCCCGCGTTACCTGCTGCTGTCGCTGTTCGACCATGCGGCCGTCGGCGCCCTCAAGCTCAACGACGACCTCAAGGCCTGGAAGGACAAGCTGCTCCATGAGCCGGCTCCGCCGGACGACCTGCCGGCGCACCTCCGTCCTTACCAGGCGAAAGGCGTCGCTTGGCTCGGCCGGCTTTGCGAGCTGGGCGCCCATCCGCTGCTGGCCGACGAGATGGGCCTCGGTAAGACCATACAGGTGCTCGCTTTGCTCGCGTCGCGTCCCGTCGGCGAGCGTTCCCTCATCGTCTGTCCGGCGAGCGTCATCCCGGTATGGCTCGGCGAGATCAAGCGCTTCCATCCTGAGCTCAGCGCCGGGACCGCGGTGCTCACGGCCGAGGATGATTTCGTCAAGAACCCCGGCGCCCGTCTCTGGATCTCCAGCTATACGCAGCTGCGCCGTCATGCCGAACTGCTCCCGAAGACCCGTTTCGGCTACGCGGTGCTCGACGAAGCCCAGGCCATCAAGAACCCTGAGTCGAAGACCACCCAGACGTGCGTCGCGCTCCAGGCCGAACACCGTATCGCGATCACCGGCACGCCGCTCGAGAACCGCCCCACGGACCTGTGGACGATCTTCCGCTTCCTGATGCCCGGCCTGCTCGGTAAGCGCGCCGGCTTCGAGCGCCTCATGCTCCGCGACGCCTCGATCGCGCTCGGCAAGGTTCGTCGCCAGGTCTCGCCGTTCATCCTCCGTCGGCTCAAGCGTCATGTCGCCGCGGACATCCCGCCGAAGATGGAAGTCGTCCTGCCGTGCCCGCTCACGCACGAACAGCGTTCGCTTTACCAGCACCTCACGCAGGGTAGCGGATTGTCGGGAGAGCTCGCCTCATTGCTTTCGAAGGACGCCACGTCCGTGCTCACGTTGCTGATGCGTCTGCGTCAGGTCTGCTGCGACCCCGGTCTGCTGCCTGAGAACTCGACCTGCCCGTCGGCCCATTCCGGCAAGATCACCTTGCTCGTCTCCAAGCTGGCCGAGATCTCCGCCAACGGCTCGAAGGCCGTGGTGTTCTCGCAGTTCGTCTCCCTCATCGAGCGCGTCAAGGCGGCGCTCGCACGCGACCTGCCGTCCCTGCCGATCTTCGAACTCACCGGGGAGACCAAGGACCGCTCCGCCCCGGTGGAGCAGTTCAAGGAGACCAAGGGCCCGGCGCTCTTCCTCGCCTCGCTCAAGGCTGGCGGCACGGGCATCACGCTCAACACCGCCGAATACGTCTTCCTGATGGACCCGTGGTGGAATCCCGCCGTCGAGGCCCAGGCCGTCGACCGCGTGCACCGCATCGGTCAGAAGAATCCGGTCCTGATCTACCGTATGATCGCCCCGGGCACCGTCGAGGAGCGCATCGAGGAGCTCAAGCAGGAGAAGCGCGAACTGTTCTCGACCGTCGTCGGCGACATCCCGGACATGACCGACTGGACGCGCCACTTCTCGTCGCTCGACGCGCTCATCCGTCTCAGCGATTCCCCGGCCGCCGCGGCTTCCGCGGAGACGGCGCCGGAACGCGACGCCGAAGGCTGATCACTTCGCGATCAGGTCGTATTCCTCGGCGCCCGTCACGGTCACCTCGGCGAACTGGCCGATGGGGAGCTTCTTCGGGACCTTGACGATGCCGTCGATCTCCATGGCGTCCCCGGTGCTGCGGGCGACGCCCGGGCTTTCGACGAGGACGCGGAGCTTGCGGCCGACGAAGGCTTCGCCGCGCTGCTTGGAAAGGCGCTGGAGCAGGAGCATGGCGCGGGCGTGGCGGTCGGCCTTCACCTCGTCGGAGAGGTGGCCTTCCATCTTGGCGCCCTTGGTGCCTTCTTCCTTGGAATACTTGAACACGCCGACGCGGTCGAACTTCGTGTCTTCGAGGAAGGCGAGCAGTTCGGCGAAGTCTTCTTCGGTCTCGCCGGGGAAGCCGACGATGAAGGTGGTGCGGATGACGAGGTCCGGGATGCCGGCGCGCATGCGCTTGATCAGGTCGCGGATGTAGGCGCCGTCGGTCTCGCGCTGCATGGCGCCGAGCATCTTGTCCGAGACGTGCTGGAGCGGGATGTCGACGTAGCGGACGACGTGCTTGGAGCGGCCGATGGTCTCGATGAGCTCGTCGCTCCAGTGGGCGGGGTGCGTGTAGAGCAGGCGGACCCAGAAATCGCCTTCGATCTGGTCGAGCTCGCGGAGGAGCGAAGCGAGCGACTCGCCCTTGGAGGAGTCGACCTTGCTGCGCGGGTTCGGACGGGCGTCGGTCCAGCGGTCCATGCCGAAATAGGTCGTATCCTGGGAGATCAGGTTGATCTCCTTCACGCCTTCGGCGACGAGCTGGCGGGCTTCCTTGACGACGGATTCGACCGTGCGGCTGCGGTGGCGGCCGCGGATGCGCGGGATGATGCAGAAGGTGCAGGGGTGGTTGCAGCCTTCGGCGATCTTGATGTAGGCCGAGTGACGCGGCGTCAGGCGGAAGCGCGGGGTGTCGAAATCCGGGATGTAGGTCGTGGTCTTGGCCAGGAACTCGGTCATGCCGGCCTCGCCGCCCATGACCTTATGGATGACGGGGACGATGTTGGTGACCTGATCGAGGCCGATGAAGGCGTCGACCTTCGGGAGCTCGACGCGGCCCTTGGCGCCTTCGACGACCGGGAGGGCGCCCTGGTAGCGCTGGGACATGCAGCCGGCGACGATGAGTTTCTGGCCCTTCTTGCGGGCGGTGGCCTTGCCGTCGCTCATCTCGTAGATGGCCTCGAGCGCCTCGTGCTTGGAGGCGTCGATGAAGGAGCAGGTGTTGACGATGACGACGTCGGCTTCGGCGGCGTCCGGGGTCATGGACATGCCGGCCTTGGCGAGGTGACCGATCATGATCTCGGAATCGATCAGGTTCTTGGCGCAACCGAGGGAGACGAGGCCTACTTTGACAGACATGGCGGGATAAGGAGCGGAGACGGGACGAAATGCAACCCCAGGCGTCAGAGGGTCAGCCAGGCTTCGGCCGGGATCGTCTCGGGCCGGGCGAGGCTGGTCAGCCCGTAGCGAGGAAGGTCGGCCAACCAGGCGGCGACGTCCGGGGCGTCGGGAAAGAGCTTCTTGGCGGCTGAGCCGACCTGCTTGCGGCGCTGGGTGAACAGCATGCGGGCGACCTCACGGGCGCGCGGGCTGAGCCGGCGGGCGTCGGGGCGGCGGCGGAGGACGAGCAGGCAGGAGTCCACCTTGGGCGGCGGATTGAAGGACTGGGCGGGCACCGGATGGACCTTGATCTTGTCGAAGGCGAGATGGACCTGGGCGGTGACGGCGGACCAATGTCCGGTCCCGACTTCGGCGGTGAGGCGTTCGGCGGCTTCGCGCTGCAGCATCAGCACCATCATCGACGGATGGGGGCCGGCGCAGATGGCGTCCATCCAAGGGGTCGAGATCGCGTAGGGCAGGTTGGCGATGACCTTGAACGATCCGTCGGTCGCGTCAGTCAGTCCCGCCCGCGGGAAATCCACGGCGTCGCCTTCCTTGAGATGGAAGGTCTTGGGAAAGCGCGGCAGCAAGGACTCCGTCAGGTGGAAGTGCATCGTGCGATCCGCCTCGACCGCATAGAGGTCGGTGCCGGCGCAGAGCAGCGTGCGGGTCAGCGTGCCCAGTCCGGGGCCGACTTCGACGACCGTGTCGCCGGACTTCACTTCGCCGAGTTCGAGCGACTTGCGGACGATGTTGCCGTCGATCAGGAAGTTCTGGCCGAGCCACTTCTTGGGCATGTGCGAGAGTCGGGCCAGCAGGTCCCGGGTCTCGTTCGCCGAAAGGGGGCCTTCGTTCATGCGGATTGCAACGCCTTCATCAGCGCGGCCGGATCGGCGGCGCGCATCAGGGATTCGCCGACCAGCAGGGCGTCGGCGCCGGCGGCCCGCATGCGGGCGGCGTCTTCGGCGGTCTTGATGCCGCTTTCGGCGACCTTCAGGACGGACTTGGGCATGTGCGGGATGACCCGCTCCGCGAAGGAGAGGTCGATCTGGAAGGTGGACAGGTTGCGGTTGTTCACGCCGACCATGTCGGGTTCGTGGCGCAGGGCGCGCTCGAGCTCGGCTTCGTCGTGCACTTCGAAGAGCGTGTCGAGCCCGGCGAGCTTGGCGGCTCGGTGGATCGGACGGATCTCGTCGTCGGTGAGCCCGCGCACGATGATGAGGATGCAACGCGCGCCGGCCTGGGCGGCTTCGAGCACCTGATAGGGGTGCACCATGAAATCCTTGCGGATGCAGGGCAGGGGGCGCGGCCAGCTGGCCTGGTCGCGGACCACGTCGACCAGGTCCTTGAGCTCGCCTTTGAAGTATTTGGTCTCGGTGAGGACGGAGAGGCAGTCCGCGCCGGCGGCGAAATACGCCCGAGCCTGGGCGACGGCGTCGACGCCTTCGCGGATCTGGCCGACGCTGGGTGAGGCGCGCTTGACTTCGGCGATCACCGTCAGGCGACCCGGGACCGCCAGGGACTGACGGAAGCCGGGCGACGAGGGTCGGCCGGCGAAGGCCGCCAGTTCGGCGTCGGTGACGGGACGGGCGAACGGGGCGATTTCCCGGCGCTTGGCGTCCATGATTTCGGTCAGCTTGTCCACTGGCCTTAAGCAAGCGCTCCCCGGGCTTCTGGCAATCGTTTTGACTCCCTTCCTTCCAGCCTTCTGCATCGGCCTATGCCCGGCATCGACCTCCTGCTTGCGACCACCGCCCGACTCCGTGCTCCTGACGGCTGCCCTTGGGACCGTGAACAGACGCATCGCACCATCTGCGATTGTCTGGTCGAAGAAGTCGCCGAACTTGTCCAGGCCATCGACCGTGATGATGTCGAGAACCTCCGCGAGGAACTGGGGGACCTGCTCTTTCATGTCGCCATGCACGCCCAGATGGCGAGCGAAGCCGGTCAGTTCACTTTCGACGACGTGGCCCGGGAAGTGAACGAGAAGATGGTGCGTCGTCATCCCCACGTCTTCGGCGACGGCGCGAAGCTTGGTTCATCCGACGCGGTCGTCACGCAATGGGAGCAGATTAAGCTCAAGGAGAAGGGCGCGAAGAAGCCGACGATCTTCAAGGACTTGCCGCCGTCCCTGAACGCGCTGCTCACCGCCCGCGAGGTCTGGAAGCAGGTGCGCAAGAAGCAGCTCGCCGTCGGTGATACGGTCGACGTATCCGCCGTGGAGGCTCAGTCTGAAGGTCTCACCGAAGCGTCGGCCGGTCGGCAGCTCTTCGCCCTCGTCGCGGCCTGCCGCGATGCCGGCATCGATCCTGACTCCGCCCTGCGTCGTCATACCGCCGGGGTCGTCGCCGAGGCCGAGCGGCAGGCGCCGCAAAGCTGAGCATGGAACAGGACGACCAGCCGATCACCGTGCACGTCGCGGGCAAGGCCGTGCAGGTCTGGCCGAAGGTCTCCGCCCGGACCACGCGTGTCCGTCTGTCGGTGAAGCCGGGCCCGAAGGTCGTCCTTTCCTATCCGCCGCACGCTTCGCATGCATCGGCGCTGGCCTTCCTGCGTGACAACCTGCCTTGGCTCGAGCGGGTCCTCGCCAAGGCCCGCACGGTGCAGCCGTCCCTGACTTCGCATCTGCGCAAGTTCCCTTGGGTCACCTTGGACGACCGTCTGCTGGCCATCGAGATGGAGGAGGGGACGCGCGGCTCCATCCGCATCTCCAAGACCGAGGACAAAGTCAGCCTGGTCATGCCTTCGGCCGACCCCGAGACGGGTGCTGTCCGGGTCGTCCGAAGGCTCGCCGAGACGGGGCTGTCCCTCGCCGTCGACCGTCTCAGCCGCAAGGTCGGGGTCACGGTCGAGCAGGTGAGCGTCCGCGATCAGACCACCCGCTGGGGCTCGTGTTCCGCCACGGGGACGCTTTCGCTCAACTGGCGGCTGATCCTGCTGCCGCCGATGCTCCACGACCACGTGATCCTGCATGAGCTCTCCCATCGCCGGCACATGGACCACTCGGACCGTTTCTGGAATCAGCTCGCGGCCTGGGATCCCGATTGGAAGAAGCACGACCGCGAGCTGACCAAGCGGTGGAACATCATCATGGATCTCGGACGATGACGCAGCGTGAGGTCGGCCAGTCACCGGACGAGGTCTTCGACGTCGTCGACGAGCACGACCGTGTCATCGGCCGGGAGTTCCGGCGGGAGATCCATCGTCGTTCGCTCCGCCATCGCGCCATCCATATCTTCTGGCTACGTCCGGACGGCCAGCTCTGCCTCCAGCGGCGTTCCTATGCCAAGGATAACTGTCCCGGGCTCCTCAGCACCTCCTGCGCCGGCCACGTCGACTCGGGCGAAGATTACCTGACCGCCGCCGTCCGCGAACTCCGCGAGGAATTGGGCGTCTCCGTGGCGCCGGCGGCCCTGCAGGAGATCGATTACGCCCCCTGCCATCCGGAGCTCGGCCATGAGTTCGTCCGCAGCTATCTGCTGCGGGGCGATCATCCGGTCACGGTCGCCGCGTTCGAGGTGGACTCGGTGCTCTGGAGGACTCCCGCCGAGACGGCGGCCTGGGCCGCGGCCGAGCCGGCGATGTTCTCGACCCCGCTCTGCCATCTCTTGGCCCGGCCGGCGGTGCGTCAGGCTCTCGGCCTGCCGGCGTAATGGGTTGATATCTGAGCCGGGGGGTGAGAGAGAAGGGCGTGCCTGCGAACCGCCCAGAGACCCCCGATGCGCCTTCCGTGGTGCCTTGGTATCATTGGCTCTGGGTGGCGCCTTTGGCGTTGCTGTTGCGGCTCTGGCTGTCGACCCTGCGATTCCGAGGTGACAACCGATATCTAGACGACGCCGACGGACCTTCGGTGCT
>JBJOMV010000054.1:0-14348 GCA_046052185.1 Verrucomicrobiota bacterium | reverse complement strand
GCCAATCAGATCCCTTACCGGGCCATCACGCCCAAGGCAGAAGAATGCACCAACCTGCTGGTGCCAGGGGCTGGTAGCTACACGCACGTGGCCTTCTGCACGCTGCGACTGGAGAGCACCTGGATGATCGTCGGCCATGCCGCCGGCCTCGCCGCCGCGGAAGTCGCCCGACAAGGCATCGCCGTCCAGCAGGTAGACGTCCCAGCCCTCCAGGCCAAACTCCGTACCCAAGGACAAGTCGTCGACTTCCTCCCGGGCAAGCCCGAGAAATGCGAACACCTCAACGGACCTCCTGAATTCTAAGTCATGCGCCTCCTCGCCTCCCTACTCCTGCTCACGCTCGGCCTGAACGGACAGACGATCACCATCGCGCCGGCGCCCGTCGATCGCGCCGCGTTGATCGCGGAGTTCACGCTGGCCGAGGATGCCCCTGGGCCTAATCGCGCCACGAAGGCCGATGGGACGAGCCTGCCAGTCCAGGTCGATGACGACGGCAAGGCCTGCATCGCGATCGGCTTCCTGCGTGCCGGAGAATCCATCACCCTTAGCCTACAACTACGGGCCGTCGCCGCCGGCGGCGAAACCGTCCGCCTCCGCCCCGGCGCCGACGGCATGGTGCTCAGCGCAGTCGGCGCCGAGATCCTCAACTTCCGCACCGATAAGACGAAGAAGCCCCGAGCCGACATCAAGGATGAGATCCTCCGCGCCGGCTACCTGCACCCCGTCCGCTCGCCTTCCGGCGCCATCGTGACGGGCGATTACCCGTCCAACCATGCCCATCATCACGGCATCTGGACGCCCTTCACCAAGGCGGTCTTTCAGGGTCGCACCACTGACTTCTGGAACATGCAGTCGAAAAAAGGCGAAGAGCAACTGCGGGCCATCGGGCGAACCTGGGCCGGCGAAGTCCATGGTGGCTTCGACGCCGAGCTGCGCATGACCGACCTGAGTGGGCACGCCCCGACCGATGCGCTCATCGACCGCTGGTCGGTACGTGCTTATGCGGTGGCTGGCGCCCCAAAGCCGATGCATGTCTTCGATCTGACGACCACGCAGACCTGCGCGACCAACGATCCGCTCGAGCTGCCTGCATACCATTACGGTAGCTTCGGACTCCGCGGCCCGGAGGCATGGGATGGCAAGGACGGCGCCCGCTTCCTGACCTCCGAAGGCCTCACCGACCGCAAGAAAGGCGACGGCAACCGCGTGCGCTGGTGTTACCTCGGCGGCAAGACCGAAGCCGGCATCTCTGGCACCGCCGTCCTGGGACACCCTGATAACTTCCGCTTCCCGGTACCCCTGCGCCTGCATCCCGACATGCCCTACTTCTCGATTGTCCCGCAGAAGCTCGGCGCCTTCTCCATCCAGCCGGGCAAGCCCTACGTCACCCGCTACCGCTTCGTGGTCACCGATGGCGAACCCGACGCCAAACTCTTCGACGCCTGCTGGAATTCGCTGGCGCATCCGGCGGTGGTGAAGGTCAGCAAATAGGCAGGGGCGAGCGGTTGGAAGCAACCGGCCGCCGCAGGGCGGCCGAAGGTAGGGGCGTGGCTACGCCGCGCCCTACGCATGGGAGTGCACGATTAATCGTACCCCTACCCTCGGTTCGCCCTGCGGCGAACAAGGACAGCACGTGGTGCTGTCCCTACCTCGATACAGCTATGTCGTGACGCGGTCCCGACCCTACCCATGACAGGTGAACACGGAGAGCGGCTGGGGGCATGGGTCCGCTGGCTTGCTATTAGGCCCTGCAAGCCGACACTCCCCTCGCCCCATGAGAGTCTTCCTCCCGTTGCTCGTCCTCCTGACCTCGATCACCCGAGGCGTCGCCGCCGGTCATGAGCCGATCATCCTGACGGCCCATCAGCTCTCGATCGCCACGGGCAAACCCTCCTTGGTGACGATGTCCAATGGCACGACCTACCTCCCGGTCTGGTCGCTGTCCGGCGGCACCGAAGGCCAGTCTGTCGCCGGCCTCGTCGCCCTTCCGGTCGATTGCGCCGCGGTGAAGGTCGAAATCGTCGTGACCACCGACGAAGCCGCCGCCGAACCTGGACTCGAGGACGTCTACCGCGTCCACCTTTCGCAGATGATCGAGAACGCTCCGGTCGGCGAACGCTACCTCGGCAATCCGGTCCGTACGTCCGTGCCGACTCAGGCCTTCGTCACCCGCACCATCGTGCTCGAATCCTATCGGAGCATCGTACCAGGGGCTCCGCTCAGCGTGCGTATCCAACGCGAGCCGAAAGACCCGGCCAACACCTTCATCCGCCCCGCCGGCCTGGCCTTGGTGAAAGTCACGCCGCTGGCCGCGACCCCCAAGCCCTTCGTCGTAGAGAGCACCCAGGGATATAACTCCTGGCCGATGATGCAGGCGATCGGCGACAAGCTGGTCTGCGTCTACAGCCGCGGCTCCGGGCACACGATCCACGAAGACGCCCGCCTCGCCTACGCGCGCACTTCCTCCGATCGCGGCCGCACCTGGACGCCCGAGACCGTGGTGGCCAATACGCCGGGTTTCGGCGAGGTTCCGGTGGGCAAGGGGCTCGACTCCAAGGGCGCGGCGCTCTTCTGGATCCGCCGCGTCGGCAAAGAATGGCAGCAAGACCTTTACCGTACCACCGACGGCGTGAACTTCCAGCTGCTCACGACACCCAAGCTCTCTCCTGCCCCCGTCCAGATCACGGACATCTTCACCGTGCCGAAGGTCGGCCTGATGTGCCTGTGGTTCTCCGGCAGCTATGCCGAAGGCAACGATCATGCTTGGGGTACGCTCACCAGCGCCGATGACGGCGCCACCTGGAAGCAGACCACGGTCGAGTCCGGCCTGAGCAGAGCCCAGTGGCCTACCGAGCCCTCGGCGGTCCACCTCGGCGACGGCAAGATCCTCGCCATCGGACGCTGCGAAGTCTGGGGCGGCAACACCACGGCCCGCGCGCAGCACCAGCTGACCTCCCTCGACGCCGGCGTGACGTGGAAACATGCGCAGACGAACATCGGCGAAGTCATGGGCTCGACCCCCACCCTCGTCCTCGACGCCAAGACCGGCCTGGTCAGTAATTACTATTATCAGCGCGGCAAAGGCGGCGTGCTCCGTCGTCGCGTCGTCAACCCTCACTTCATCTTCGATCGTCCGCTCCAGTGGCCCGCCTCCGAAGCGATCGCCGTCGGCAGCGAAGACCCGACCGAAGCCGGCAACATCAATGCCACCGTCATCGGCGACACCCATTACCTCGCCCTTTATTCCGGCCATTCCCCGAACACTTCCGTCCTCGTGACGGAAGCCGCCGCACCTGGCAAGAGGTAGGGGCAGCACCACGTGCTGTCCTAGCAGCGCGGACCTGAGGGAGGAAGCTATAGTGATCACGTCCGTAACTGAATACAGCTATGTCGTGACGCGGTCCCGACCCTACCCTCCCGGCTTCTGGTCTCCCCTTGAGCCCTGCATCTCCCCGTGCCCCCATGTCACCTTGCCCACGTGTCCCCTGACATCGCTTCCTCCTTTATCATCCAACCTTCATCCTCCATCTTCTCCGCCATGCCCTCCCGCAAATCCCCGTGGATCGACGTCACCATCCCGTTCGCCAACGGCATGCATGGCTGGCCGGGTAATCCGCCGACGGTCATCAAGCCGCACGCCGCGCTGGCCAAGGGCGACGTCTGCAATGTCTCGGTCTTCAACCTGAACACCCACGCGGGCACGCATATGGACTCGCCCTGGCACTTCCTGAAGGGCCTCGGCACGATGGATGACCTGCCCTTCGAGGCCGTCATCGGCCCGTGCCGCGTGGTCGAGATCAAGGACAAGGAGTCCATCAAGCCCGCCGAACTCGCGAAGCTGAGGCTCAGGAAAGGCGAGCGCATCCTCTTCCGCACTCGCAACTCACAGGTGAGCTGGAAGAAGAAGTCCTTCGACAAGGATTTCGTCTACGTCTCCAAGGAAGCCGCCCAATACCTCGTCGACAAAGGCATCCGCACCGTGGGTATCGACTACTTCAGCGTCGGCGGTTTCTACAAGGACGCCGTCCCGACCCACCACATCCTGCTGGGCAAGAAAGTCTGGATCATCGAGGGACTGAACCTCGCGAAGGCCAAGCCCGGCCGCTACGAGATGATCTGCCTGCCGATCCGCATCGCGAAGGGCGACGGCGCCCCCTGCCGCTGCGTCCTCCGGCCGCTCTGACCTAGCCCTCGGCTTTCCGCCCCCGCGCGAAGGCGGTCGGCGTGACCCCGGTGTGGCGTCGGAACTGCGCGGTGAAGCTGCTCTGATCGCAGAAGCCGAGCCGCACCGACAAAGCCCCCAGTTTCTCGTCTCCGCGCCGGATGCTCTCACAGGCGGCGCGGATCCGGCATTTCATCCAGTAATCCCGCGGCGACAGTCCCAGCGCTTCGGTGAAGCGACGCTGGAGCTGACGCACCGAGAGACCGCAGGCGTCGGCCAGGACCTCTGCGGACGGATAGGCGAGCAGGTTCTCCTGCAACATCTTCGTGGCCGGGCCGATCTTCACGTTGAGCGAAGCCACCGGCGCCTGGCCCATGCAGACCTTGGAGATGCCGAGGATGCCGATGATCTCGCCCTTGCGGTTACGCACCGGATATTTGCTCGTCACGTGCCAGTCGGGCAGGCCGACCGCGTCCAAGCAGATCTCGATCTTGTCCAGGACCGGCTGGCCCGTCCGATAGACGATCGCGTCGTCGGCGAGATAAGACTCTGCCATCGCACCCGGCGTGAGGTCTTGGTCGGTCTTGAACAGCATCTCCCAGGCTTCACGGAAACCATGACGCGTGGTCCAGAGGCCGCTCGCGTAAAGATGTTCGCCGGCGCGGTTCTTCAGGAAGCAGAGGAAGCCAGGCAGCGAATCGAAGATCGCCATAGTCTCCACGTCGATGACCACCTCGCGCAGATACTCCCTCTGTCGGCGCAGAAGCTCCTCGCGGTCGGGTGTCGTTTTTGGCATAAAGTTGTCGTCTGGAGTTTAAACAGGGATACCTCTGCGGTCGCATAGGCGAAACACCTATCACTATTATCTAAAACCGATTTGCCCCGAAGGTTTCAATCAGCAATCTCGGCTCATCCCCATGCGGCCGATTGTCCAAATCTCCCTAGACCTGACGAATATCGACGAGGCCCTCGAGACCGCGTCGATGGCCCTTAGGGCGGGAGTCGATTGGCTCGAAGCCGGCACGCCGCTCATCCTGGCCGAAGGGCTCCACGGCGTCCGCGCCCTGCGCAAGGCCTTCCCGCAGACCCCGATCGTGGCCGACCTGAAGACGATGGACGGCGGCTACCTCGAGGCCGAGATGATGGCCAAGGCCGGCGCCACGCATGTGGTCGTCATGGCCCGCGCCCACGAAGAAACCCTTAAGGTCATCGTCCAAGCAGGGCGTGACCATGGCGCGAAGGTCATGGGCGACAACCTCGGCTGTCCCGACATGGTCGCCGGCGCCAAGCTCTGCGAAGACCTGGGCTGCGATTTCGTCATCCACCACATCGGCTACGACGAACGCCGCGGCATCGCCGCCCGTGGCCTACGCATGCCCAGCCCGATGGACCAGCTCCGCGAAGTCGTGCAGGCCGTCAACGTCCCCGTCCAAGCCGTCGGCGGCCTCACCCTCGAACAGGCCGTGCGTTGTCCGGAATACGGCGCCCCGCTCGTGGTCCTCGGCGCTCCGCTGACGATCGACGCTGACGCCTTCAAGACCGCCTCGGGCGACCTCGAATCCTCCCTGCGCCTCATCTGCCAGAAGGTCCACGCCTACGGTGACGTCAAAGTCGGCCGCTAACTTTCCCCCTATACTCCATACTCGATACTCCATACTCTCTCATGTCCTCCTCCCCCGCCGTCGTCAATTTCGCCCCCGAAAAGGGCTCCGTCGAGATCCGCGAGATCGCCCGTCCCGTCATCGGTGAAGAAGACGTCCTGCTCGAAGTCGCCAACGTCGGCGTCTGCGGCAGCGACCTCCACCAGTGGACCTCCGACCATTCCTGGCCGGTCAACTACCCGGTCGTCCTCGGCCACGAGTTCGCCGGCCGCATCGTCGAACTGGGCAAGAAGGTCGAAGGCTGGCAGGAAGGCGACCGCGTGGTCAGCGAGACCGCCGCGATCATCTCCCAGAACAACCCGATGACCCGCCGCGGGCTCTACAACCTCGACCCGACCCGCAAGGGCTTCGGCTACGGCGTCAACGGCGCGATGACCAAGTATGTCCGCGTCCCTTCGCGCATCCTGCACGCGGTGCCCGACGCCCTGCCCTTCGAACAGGCCTGCCTGACCGAACCTTGCTGCGTCGCCTACAACGCCGTCGTGAAGAACGCCCGCATCGAGCCCGGCGACCGGGTGGTCGTCCTCGGACCCGGCACGATCGGCATCCTCTGCGCCGCCATGGCCAAGCAGTGCGGCGCGCAGGTCGCCATCGTCGGCCTTCCGCAGGACGCCCATCGCCTCGCGATCGCCAAGCAGTATGGCTGCGAAGTCATCATCGGCGACGCCAAGCCCTGGGCCCAGCAGCGCGACGGCCTCGGCTGCGACGGCGTGATCGACGCCGCCGGCGCCTCCGCGACCTTGAAGATCGCCCTCGATATCGTGCGCCCCGCCGGCTGGGTCAGCAAGGTCGGCTGGGGCCCGCAGCCGCTCGGCTTCAACCTCGACCCGCTGGTGCAGAAGAACATCACGCTCCAGGGAAGCTTCAGCCATAACTGGCCGATCTGGGAGCGCGTCATCGCCCTCCTGGCCAGCGGCCAGTTCGACGTCCGTCCGATCATCGGCGGCGTCTGGCCCATCACCGACTGGCACACGGCCTTCGAGAAGATGCACAAGGGCGAAGTGGTGAAATCCGTCCTCAAGCCCGTCTGACCATGCGCCTGAAAGACAAAGTCATCCTCATCACCGGCAGCACGACCGGCATCGGCAAGGCCATGGCCAAGCGCTGCGCGCAGGAAGGCGCCAAGGTCGTCATCCATGGGCTCGAGAAGGACCTCGCGGAAGCGACCCTCGGCGAGATCGGCGCGGCCAACGGCGTCATCCATATCGAAGACCTGACCTCCCCGGGCTGCCCCCAGCGCCTGGTCGACCTCGCGGTGAAGACCTTCGGCAAGCTCGACGGCGTGGTGAACAACGCGGCGTTCATGGCGCAAGGCAACATCCAGACCACCGATGCGGCCTTCTTCCACAAGATGCTCGCGGTGAACACGGTCGTCCCGTTCCTGCTCATCCAGGCCGCCCTGCCCCACCTGTCCCAGACCCGCGGCGCGGTGCTCAACATCGGCAGCGTCAACGCCTACTCGGGCGAACCGAACCTCCTCCCTTACAGCGTCTCGAAGGGCGCCCTGATGACCCTGACCCGCAACCTCGGCGACACGCTCCATCGCCTCAACGGCGTCCGCGTCAACCAGATCAACCCGGGCTGGGTGCTCACGGAGAACGAATCCAAGCGCAAGAAGTCGCATGGCCTTAAGGAAGACTGGTATGCCGACCTGCCGCGCGTCTACGCGCCCTCGGGACGTCTGATCAGCCCCGAGGAGATCGCCGCCGCGGCCATCTATTGGCTGGCCGACGAAGCCGGCCCGATCAGCGGCTCGGTGGTCGAATTGGAGCAGCACCCTTTCATCGGCCGCAATCCGCCGAAGGATCCGGAAACCCTGCCGGGACAGAAAGCCTGACCATGCCGAAGATCGCCGCGTTCCCGAAGGCCTACATGCATGCCCTCTGCAAAGACGGCACGATGAAGCTCTCCGAGTGGTTTGCGCTCGCCGCCACCCTCGACGTGCAGGGCCTGGAGTTCTACGCCGGCTTCCTCGAGATGGCCGACGCGTCCAACTGGCCGGTCTTCCGCCGTCAGGTCGCCGACCTCGGGATGTCCATCCCGATGCTGTGCTGCTCGCCCGACTTCACGCACCCGGACAAGGCCTTCCGCGACGCCGAGATCGCCAAGCAGAAGCGTTGGATCGACATGACCCATGCGCTCGGCGGCTCCTACTGCCGCGTGCTCAGCGGCCAGCGCCGCCCCGAGCTGACCGACGCCGAAGGCGTCCGCCTCGCGGCCGACAGCATCACCGCCTGCATCCCTTACGCCAAGGAACGCGGCGTGACGCTCATCCTCGAGAACCACTACAAGGACGACTTCTGGCTGTATCCCGAATTCGCCCAGAAGATGGACGTCTTCTGCGCCTTGGTGGACGCCCTGCCCTCCGACGGCTTCGGCGTGAACTACGACCCCAGCAACGCCTACATCGCCGGCGATGACCCCATCGCGCTGCTCAAGCGCGTCTCACACCGCGTCGTCACCATGCACGCCTCGGATCGATACCTCATCGAAGGCACGCTGGATGACCTCCGGAAGGAAGAAGGCGGCGCCGCCGGCTACGCCAAGCGCCTCCGCCACGGCGAGATCGGCAAGGGCCTCAACGACTACGACGCCATCTTCACCGAGCTCAAGCGCGTCGGCTTCGACGGCTGGATCAGCATCGAGGACGGCGTCGACGGCATCGACCAGCTCCGCCGCAGCGCCGACTTCCTGAAGCGCAAGACCGCCCAATACTGGGGCTGATATTTGAGCATGAAAACCATCAAGACCGACGTCTTGGTCTGCGGAGGCGGTTGCGCCGGCTCCGCGGCCGCCCTCGCCTCCGCTCGCTCCGGGGCGAAGACGCTCCTCATCGAGCGCGCCGGCTTCGCGGGAGGCATCATTACCGCGGTCGGCCTACCCTACTTCGACGGACTGATCGACAAGCCCAGCGGCCGCTTCGTCGTCCGCGGGGTCGCCCTGGAATTCCTCCGGGAGCTCGGCTTGGCCAAGCCTGACGCCAAGCGCATTGACGACCTCCCGGCCGACCTCATCACGAAATACTGGGGCTCGGTCCGGATTCCGAATACCGACGAGTTCAAATTGCTCATGGACGGACTCATCCGTCGTCACTCCGAGTACCTGAGCGTGCTCTACCACTCGCTGGTCTGCGACGTCGAGACCAAGGGCGGCCTCATCACGGCCGTGATCGTCGCCAACAAGGACGGACTGGTCCGCATCGAGACCCGTCAGGTGATCGACGCGACGGGCGACGCCGATGTCGCCCATTGGGCTGGCTGCCCTTCGGAGAAGAATCCGGAAATGATGCCGCTGACGATGCACTTCCGCATCGGCAACGTCACACCGAACAAAGAAATGGGCCCGGCGGCCAAGCAGGCGCTCATCGACGCCCACAAGGCGGGCAAGCTGCCGGAGTTCTACGGCCCTGGCCTGATCTTCGCCTTCGCGAAGGACGAAGCCTACATCCACGCCACCCGCATCGCCGGCGATGCGACCGACGCCGCCGACCTCACCCGCTGCGAGATGCAAGGCCGCCAGGACGCCTGGACGATCTTCCGCGAGTGGAAGGAAAAGGTCCCGGCCTTCAAATACAGCTATCTCATCTCGACCGGACCCTATGTCGGCATCCGCGACACCCGGCGCATCCTCGGTGTCGAACGCCTGACGGTCGAAGACCTGCAGACGACCCGACGCCACGACGACGCCATCGCCACGGGCTGCTGGTTCCTCGACATACATCCTCGCAAGACCACCACGGACAAGCCGTTCGCCGGCTCCGGCTTCCAGCCCAAGCCCTATGACATCTCGTATCGCACGCTGATACCGCAGAAGGTCGGCAATCTGCTGGTGGCCGGCCGTTGCCACAGCGCGACCCACGTGGCGTCGGCCTCCTCCCGCGTGACCGTGACCGCGATGGCACTCGGCGAGGCCGCCGGCGTGGCCGCCGCCCTGGCCTGCGAGACCAAGGCCGAAGTCGCCACCGTCGATGGCCGCAAGGTCCGCGAAATCCTCTCCCGCCGCGATGCCGGCCCCTTCACCGATGCCTGACAACCCCGACCGTAGCCATCCCGCCGGCATCAGCCGACGCGACGCCCTCCGCGGAGTCATCCTCGGCGCCTTCGGCCTCGTCACCGCCGCCAGCAGCAGCCCCGCGCAGGAACCCCCTGCAGCCAGCCGGACCGACAGCGAATACGTTCCGGAAGACAACTACCCGACCTTCATTGAAGAACCCGACACACGCCCCTCATGACACCCCGCGTCCTCGGCTTGCTCATCCTGGTCAACTCGCTGCTCAGCGGCTGCGTCGCCCCCTCCATTGACGTCGCCTCCCTACGTCGCGCCTTCGAGACGGCCAAGCCGGGGGATACGCTCGTCATCCCGCCGGGGGAATACGACGTGGACGGAGCCGTCCCGATTCCGCTGAAATCGGACCTGACGGTCATCGCCTACGGCGTCACCTTCCGGCTGCCCGAGCGCATGGGCGACAAGGCCCGGGCGGTGGTCTTCCAAGGCGAGAACATCCGTAACCTCACCTGGAAAGGCGGCCACTTCGTCGGCCACGTCTTCGATCAGTCCCGCGCCGACAATACCTGGGAGCCCAACGTCAATACCCGCGGCATCCTGATCACGACCTCCGTCGGCGGCCGGACCGAGAACCTCCGCTTCGACGGGATCGAAGCCGATGACCTCGCCGGTGCGGCCATCACGGTGCTCGGCGCCGAGCAGAAGGCGAATGAGCGTGGCGTCCTCACCTATGCGAAAGGAATCCACGTCACGGACTGCCGACTCGAGCGCACGGGCAAATACATGTGGGATTACGGCTATCTCTGGCAGATCACGGTCTGGCCGGAGGAGTACGGCCCGACCGAACACGCCCATGCGCGGAAATACTTCCGGAACGACTTGGTGAAAGACGGCGTACGCATGGAAGCCGGAGACGACCGCGTCTTCTTCGCGAATACCAAGCCCCTGCCGGTATCCAAAGTCCGCGAAGGCCTCGATGCCGTCCGCGGCTACGACTCCCTCTGCTTCTTCGGGGACACCCTGCCCGCCAACCTCGTCCGCGGTCGCCAGTATTTCGTCATCGAAAGCACCCCGACCTACGTCCGCATCGCCGATAAGCCCTTGGGCGCCCCGATCCGCTTCCAGACTTCCGCCGGACCGAAGACCAAACTGATCACCCCGCTCTTTTACGCCCACCTGGCCCTCTACTCGCCCAACGGCGCCGGCCCGGGCAAAGGCGCCCTCGACCTCGTCGGCTGTGAGGACGTCGAGGTCCGGGGCAACACCCTGAGCGCCCTCGGCGACACGATGCACATCCAGAAGAGCCGGCGGATCGTCTTCGACCGTAATCGCATCACGGGATCCCGCATGGGCGCCTTCTTCCTCGCCGAATTCTGCCAGGACGCGCTGATCACGGATAACTTCGTCGACGGCACCAACGGCTCCCGCGTGGTCAGCATCGAGAAGTCCTGCACGGACGTCACCGTGCGCGGCAACACCTTCCGCAACGGCGGCCGCGGCTCCTGGATCAATCAGCCGCGCAACCTGACGATGACCGACAACGTCTTCGAACGGAACACGACCAAGTGCGAAGCCGACCCCAAGCGTGGGCGGCGAAGTTTCGTGACCGGCGACTACGAGGATTACGCCGAAATCTATTTCACGACGTACGAAGTCGGCGGCACCTATGGCGACGTCACCCTAAGGAATAACCGCTTCATCAGTGGACCGAACGCCCAGCATGCCATGACCTTCATGCCCGGGGGCTCACGCATCGTGATCCAAGGCAACCGGTTCGAGGGGCCCGTCCGCGACATCCCGGCTGCGGAGGGATGCTCCGACATCGACATCTCAGGCAATAGCGGGCTGACTCGCTGACATGAATCCCGAGATCGTCCGCCCTAACCTCGTCGGCCTCGGCGAAGTGCTCTGGGACGTCTTTCCGGATGCGGCCCACTTCGGCGGGGCGCCGGCGAACTTCGCCTGCCATGCCGCCGGCCTCGGTGGCGACGCCTGGGTGGTCAGCGCCGTCGGACGGGACAAGCTCGGCGACGACGCCCTCGCGTCCCTTTCGGCCAAGAACGTCCATACCCTGCTCCTCCAGCGCAACGAGCACCCGACGGGCACGGTCACGGTGACCCTCGATGCCGCCAAGCAGGCAAGCTACGTCTTCGCGGCCGACCCGGCCTGGGATCATATCGCTTGGAACCAGTCGCTGGCCCTGCTGGCCAAGAAATGCCAGGCGGTCTGCTTCGGCTCCCTCGCCCAGCGGGCCCCGGAAAGCCGCCGCACCGTCCGCGAGTTCCTCGAGAACACCTCCGCCGACTGCCTCCGCATCTTCGACGTCAACCTGCGTCAGCAATTCTACTCCCGTGAGGTCATCGAATCTTCCCTCGGCTTCGCCAACGTGTTCAAACTGAACAACGACGAAGTCCCCGTTGTCGCCGACCTGCTCGGGCTACCCAAGGACGAGAAAGCCTTCGTGCTCTCCGTCGCCCAGCGCTTCGACCTGCACACCGTCGCCCTCACCCGCGGCGCAGCCGGCTCGCTCGTCTGGCATAAGGGTCAATACGACGAGAAGACCGCCCCGAAGGTCGCCGTCGTGGACACCGTCGGCGCGGGAGACTCCTTCTCCGCCGCCCTCGCCATCGGCCTGCTCCGCGGCGAAGACCTTTCCCGTATCCATCAGCGCGCCGTCGACGTCGCCGCCTTCGTCTGCACCAAGCCCGGCGCGACGCCTGAGCTGTTGCCGGAGTTTCGGAGGTAGGGGCAGCACCACGTGCTGTCCTAACCCTGTATCTTTAGGTAGGGTCGCCACTGCGTGGCGACATAGCTGCGTGATGGCCGCCGCAGGGCGGCCGAAGGTAGGGGCGTGGCTTCGTCGCGCCCTCCTCACGTGAGTGCACGATAAATCGTGCCCCTACCATGGTTCGCCCTGCGGCGAACTAGGACAGCACGTGGTGCTGTCCCTACCTCGATACCGCTATGTCGTGACGCGGTCCCGACCCTACCCGAACAGCAACCCGCTCTCGCCTCCGGTCCTCCGGCCCTCCATACCTCGTGTCCTCGATCCATGCGCCTCCTCGCATCCCTGCCCCTCCTCCTCGTCGCGGCGCTCTCCGCCGAGACCCACCAGGCGGATATCGTGATCTACGGCGGGACGAGCGCGGGAGTCATCGCCGGCATCCAGGCGGCGAAGCTGGGGAAGAAGGTCATCATCGTCGAAGCCGGCCAGCACCTCGGCGGCATGGCGGTCGAAGGCCTCGGCGGGACGGACATCGACAACCAGAAGGAAATCCGCAACAGCCCCGCCGTCGGCGGCCTCGCCCGGGAGTTCTACCGACGCATCAGCCTGAAGTATAACCGCAACGGGGCCTTCGACGCCATCGCCGCGAACGGCACCAAGAACACGGGGCTCTGGCGCTTCGAGCCCCATGTCGCCGAAGAAGTCTACGACGCCTGGGTCAAAGAAGCGCGGGTCACCGTGCTCCGTGGCCATCGCCTGCGCGAGGCCGGCGGGGTGACCATGGAGAAGCTGAAGATCGTCTCGATCGCCTGCGAGAACGGGGCCGTGATCAAGGGCAAGGTCTTCATCGACGCCACCTACGAGGGCGACCTGCTGGCCTTCGCGGGCCTGAGCTTCGCCGTCGGCCGAGAGGGTAATGCGAAATATGGGGAGACGACCAACGGCCTGCGGCTCGACAGCAAGCACAAGCAGCTCGACAAGCGTATCGACCCCTACGTCCGGCCGGGCGACCCCACGAGCGGGCTCATCTACGGCGTCCAGCCCGCTCCGTCGGGCAAGGACGGCGACCCCGACGACGGCATCCAGGGCTACTGCTTCCGCCTTTGCCTGACCCGGGCCGCCGACCGCACCCCGATCGAGAAGCCGGCCGACTACGATCCGGCCCGCTATGAACTCCAACGCCGTTACCTCGCCGCAGGCGGCAAGATCGACGCCCCGGGCGTCGGCATACCCAACGGCAAGACGGACCCCGGCTCCTGGCATTCGCTAGCCAGCAACTTCACCGGCTTCAATCACGGCTACCCGACCGCTTCGTACGCCGATCGGGCGGAGATGATCCGGACCTCGCGCAGCTACATCCAAGGCCTCTATTGGTATCTGGGCAACGATCCTTCGGTCCCGGAATCCACGCGCAAGGCCTGGGGCGCCTGGGGTCTGACCAAGGACGAATTCACGGATAACGGCGGCTGGCCTCGCGCGTTTTATGTCCGGAACGGACGTCGCCTCGTCGGCGACTTCGTCCTGACCGAAGCGCATCTGCGCAAGCACAACCCCGTGCCCGTCGAAGACTCGGTCGGGCTCATCTGGTGGCCGCCGGACTTCCATCACGCCCGCTGCATCGTCAAGGACGGCCGCGTCTGGATGGAAGGCGCGGTCTTCGACAATTCCCCCAACCCGAATTGGATTCCCTGCGGCATCCCCTATCGCGCGCTCGTGCCCAAGATCAAGGAGTGCACCAACCTGCTCACGCCGACCTGCCCTTCCTCCAGTTACGTCGCCTACGGTGCGTATCGCA
>JBJOMV010000053.1:0-14402 GCA_046052185.1 Verrucomicrobiota bacterium | reverse complement strand
CCCGCGCGGCCCGGGAAGCCTTCCGCGTCGCCGAAGCCCGTCAGGGCGCCGGCCAGGCCGGTCCTTCCGAGCTCCTGGTGGCCCGACGTGACCAGGCCGAATCGCTGGCCGCGGTGGCGGAGGTCCGTCTCGAGCGGATCACGGCCCAGGTGGACCTCATCCGGGCCTTGGGCGGCGCCCGGCCGGATGAGCCGGGCAAGCGTTAGGCGGCGGTGGGGATTGCCAAGCGGCGGGGGGCGGTTTTGTTTCGGGCATGCCCACGACGCCCGATCTCTGGACGCAACTTGCGGAGGCCGTCCGGCAGGACGCGTTCCTGCTGGCCGCCAGCGTCGTGTTCGGGCTCGCGATCCTGCATGCCTTCTCCGCGCCGCTTTTCGCGCGGGCCGCGCATAAGCTGGAGGAGGCCCATCGCGAGGCTGTCCGCGAGGGCAGGGCGCCGGTCAACGACCGCGGGGAGTCTTCCTCGCTGCGCGCCGCCGTCATGCACCTGCTCGGCGAGGTCGAAGCCGTCTTCGGCATCTGGACCTTCGTCCTCTTCGGCCTCCTGATCGCCTGGCCGGGCAAGGGTTGGGATTTCGCCTGCCGTTACGTCGAAAGCGGGGATTACGCCGCCGTGCTCGCGGGCGTGCCGCCGGCCGGCCCGTCCAAGTTCGTCGAGCCCCTCTTCGTCTTCATCATCATGACGCTCGCCGCCGCGCGGCCCGTGATGGCCTTGGCGGCGCGGCTGCTCGGGGGCGTGGCCTGGTTGCTGGGCGACGGCACCGCGGCGCGCTGGTTCGTCATCCTGACCTTGGCCCCGTTGTTCGGTTCGCTGATCACGGAGCCTGCGGCCATGACCATCGGGGCGTTGCTGCTCTCCTCGCAGTTCTATGTCCTGCGGCCCACCGACCGCCTCAAATACGCCACCTTGGCGCTGCTCTTCGTGAACATCTCCGTCGGCGGCGCCCTGACGAATTTCGCCGCGCCGCCCATCGTGATGGTGGCGTCCAAGTGGAGCTGGTCCACGGCGGACGTCTTCGCGCACTACGGCTGGGCCGCCATCGCCGCGATCCTCGTCTCCAATCTCGCTTACCTGCTCGTCTTCCGGACTGAGCTCACGCAGCTGAAGGCGGACGAGTCAGCCGCCCCGCGCCGGGAAGCGATCCCCGTCTGGGTGACGGCGGTGCACCTCCTGCTGATGGTCTGGACGGTCGCCATGCTCGCGGGGCATCGTCCGATCCTCATGACCGGCGGGTTGCTGGTCTTCCTCGCGTTCACCGTCGCCACGCCGCAGTGGCAGGACCCCGTCCGCCTGCGCGGCCCGCTCCTCGTCGGCTTCTTCCTGGCCGGCCTGGTCGTCCTCGGCGGGCTGCAGGGCTGGTGGATCTCCCCGGTCATCATGCGGCTGAACGAAGGCGCGCTCATGGCCGTCTCGACCTTCCTGACCTCTTTCAACGACAACGCCGCGATCACCTACCTGGCCGCCCAGGTCCCGGCCTTGGCCGCTCCCGGGGCGGAAGCCGAAGCCCTCCGGCATGCCGTGGTGGCCGGAGCCCTGGCCGGCGGCGGCCTGACCGTCATCGCCAACGCCCCCAATCCCGCCGGGCAGTCCATCCTGGCCCCCCATTTCGGACCCGGGGTCTCCCCGTTTCGGCTCCTTCTCTGGGCTTTGCTGCCCACCGCGGTCGCCGTCGCCTGCTTCGTGGCCATCCGCTGACCGAGGGTTTTGGCTGTTCAAGGCGGAGGGGAGGGCCGTAGAATGTCATCTCCCCTCAGTCTTCCTTTCCCTATGACTCCCCGTCGTCGCTCCGGTTTCACCCTTGTCGAACTGCTCACCGTGATCGCCATCATCGGCGTCCTCGCGGCCGTCCTGTTTCCGGCCATCGGGGGCATCCGTAAGCGGGCCCGTCAGGCCTCGGCCCAGACCGCCTTCACCCAGTGGGCCGGCGGCATCACCCGCTATAAGCAGGTCTACGGCTTCTACCCTAATATCAACCCGCCTTACCGCACGACCGTCGATACGGTCCACACCCTGGAGCAGCAGGCCGTGAACCAGCGGTTCGTAATGGCCATCTCCGGCCGCATGCCGACCGGCACCGCGCTCTCCCCCGAGAACCGCAAGGCCCTGAACAAGAACGCCGAGGAGTTCTGCGCCTTCGGCAAGGATGACTTCGAGAGCCACGAAGGCTTCACCGACACCAGCATGCTCGTCGACCGTTTCGCCAATCGCAAGATCCGCGTGATCTTCGACACCGACAGCAACACGAGCATCCGCAACATCAACGACATACCCGGCGGCGCGGCTTCCGTGCCGGCCGATATCCGCGCCATCACGCTCGCCACCGGCATCCCGGCCCGCGTCATCATCTACACCACCGACATCGCCCCTGACTTCGGCAATTACGACGACAGCCTCGGCGCTAGCGACTTCGCCCAGGTCATCGCCATCCAA
Organism: Verrucomicrobiota bacterium; assembly: GCA_046052185.1. Classification (GTDB taxonomy): domain Bacteria; phylum Verrucomicrobiota; class Verrucomicrobiia; order Opitutales; family UBA953; genus UBA953. The sequence goes on along the minus strand of JBJOMV010000053.1, from coordinate 11,971 downwards.
TGACCTCCGTACGCAAAGCCGTCCGGAAGGGCTTCACCTTGGTGGAGCTCCTGCTGGTCATCACGATCATCCTGCTGATCTCGACCCTGTTCCTCGGGCTGTCGACGGGTGACGGCGGCGGTCTGCCGGCCGGGCAGCGCTTCCTCGCTTCCTCCATCCGCACGGCCCGCGCGATGGCCTTGATGAACCGCGGTCCGGGCACCAGCGGCGTGACTTACAACGGGCGCTATCGCCTGCTCATCCTCAACGACCCGAACGACGAAGCCAACCACCTCCGCCAGTTCGTCATCGCCGTCGGCGGCGTCGGCTCGGCGGACCCGGCCCTCGCGGGCGCCGATCCGGCCACGGTCACCAACACTTCCGTCGCGCCTTACCGCTGGTTCTCGCCGGAACCTCCCCAGCTCCTGCCGACCGGGGTCGTCTTCGTGCCGCCGGCTTCCGACACCACCACCACGATGGAACTCGCCGTGGCGGCCAATACCCGTCGCAGTTCGATCGGCCAGCTCGCCGACCAGATCGGCTCCAACACCAAGGATTCGCCTGCCAGCTCCCCGCCTTGGATGGAGTACGCCCCGACCACCCAGCCGATGGCCCTCTCGGAGATGACCGCCGAGTTCAATCCGAAGCGCTGGTATTACGTCGAGCTCCAGGGCTCGGGTTCCTCGAACCATCTCGGCCGCGTCCTCCTGGTCCTGGCCAAGGGCGTCGTGCGTAACACCGGCGCTGGCCGGGCCGCCATCGACGTCGGCTCCGAGAACCAGTTCGCCGCCCTCTCCCTGCGCCCCAACGGCGACGTCTCGATGACGCTCGACGCCGATGAAATGGACAAGGCCCGCTAATTTCCCTTCCCGATGACTCCTGCAAGCACGACTCCTTCCTCCCGTCCGGGCTTCTCGCTGATCGAGGTGACCCTCGCCATCGGCATCGTCGGCGTGGCCATCCTCTCCTTGGTCGGCATCCTCGGTTCGACCTTCCAGCAGGTCGACGACATCATGCAGACGAACCGCGCGCTCGCCGGCGTCAGCCGTCTGGTCGGCGCCCTGGACAATCCTCGTTCCATCGTCTACGTCGACGCCACCGCCGAGAACGTCCCGAACAACAACCGCTACATCATGGACGCGGGCCTGAACCTCGACGGCGGCAACCCTTCGGCCTCGAACTTCGACATCGCCTACCGGCTGTTGCAGCGCGCCCGGGACAACGGCAACAACGCCGTCTGGCTCTACGTCTACGAGCGCAAGATCGTCGCGACGGAGAACGACAAGACCGGCGACGCCACCTACGCCTTGTTCTCCAATCCCTCCATGATCGAGGTCGCCTACTGCAACGGTAACAACCTGTCGCAGGCCGCCGCCGGCGGACGTAACATCATCGGCGCCCCCATGCGCGTCCGTCTCTCGCTTTCCAAGCTGCTCGTCGGCCAGCGCGCGGAGATCGATCCCGCCAACCTGGAGCCGCGCCTCAACCGGGTGCCCGCGCCGCCGTGGGCGACCTCCCCGGTGCCGCCCCAGCCTTCCGCCTACGCCCTGGCCTACCTGCCCGTCGTCGCCGAGTTCTTCCCGCACGACTACAGCGCCTTCAGCGAGTTCAGCACGCGCACCGAGACTCCCCTCGTCGTCCAGAACATCGTCATCAGCCGATGAAAAACGTGCTCCGCTCCGTCCGCGCCGGCTTCACCTTGCTCGAGGTGATGGTGTCGACCGCCATCATGGTGGTGATCGTCCTCACCGTCGTCTCCATCGCCTCCGACACCTTGCGCGTCTATGACCGCGCGGTCGCGGACCTCTCCACGCAGTCCGAGGCGCGCGGCGTCCTGGACGCGATGGACAATGATTTCTCGACCGCCGTGCTCCGCGCCGACGGCCGTTGCTGGATGGAGATCGTCGTCCCCGGCAGCGCTGACGTCACCGGCGCGCCCGGCGCCGTCGGCAACCTGCAGCCGACCGACCATCCCATCGTCATGCTGTTCTCCGCGCCGCCGGACCGCCCGCGCTGGACTCCCGGAGCCAATCGTCGCGCCCTGCGCGGAGACGTCTCCGCCGTCGCCTACCGCATCGGCCAGCGCTCGCCGTTCGACGCCCCGGGCGAGAAGATCCAGCAGGTGTACGGCGTGTACCGCACGCTGATCGACTCCGAGAGCACGTTCGCTGAGGCGATGCCCCTCATCCTGAGTTCGACCATCGACCAGCCCCGCACCCCATGGGACTACTGGTCCGGCTCCCGCCGCTTCGCGAACTACTCCCGTCTCCCGAATCCCGATTACGAGACCCGCACGCTGATCGACGCCAATGTCGCCAGCACGACCCCGTGCTGGACGATGGACGAGAACAACTTCATCGCTTCGAACGTCGTCGCGATGAACATGGTCTTCTGGTGCAGCTCGATGCTGCCCGCGACCGCCGGTGACGCGGCCCAGGCCGCCAACACCAGCTTCCTGAAGGACCCGCTCGGTCGCCAGCCCCAGGCCTTGCGTCCGGTCGTCCTTGTCGGACGTGGCGATGACAAGTCCGCCATGCCGGCCTCGCAGGGGGGGTACCTCGCGATGTACAGCACCGGACAAGGCGTCGCCCGCGGACTCACCCAGCCTCCGCAGGCCTCCGACGTCGCCCTTCGCTTCGCCCCGAACTCCGCCCCGGCCGTGCCGATGCCGTTGCCCGGTGCCTGGCCGAACATCCATCCTTTCGATTACTACAGTTCCCGCCTGCGCGTGTTCGCCGACCGCATCTATCCCGACAACCTCCCGCTCCGGATGTCGACGACCACGGCCATTCCGTACCTGCCTTACTCGCTCAAGGCCGTCGAGGTCTCGGTCACGATCCTCACGCCGGAAGGCTCGAAGGAACTGCGTTCCCTGCAGATGGTGAACGACAACCAGAAGATCCCGGACGCCGACTTCAAGCGCATCGTCTTCCAGCACGGTCGTAACTACACCCGTTACATCCGCGTGCTGTCCAACGGCGGCTGAACCGTCGGGACGACGCGTAATGAAAAGGGGCGCCGATCGGCGCCCCTCTTTTCTGGCCTTGTCCGCAGGCTTATTCCGAGAACACGCCCATCGCCCGGAACTTCGCGTAACGCATCGCGATGAGCTTCTCGGGCGAGGCCTTGGAGAGGTCGGCGAGCGAATCGCGGAGGGTCTTGCGGATGGCGGAGCCCGTGGCGGCCGGGTCTTCCTGGGCGCCGCCGAGCGGTTCCTTCACGACGCCGTCGACGACGCCGAGCTTGAGGAGATTGGGGGCGTCGAGGCGCAGGGCTTCGGCGGCTTTCGGGGCATGGGCGCGGTCCTTGAAGAGGATCGCGGCGCAGCCTTCGGGCGAGATCACGGAGTAGTAGGCGTTCTCGAGGATGTAGACCTTGTTCGAGACGGCGATGCCGAGGGCGCCGCCGGAACCGCCTTCGCCGATGACGAAGGTGATGATCGGCACGCCGAACTGGCTCATCTCGCGGAGATTGACCGCGATGGCTTCGGCGACGTGGCGCTCTTCGGAGCCGATGCCGGGGAAGGCGCCGGGGGTGTCGACGAGGGTGATGATGGGGAGGCCGAAGGTGTGGGCCATCTTCATCAGGCGAAGGGCCTTGCGGTAGCCTTCGGGATTCGGGCAGCCGAAATTACGGCGGAGGTTCTCCTTCGTGTCGCGTCCCTTCTGCTGGCCGATGACCATGACCGGGCGGCCTTCGAAGAACGCCGTGCCGCCGACCGTGGACTCGTCGTCCATGTAGAGGCGGTCGCCATGCAGCTCCTGGAAGTCGTCGAACAGCATGCCGATGTAGTCCAGGGAGTAGGGGCGACGGGGGTGGCGGGCCAGCTGGACGCGCTGCCAGGGGTTCAGGTTGCCGTAGACCTCCCGGCGGGTCTGCTCCATCTTGGCCTCGAGGGACTTGACCTCCTTGGAGACGTCCATCCCGGCGGACTCGGAGGAGGCGCGGAGGGAGTTGATCTTGTCCTCGAGCTCCCGGAGGGGCTTTTCGAATTCGAGGGTGAAGCGGGCCTTGGGCGCGGACATGGGCCGTAAGTTGGGCAATTGGGTGGGGAAGGGCAATGGAATTGGGCCGAAGCGGGGGTAGGGCTAGGGCTAGGGATAGGGCTAGAATGAAGGAAAATGCCCCGATATAGGGGTAGGGGTGGGGGTAGTCTCTTCGGGTGGCAGGCGGCGGGTGTCTGGAGCGGCTGGCCCCAGCCCCAGCCCTGGCCCCAGCCCTAGCCCTAATTTCCCTTTCCGTTGAACCTATGGTCGGCCAGCCTGTCTTCACCCCTACCTCCCATGCGTATCGCTTCCTTGCTCTCCCTCTTGGCCGCCAGCGGCCTGGTCGCCGCCGAAGGCTACACCGACACCCCTTTCATCCCCGGCACCCAGTGGCGAGTCCATGATTCGGCCCGCCCGCAGCCGCCCCGCGCCGATGCCGCCAAGCTGAAGTGCAACGAAGCCCCGGCCCCGGCCGGTGCGATCGTCCTCGTCGGCGGCGCCGACTCCGCCAACGAGTGGGAGCCGGACGCGACGCCCAACGCCAAGCTCAAGGTCCCGGTGACCTGGGAGATCAAGGACGGCGTGATGACCGCCCGCAGCAACGGCATCCGCACCAAGCGTAGCTTCGGTGACATCACCCTCCACGTCGAATGGCGCTCCGCCGCCGGTTACGACACCGATCCCAAGAAGAAGAGCCAGGGCAACTCGAACAGCGGCATCTTCTTCATGAAGACCTACGAGCTCCAGGTCCTCGATTGCTATAAGACCGAGACCTACGCCGACGGCATGACCGCCGCGATCTACGGCCAGCAGCCGCCGGCCTACAACGCCTGCCTGCCGTCCCGTACCTGGAACAGCTACGACATCGAGTTCACCGCCCCGCGCTTCAACGCCGACGGTTCCGTCGCCAGCAAGACCCGCATCACCGTCGTCATGAACGGCGTCAAGGTCCAGGACGGCACCGAATACATCGGTCCGAGCAGCCATAAGAAGAATCCCCCTTACGCGAAGCACGCGGACAAGCTCCCGCTCGGCCTGCAGTGGCACGGCGACGCCGTCGAGTTCCGCAACATGTGGGTCGTCGAGAAGAAGTAAGCGCCCGGCATGGAACTCCTGGCCCACGCGAAGAAGCACCTCATCGGGCTCCTTCTCGTGGGCCTGGTCTTTTATGTCATCGAACGCGTGATGGGCGCGCGTCGTCGGCCAGGCTATTTCCGTCCCGGCATGCTCACCGACGCCGCGTATTTCTTCACCGTCGAGTTCTTCAAGCAGGCCTCCCGGGTGCTGCTGATCGTGCCCTTCGTCGTGCTCGTCATCGCGGGCGTGACCACAGGCGAGGCCGCCAAGGCGGGTCTGTATCACGGCTTCGGCCCGGTCGCAGCGCAGCCGGTCTGGCTGCAGGCCGTGGAGATCTACCTCCTCGCGGATTTCCTCGGCTACTGGATCCACCGGCTCTTCCACACCGGCGCCTGGTGGCCGTTCCATGCGGTGCACCATAGTTCCGAGGACCTCGACTGGCTCTCGGCCGTGCGCGTGCATCCCGTCAACGAAGCCGTCGACAAGATCGCCCCGGCGGTCCCGATCCTGTTCCTCGGCTTCGATCCGACCGTCACGGCGGGCGTCACGGGCTTCCTGACCTTCTACGCGATCTTCCTGCACGCCGACGTCGACTGGGATTTCGGTCCGCTGCGTGCGGTGATCGCCACGCCGGTCTTCCATCGCTGGCACCACTCGAAGGATCCGGCGGCCATCGACAAGAACTTCGCCGGCCTGCTGCCGCTGTGGGATATCCTCTTCGGGACTTACTACATGCCCAAGGATCGCCTGCCGCAGAACTTCGGCGCGACCGAGCCGGTGCCGACGGGCTATTTCGGCCAGCTCTGGCATCCGTTCGCCGGCTGGTTCAGGCGCAAGGGGCCGCCGCCGCTCCCGTAACCCCGGTTTGCTTCCCCGTTTGCATTACGCCTCCCGGTCGTTAGGATGTCGGGCTTAGCCGATGTATCCTCAGGACCTCCGCGAAAACTGGCATGCCGGCCAAGGCCTGTGGAAAGACGTGCCCGCCGCGGAGTGGAACGACTGGCATTGGCAGCTCCGTAACCGGATCACGACGCTGGCGCAGCTCGAGGAGCGCCTCGAACTGACCAAGGAAGAGCGGGAAGGGTGCCTGTTCGCCCCGCATAAGCTGTCCCTGTCGATCACGCCCCACTTCTTCAACCTGATCGACCCCAAGGATCCGAACTGCCCGGTCCGCCGGCAGGTCATCCCGCGTATCGAGGAGTCTTACGTCGCCCCGGGCGAATCCGAGGACCCCGTCGGCGAGGAAGGTACCATGCCCGTCCCCGGCATCGTCCACCGCTACCCCGACCGCGTGCTGTTCCTGGTCACCGACCGTTGCGCTGCCTATTGCCGATACTGCACGCGCAGCCGCCTGGTCTCCAACGCCCAGGCCTACGACTTCCATCCCGAGCTCGAGGCCGGCCTGAAGTACATCGAGGCCCATCCCGAGATCCGCGACGTCCTGCTCTCCGGCGGCGACCCGCTGCTGCTTTCCGACGCCAAGCTGGACGCCCTCCTCGGCCGTCTCCGCGCGATCAAGCACGTCGAATTCATCCGCCTCGGTTCGCGCATCCCGGTCTTCCTCCCGCAGCGCATCACGCCTGAGCTCGCCGAGATCTTCCGTAAGCACGGGCCGATCTGGATGAGCATCCACACGAATCATCCCAAGGAGGTCACCCGCGAGCTTGCGACCGCCTGCGAGCGCCTGTCCTACGCCGGCGTGCCGCTCGGCAACCAGTCCGTCCTCCTCGCCGGCGTCAATGACGACGCCGAGGTGATGAAGTCGCTCGTCCACCGCCTGCTCATGATGCGGGTCCGGCCGTATTATCTCTACGCCTGCGACCTCATCGAAGGATCGACCCATTTCCGCGCGCCCATCCAGAAGGGCATCGACATCATCCGCGCGCTCCGCGGCCACACCACCGGCTACGCCGTCCCGCAGCTGATCATCGACACCCCGGGCGGCGGCGGGAAGGTCCCGATCAATCCGGAATACGTCCAGGCCGTCCACGACGGCATCGTCGAACTCCGTAATTTCGAAGACCGGGCTTACGTGTATCCGTCGGGGACGAAGATGCCTGCTCCGAAGCCTGAGCTTCGTAACTAGGGCTAGAGCCAGGGGAAGTGCTTGGGCTAGTTAATGGGCTGGATTCAGGGGTCTGGCTTTGTCTCTAGCCCTGCCCCTAGCCCTAGCCATTCGCCTCGGCATGACGAAGTCATGCCGTAAATACAACTAACCGGGGTTTTAATCCGGTTAGCGCTCAAAGTGGTGGGCTCGTAGGGATTCGAACCCCAAACGTCTGATCCGTAGTCAGAAATGATATCCATTTCACCACGAGCCCGTAGTGAGGGGTTTGAGCAAACGACCCCCGGCCCCTAAGGCAAGGAATTTTTCAGGCCTGCGCCTGATGGAGGGCCACGGTGCCGAAAAGCATCCTTTTATGGCTTACCTTGGCGAATCCGGCGGCCTTCAGCTCCGCGTCGAGCCCGGCGGCGTCGGGGAAACCCGCGATGCTGGTGCCGAGATATTTGTATGCGCCGAAGTCTCCGGTGAGGATTCCCGCGAGCACCGGGAGCACGCAACGCACGTGGATGAAGTGGAACGGCGCGAACCAGGCGCTCGGCTGCGAGAACTCGAGGATCAACAGCGTGCCGTCGGCGCGCAGGATGCGGCGCAGCTCGCCGAGGCCTTTGACGCGGTCTTCGAAATTACGGACGCCGTAGGCGATCGTGACGACATCCTGCGAGGCGTCGGCGATCGGCAGGCGCATGCAGTCGCCGGTCTTGAACTCCAGCGCGACGCCTTCCTGCTTCGCGCGGACGCGGCCGATCTCGAGCATCGGTTCGCAGAAATCATAGCCGACGACGGCGCAGTCGGCGGGCAGGTCGCGGCGCAGGGCGAAGGCGACGTCGCCGCTGCCGGTGGCGAGGTCCGCCACGGTCTTGGGCCGGGCGGCCTTGGCGGCGGCGACGAGCTGTTCGCGCCAGCCTACGCACAGGCCGAGGCTGAGGACGCGGTTCGCGAAGTCGTAACGGGAGGCGATCCCGGAGAACATGCGTTGGACGGCGGAGCCTTCGGGCATGTCCTTACCCTCCGCACATTGGGGAGAAGGTCAAGTGAGTGACTGAATAGGACTAGGGCTGGGGCCAGGGCTAGGGCTAGGTAATTTTGGCCTGGCCCTGTCCCGGGCACTAGCTCTGGCCCTTATATGAAAACTCCCCCGCCCATGAGGACGCGGTCGTGGTAGACGGCGAGGACCTGGCCAGGGGCGAGGCCGCGCTGGGTCTCGGCGAAGCGGAGGCGGACGGTGCCGTCGGCCTGCGGGATGAAGCGGGCGGGCGTGGCTTTGTCGCGGTAACGCACGCGCGCCAGGATGTCCTGTTCGCCGACGACGGGCCGGTTGATCCAGGTGAAGTCGCGGGCGACGGCCTCGCCGGTGTAAAGCCACGGGGCGTCGGGCTTGTCGAAGGCCACGTGCAGGGTGTTGGTCGCGAAATCCTTCTTCACGACGACGAAGTATTCGTGGTCGGTGTTCGAAGGCAGGCCGATGCCCTTGCGCTGGCCGATGGTGTAACGATGGAGTCCGCGATGCTGGCCGATGGCCTTGCCCGCGGCGTTCACGATCGGGCCCGGTGCGTCGGGGATGTGACGTTCGAGGAAGTCCTGCACCGGCACCTGGCCGAGGAAACAGATGCCTTGGCTGTCCTTGCGCTCGGCGTTCGGCAGCCGCGCGTCGGCGGCGAGCTTGCGCACTTCCGGCTTCAGCAGCTCGCCGATCGGGAAGATCGCCTTCGCGAGCTGTTCCTGGCGGAGCAGGGCGAGGAAGTAGGACTGGTCCTTGTTCGGGTCGAGGCCTTCGAGGAGATCGAACGTCCCGTCGGCGTTCTCACGACGTCGCGCGTAGTGGCCGGTCGCGATGACGTCGTAGCCGTCCTTGAGCGCCTTGCGCAGGAACACTCCGAACTTCATCTCGCGGTTGCAGATGATGTCGGGGTTAGGGGTCAGGCCGCGGCGGTAGCCGTCGACGAGGTATTGGACGACCGTGTCGCGGTAGTCTTGGACGAGGTCGATGATCCGGAAGGGGAGGCCGAGGTGCGCGGCGACGGCCTGGGCGTTGCGGACGTCGTCCTCCCAGGGGCATTCGCCGGGGAAGGGCAGGCCTTCCTCGTTCATCCAGGTCCGGAAGTAGGCGGCATGCACCTCGTGCCCTTGCTGCTTGAGCAGAAGGGCCGCCACGGCGCTGTCTACGCCGCCGGAAAGGGCTACCAAGACCTTGGACATCGGCGGCCAAGGTAGGGCGGGGAAGGGCGGGGATACAGATTATTTAAAAGGGGTAGGGGCAGGGGTCGGGGTAGGGGTAGGTAATTTACGTCTGGCCCTGGCCCAGGGACTGGCTCTGGCCCTACCTTGCTTGCTCTCTCTCCTTGGGCATGTTTTCCTTGGTCCATGCGTCTCGGCATCCTTTTCCTCCTCCTCGGTTTTCTTCCGCTCTCCGCTCAGAACGCCCAGCTCGCGGGCATGCAGCAGGATCTCGCCGACCTGCGCACCGAAGTCGAAAAACTGAAGCTCGAGAACGCCGACCTGCGCGCCGCGCTCGCCCGCCAGAAGGCCGGCCAAGGCCAGTCGGCCTCCACGAGCGAGGCGGTCGCCAAGGCCCGCGCGGAGATCCTCAACGAAGTCGACCGTCGCCTGAAGCAGCAGACCGACGACGTGAACGCCGCGCTCGCCGAGCTGACCCGCCAGGTGAACGCCGCGCTCGGCAAGTCGGGCCCGGCCCCCGCGACGAAGTCCGCCAAGCCGACCGCCCAGGCCGCGGAGCCGTCCGAAGGCGCCCCTTCCGATCAGCCGCAGACCGGAGCCAAATATCGCGTCAAGCCGGGTGATACCGTCACCAAGATCGCCCTCCGCCACGGTTCGAAGGTCGAATGGATCCTGAAAGCGAATAACCTTTCCTCGCCTGCCGCCCTGAAAGCGGATGTCGATATCTTCGTCCCGCAGCCGGAAAACACCGGACGCTGAACCCCTCCCAAGCAAAGCCCATATGGCCACCCCTCCTAAGAAGTCCCTCGGTCGCGGTCTCGGTTCCCTCATCGGAGGCGGCGTGAAGCCTGCGCAGCCGGTCGCCGCGCCCGCCGCCGCGCCCGCCGCTCCCGCCCCGGTCGCTCCGGCCGCCGCGCCGGTCGCTCCGGGTCTCTTGCTGCAGGAACTGCCGCTGACCTCGATCGTCCCGAATCCCCGCCAGCCGCGCCGCGACTTCGACGACGCCCAGGTCAAGGAACTCGCCGACTCGATCCGTTCCGAAGGCCTCATGCAGCCGATCGTCGTCCGCAAGGTGAAGGACGGTTACGAGCTCATCGCCGGCGAGCGCCGCTTCCGGGCGTTCAAGCTCATCGGCCAGAAGACCATCACCGCGCGCATCATCGACGCCAGCGACGCTTCCAGCGCCGTCCTCGCGCTCATCGAGAACCTCCAGCGCGCGGACCTCAATCCGATCGACGAAGCCCTCGGCTTCGCCTCGCTCATGCGCGACTTCAACCTCACGCAGGACGCCGTCGCCGAGCGCCTCGGCAAGCCGCGCGCGACCATCGCCAACAGCGTCCGCCTCCTCGCCCTCGACAACGACATCCAGGGCTTCCTGCGCAAGGGCCAGCTTTCCGCGGGCCACGCCAAGGCGCTGCTCGCCATCGAGGACGCGGCTCACCGCATGCTCGTGGCGCGTCTCGTCATCGAGAAAGGCCTCTCCGTCCGCGCCACCGAGGCCGAGGTGAAGAAGCTCGGGGCCACCAAGAAAGGCCAGCGCAAGCAGACCGTCCAGGCCGTCGTTGCCGACGTCCAGAAACGCCTCGCCTCCCACTTCGCCACGCCCGTCTCGGTCGTCCGCAAGGGCAGCAAGGGCAGCATCTCGATCCCCTTCAGCAGCGACGACGAACTCGCCCGCCTGCTCGAGAAGATCGGGATCAAGCTCTGAGGGGGCGAGTGGGCAAGGTGACACGGTGACACGGGGAGATGCGGCGGCATGGCCGCTCATATGAGAAAGACGTCCGCCTCGCTTGGTGCGGTAATCTCCCGTGTCCCCTTGTCCCCGTGCCAGCGTGTCCCCTGCGCTTTAAGCACTGAGTTCCGCTGCGCGGAACTCAGTGCTTAAAGTGCCGCATGCCGGTGAAGACCATCGCCATGCCGCGCGCGTCGGCGGCGGCGATGACGTCGGCGTCCTTCACGGAGCCTCCCGGCTGGATGGCGCAGGTCGCGCCGGCGTCGGCCGCGGCGAGCAGGCCGTCGGGGAAGGGGAAGAAGGCGTCGGACGCGATGGCCGAGCCCTGCAGCGAGAGCTTGGCTTCGCCGGCCTTCCAGACCGCGATGCGGGAGGAGTCGATGCGGGACATCTGGCCGGCGCCGACGCTGAGCGTGCGTTCCTTGCCGGCGTAGACGATCGCGTTGGACTTCACGTGGCGGACGACGCGCCAGCCGAAGAGCAGGGCGGTCATCTCGTCGGCGGTGGGCTGGCGCTTGGTCACGACCTTGAAGTCGCGCGGGTTGACGGGCTTCTGGTCGCGGTCCTGGACGAGCACGCCGCCGATGACGGCGCGGACTTCGCGGAGGGTGTCGGCGCGGAGGCCGACCTTGGCGCGCATGAGGCGGAGGTTCTTCTTCTTGCCGAAGATCGCGAGGGCGTCGGCGTCGAATTCCGGCGCGATGATGACCTCGGAGAAGATCTCGGCGATGGCCTCGGCGAGGCCTTTGTCGACAGTGCGGTTGGCGACGATGATGCCGCCGAACGGGGCCTGCTTGTCGGTCTCGAAGGCCTTGTGCCAGGCCTCGAGCAGGGTGTCGGCCGAAGCCACGCCGCAGGGGTTGGTGTGCTTCAGGATGCAGATCGTCGGGCGCTCGAACTCGCCGATGAGGTAGGTCGCGGCGGTGATATCGAGGATGTTGTTATAGCTGAGTTCCT
>JBJOMV010000052.1:0-14454 GCA_046052185.1 Verrucomicrobiota bacterium | reverse complement strand
CCGTCCGCGGCAAGAAGCGCCTCGTCATCGCCGACTCCATCGGCCGCGAAGAGGAGCACCTCATCCCGCACGGCAAGCACATCATCGTCGCCGCCGGCGACAAGGTGAAGCAGGGCCAGGTCCTCACCGACGGCGCCGTCGACCCGCACGACATCCTCGACATCCTCGGCCAGTCCAAGGTGCAGGATTACCTCATCACCGAGATTCAGAAGGTGTACCGCACCCAGGGCGTCGTCATCAACGACAAGCACATCGAAATCATCGTCTCGCGCATGCTCCGCAAGGTCCGCATCACCGAGCCGGGCGATTCCGACTTCCTCTGGGGCGAACAGGTGGACCGCACCATCCTCGCCGAGACCAACCGCTCCATCAACGAGCGCGGCGGTCAGATCGCGGAATCCGAGCCGATCCTCCTGGGCATCACCAAGGCCTCCCTCGAGACCGAGTCCTTCATCTCGGCCGCCTCCTTCCAAGAGACGACCCGCGTCCTCACCGACGCCGCCACGATGGCCAAGCGCGACAACCTGACCGGCTTCAAGGAGAACGTGATCATGGGTCACCTCGTCCCCGCCGGCACCGGTCTGCCCGCCTACCGTCGCATCCGCGTCTTCCCGACCGAGGCCACGGCCTGAAGCCGCCGCTGAGGTCGTTCACGACCCCGCCCCTGACCGGGCGGGGTCTTTGTTTTTAGGCTGTTCCACCCTGTTTGGGGGTTGAAGCCACCCGCTTTTCACCTATCTGTCAGGTACCCCCCAAGAACACCCCCATGTCTCGCTTCCTTATCGCTGCCTCGGCCCTCACCGTCACGACCCTGGTCCAAGGCGCCAACTGGATCCCGACCTCGCCCCTGGTGCAGATCGGCAACGACTGCGACCTCTTCTTCGACGCCTCCACCTACCTGGAAGTGACCGACAATCTCTACTCCGGCGCGAACAAGACTTCCGCCACGCAGTGGCTCGTCACCCCCGGCCTGGCCCTCGAATACGGCAAAGACTCCGCCTTGTCCGTGGAGTTCAAGGCCAGCCGCTCTCTGGTCCACTTCAACGGCTCCCAGTTCGCCGGACTCGAAGACGACCGCGATGCCCTCAGCCTCGGCGTGACCTTCGCCGACGGCGGCCCCCTCAAGCTCTCGCTCAACTCCTCCTACCGCGTGACCGCCCGTAACGACGACCTGCAGATGCAGGGCGTCAGCGGTTCCGTCATCGGCGCCACGCTCGTCCGCCAGGGCAACTACGTCCACAACTTCCGCGCGGACTACAAGCTGACCGAACGCCTCTCCGTCGGCCTCGGCTACGTCAACAGCTTCAACCAGTACCTCGACCCGGTCACCGTCGTCAACGCCGGCACCTCGACCTATAACACCAACCCCCTGACCGAGCTGAACACGCAGTCCATGCCGCTCAGCTTCGATTATCAGGCCTTCGAGAAGCTCAGCTTCGGCCTGGTGCTGCAGCATGACGTCACCGACTACTCCGCCGCTCCTTACCTCAGCTCCGGACCCGGCGCGACCGCCCGTCCGGCCCTCGACCACCAGCGACTCGAGAAGGACTTCTTCGGTCTCACCGCCAAGGGCCAGCTCACCGAGTCCGGTAAGCTCAACGGCGTGGTCCGTGTCGGCTTCAACCGTTACAACTTCGACAACACCGAGGCCCAGACCGACCCGTCCTACTCCGTCAGCCTCAGCCACGTGCTCACGGAGCGCCTCAGCCACTCGCTGACCCTCGGCCGCGACATCAACGCCGCCACGACCAACGGCCGCATGGAGAATATCTCCTACAACTACGGCGTCAGCTTCGCCGCCGCCGAGGACCTGGACTTCAACCTCTCCGTGGCCAAGAGCGACGTCGAAGTCGCCGCCAATTCCCTCCTCACGACGATCGACACCTGGACCTACGTCCTGGGCGCCAGCTACAAGTACAATTCCCACCTGAGCTTCCAGGCGAATTACAACTTCACGGACGCCACGTCGTCGAACGCCTCGTCGACCTTCAATTCGAACACCTTCTCGGTGTCCGCTTCCTTCCGCTACTGAGCGGCAGGGGAGGGTGCTCGCATGACCTTGGGACGCCTGCTGTCCGCCGCGGCCTTGGCCTGCCTCCTGTCCGGATGCCAGGCCCTGTCCCGTTGGCTTGCGCCGACGATCTGATCCCCTGGGCGACCCGACGGGCGTCCCGGCGCCCTGCGGGACCGGTTGACCCGGCGAAGTCCTTGCCTACCATCTTCCTCATGACTTCCGTCCTTCATCGCCTGCTCGGAGTCGGCTGTCTCGCCTTGCTCCTCACGGCCTGCGCGGCTTCCGACGGCGCCGGCTTCTCTTCCACGGCCCTCGAGCCGGAGAACGTGCTCACGATCGGAGCCGGCGCTTCCGAGCCCGTCGCCTCCACGTTCGTCCCTTCGCCGGCCGCCGCCGACGCCGTCAAGCCGGCCGCCGCGCCCGCCGATTACGTCGTCGCGACGCCGACGGTGCAGGCCGATCCGGCCGACGGTCAGAACAGCTACCGTCTGCGTCCGCGTGATTTCGTGCGCATCCTGGTCATCAACGAGCCGGACACGCAGATCGAACGCCGGATCAACTCCGACGGGACGGTCGACATCCCCTTCCTGAAGAAGCTCGTGCCGGTCGCGGGCCTCACCCTCACCCAGGCGCAGGTCGAACTCGCCAACCAGTTCCGGCAGTATTTCAAGAAGCCACAGGTCGCCATCTCCATCGTCACCTACGCCGAACGCCGCGTGTATGTCTCCGGTTACGTCGGCAAGCCCGGCCCGGTCTCGATCCCGCCCGAAGAGACCCTCACGCTCGGCCGCGCCCTCGCGATGGCCGGCGGCGTCCTCCCGCGCGGCAACCGCTCCGAAGTCACCATCAAGCGCCAGCGCCCGGGTTCGCCGATGGTCATCACCAAGGACGTCCGGCGGATCGACGACGGCGACGAGCCGGATTTCGTCCTCGAGGACGAAGATCAGATCTACGTCCGCGACAGCCGCATCTGAGCCCCCATGTCCACGCCTGACCCCGCTTCCTCCGGCCGCCCGGCTGAACCCGCCCGCGGCGGTTCCCGTGGCTATGGCTCTTATGGCTACGGCGGCTACGGCGCCGGGCAAGGGCAGGGGTATGGTTACGGCGGCTACGGCGCCGGCCAGCGTGGTACGTCCGCCAACCCGATCATGGGCTACCTGCTCATGCTGCGGGAGCGCTACTGGTGGGTCATCCTCTCCGCGCTCGTCTTCCTGACGCTCGCCCTGCTCAACACCTTCAACACGACCGCGGAATACCGCGCGACCGGCCGTCTCCGCGTCTTCCGCCTGGCGCCGAACATCAACGGCGGTTCGTCCGCGGCCGACGACAACTTCAAGATCGTCTCCAACGACGACTTCTTCACGGCGGTCGAGGCGATGCGCAGCGCCAACATCATCGAAGGCGTCTCGCGCCGCCTGACCACGGCCGAGCGCAAGCTCGTCCTCGAGCCTTACCAGGCGGGCAACATCTTCTCCGGCCCGCTCACCGAGCAGGAAGTCTTCGCCAAGCAGCGCGGAATCACCCCGCAGCGCCAGACGCTCGTCATCAACGTCGACTTCACCCACCCGAACCGCGACCTCGCCCGGCAGGTCGCCCGCCTGTTCTGCGAGTCCATCCAGAAGTACAGCGAGGACGACCGCCTGATGGTCACGAACCCGCTCGTCGAGAAGGCCCGCATCGAGATCGAGACCCTCGACGACAAGGTCCGCCGGCTTTACGAGCAGAAGAACGAGCTCATCAAGAACCAGAAGCTCCTCTCCATCGCCAAGGACACCAACACGCTCACCACCGAGCGCTCCGTGCTCGTCAAGGACCGCGAGGAGACCCGCAAGCAGATCGACGAGAACGAGATCCTCGTCGCCGTCATCGCCAGTTACGAGCAGGCCGGCCGCCCGATCGGCGACATCCCGCAGATCCGCGCCGACGCCGACGTCGCCGCCGCCCAGACGGCCCTCAGCGCCTCGAAGATCCGCATCAGCCAGATGATGGAAACCTATACGGAGCAGCACCCGAAGCTCGTCGCGGAGCGCGAGGCTTTCAACCAAGTCGAACGACAGCTCAAGGACTCGGTCACGCAGGCCGTGAAGTCCCGTCGCGCCGCCCTGGAGAACGCCAAGGCCCGGCACGAGGCCATCCTCCGCAACCTGGTCGCGAAGGAAGAGGAGATCTCCAAGCTGCAGGCCGCCAACGTCGAACTGGAGCGCGTCGACAAGGACATCCGCGCCAACGAGGAATTCCTGGCCCGTCAGAAGCTGAATTACGAGGAGGCCAAGCTCCGTTCGTCGACCTCCGGCACCAGCACGTCGATCCGCATCCTCGACGCGCCCTCCGTGTCGGACAAGCCGATCAATAAGAACTATTACTTCAGCGCCCTCGTGGGCCTCGGCCTCGGCCTGGGCTTCGGCGTGGTCCTGATCGTCGTGCTCGGCACCTTGGACGACCGTATCAAGTCCGCCCAGGACGTCGAAGGCTCCCTCGGCCTGCCGCTGATCGGCACGATCCCCAAGGTCGTGGCTACCGCCGGACCGGACCGCGCCTTGCTCGCCCGTCAGGACAAGGACCGCATCGCCACGGAGGCCGTGCGTTCGATCTACTCGGCGCTCAAGGTCAATCCCGCCGTCGCCAAGGCCCGCGTCTTCCTGGTGACCTCCACCCGTCCGAGCGAAGGCAAGACCTTCGTCGTCACCAATCTGGCGCTGATCTTCGCGCAGCACTCCGAGCGTGTGCTCGTCATCGACGCCGACTTGCGCCTCCCGAACGTGGGTCCGTCGCTGGGCTTCACCGGCGATGCCGGCCTGAGCCGCTGGTTCAACGGGGAGGTCTCATTGGACGACGCGATCGTGCGCGACGTGGCTCCGGGTCTCGACGTCCTGCCGGTCGGCATCAGCTGCAAGAACCCGACGCAGGTGATCAACCACCCCAAGTTCCTCGAGATGATCGAGGGGCTGCGTGGCCGCTACGACCGCATCTTCATCGACTCGCCGCCCATCGGCGCCGTCTCCGATTCCCTCCACCTCCTGCCGAAGGTCGACGGGGTGCTCTACGTCGTCCGCTACAACACGGTGAACCTGCGGAACGCCGTGGCCTGCCTCGGTCGCCTGCGCGACGCCCAGGCTCCCCTGCTCGGTGTCGTGCTCAATGCGATGTCCCTCCGGATGGCCTCGGCCTACACGGACACCTACGACTCCTCCTACCGTAAGTATTACGTCGACGAGCCGTCCGGCCCGACGCCGCCGACGCCCTGATTTATCCCTGCCTCACCATGCGCCTGTTCCTGCTCCTAGCCTCCCTGGCGATCGTCGGCTGTCAGCAAGTCCCGGTCACCGGCCGTTCGCAGTTCATCATCGTCGACGAAAGCGAAGTGGCTTCGCTCTCCGCCACGGAGTTCGCGAAGATGAAGAAGCTGCCGGCCGACCCGCGCCTGCCGAAGCTCCGCGAGATCGGCCTGAAGATCGTCGCCGCCGCCCGCCGCGACGACAAGGCCGGCGTCCTGCCGCCCGCCTCCCGCTGGGAGTTCGCGATCATCGACGACAAGTCGCCCAACGCCTTCGCGATGCCGGGCGGCAAGATCGGCTTCCATACCGGCATGTTCGCCTTCGCCCCGACGGACGATGATCTCGCCGTGATCATGGGCCACGAGGTCGCGCACGTCATCTGCCGTCACGGCTCCGAGCGCGTCTCCCAGTCCATGGGCGTCGCGATCGCCGCCGCCGTCGCCGACGAGGCCACGCGTGATTCCTCCGCCAAGACCCGCGGCACCTGGATGGCCGCGGTCGGCCTCGGCGCCCAGTTCGGCATCCTGCTGCCGTTCAGCCGCAGCCACGAATCGGAGTCGGACCGGCTCGGCCTCATCTTCATGGCCCGTGCCGGCTACGACCCGGAGGCCGCTCCGGCCTTCTGGACCCGCTTCGGCAAGGGTAACGGCGGCAAGACCCCGGAGTTCTTCTCGACCCATCCCGCCGACGCCACGCGCGTGGCCCAGCTCCGCAAGTGGATGCCGGAAGCCAAGGCGCAGATGCCGAAGAAGCCCTGAGCGCGCTCAGCGCGGGGCGACGAAGGGGCAGGTGAGGTAGACGCCCCTGGGGTCGTTGAGGGCGCGGATCGCGCGCAGCCACCGGGCGTTGGCCCGCAGGAAATCCTTGGCGGGATCGCCGGAGACCTTGGCGAAGAGGGGAGCCTGGTCGTCGTCATCCGAGAGCAGCTGCTGCAGGAAGGTCTCCCGGCCGGAGTGGAGGGCCGGCACCTGGACCCAGGCGGCATCATCGAGTTTGGCCAGACGCTTGGCCTCCTTGAGGGCATCGCGCAGGCCGCCCAACTGATCGACGAGTTTCAGGCCGCGGGCGTCTTCGCCCAGCCAGACGCGCCCTTGGGCGATCTCGTGCACGCCGTCTCGCTTGAGTCCGCGGCCGGCGGCCACGATGGCGAGGAAGTCTTCGTAGACGCCGTCGACGGATGACTGGATGACCGCGAGTTCTTCCGGGGTCGCGCGCCGATGATCGGCGAGCAGGTCGGCGAAGCGGGCGGTCTTCACGCCGTCGGTGCCGAGCTGCACCTTCTTGGCGAGGTCTTCGTAGTTGAGGAACAGGCCGAACACGCCGATCGAACCGGTGATGGTCGAAGGGTCCGCCATGATCAGGCTGGCCGGCGCCGCGATGTAGTAGCCCCCGCTCGCGGCGACGTCGCCCATGGAGACGACCACGGGCACGCCCTTCTTCTTCAGCAGGGAGACCTCGCGCGCGACGACGTCGCTGGCGAACGCCGAGCCGCCGGGGCTGTTGACGCGGAGCACCACGGCCTTGAAGTCGTCGTCGCCGCGGATCGAGCGCAGGTCGTGGGCGAGCCGGTCGCCGCCGATCTCGCCGGCCCCGCCCCAGCCGTCCACGATCTCGCCTTCGGCGTAGACGATGGCGATCTTGCCGCCGCGGGAGGGCAGGGCGACCTTATGGGCGTAACGGTGCAGGCCGACGCGGCGGAAAGAGGTGCCGGCGTCGTCCGCGCCCGCGCCCGCTTCGCGGACCCGGCTGACGAGTTCGTCGCGATGCAGGACGGCGTCGACGAGCTTGAGCTCGACGGCCTTGCGGGCCGCGAAGATGCCGCCGCTTTCGACGACCTTGGTCAGGCGTTCGGTCGTGAGGCCGCGCGAACGGGCCACGTCGGCGAGCAGGCGCTTCCAGAGGCCGTTCATCAGGACTTCGGTCTGCTCCTTGGCCTCGGCGCTCATCGTGCTTCCGAGGTAAGGTTCCACGGCGGACTTATATTTCCCGACCTTGGTGACTTGCACGCCGAGGCCGGCGAGGCGGAGGGTGTCCCCGAAGTACATGTTGTAGGAGGCGAGCCCCTTGAATTCGACCTCGCCGCTGACGTGCGCGTAGACTTTGTCCGCGACGCTCGCGAGGTAGTACTCGCCTTGCGACGCGTTCTCGACCCAGGCGATCACGGGCTTGCCGCTCTTCTTGAAGGCGATGAGCGCGCGGCGGATTTCGGCTTTCTGCGTCAGGCCGGCGGAGAGTTCGCCGCTGAGGAGGATGCCGGCGATCTGCTTGTCCTTGGCCGCGAGGTCGATCGCCTCGAGCGCGCGCAGGAGGTCGAGGCGCGGGCCGGAAGCACCGAAGAGCAGGACATCCAGGCCCGGCGCGCCGTGTTCGGGAGTGTCTTCGATCGTGAGCCCGCCGCCGATCACGAGCATCGTCTTCGGCTTCACGGCCACGTGCGCGGAGGCTTGGCCGTCGCCGGCCGAGCCGGCCATCCCGACCAGCAGCACTATCAGGAGGAAGGCGCCGATGAACAAGGCGAGGACCGTGCCGAAGGCGGAGGCGAGGACCGACTTGAGGAATTCTTTCATGGAGACGGGCTGGGTGTTGCTGAAATCATGCTTCCCTGTCTTGTTTTCGCCAATCCAAAGCGGATTTTTTAGCCAGCGGTTTCCTCTCGATGCCCTTCGGCGGGCGGACTTAATCTAGTTCCATGTCTGAGCCTACGTCATCGGCCGGTGCCGGCACCTCCCGCAAGGCCCTGGCCATCAACCTGGATCGTTCCGCCTACGGAGCCTTCGCCGAGATCGGCGCCGGCCAGGAGGTCGTCCGCCACTTCTTCAAGGCGGGCGGCGCCTCCGGAACCGTGGCGAAGAGCATGTCCGCCTATGACATGCGGATCAGCGACGCCATCTACGGCCATCCGCAGCGTTACGTCTCCCGGCAGCGCCTCGAGCAGATGCTCGATCATGAATACGGACTGCTGGTCGACCGGCTGAAGGCCGAACGCGGCGCGACCACCCGCTTCTTCGCCTTCGCCGACACGGTCGCGACGACGCCGCATGACGGCAAGGGCCAGGGGCATTCATGGATCGGGATCCGCTTCCAGGACCAGCCGGGCTCCGAGCCGAGCGAGGTCATCCTTCACCTCCGGCTCTGGGACAAGGACGCGGGCCGCCAGCAGGACGCCCTCGGCGCGGTCGGCGTCAACCTCATCCATGCCGCCCTCAACACGCGCGACAGCGTCGACAGCTTCCTCACCGCCCTCGTCGACGAAGTCGGCTCCGGCCGCGTCGAGATCGAGTTCGCCCACTTCAGCGGTCCGGCGTTCGGCGCTTTCGACAACCGCGCCGCGGCCCTGCGGCTCGTGCGGCTCGGCCTGACGGACGCGGTGCTCTTCGGCCCCGAAGGCGACCCGCAGGTGCCCAGCGAATATTTCTACAAGCGTTCGGTGCTCGTCGCGCGCGGTACCTTCCGCCCGGTCTCCCTCGTCAACGAGGACATGCTCGCCTGCGGCCTCCGCGCCCTGCCGGACGGCGGCAAGGACGTGCTCGCGATCTTCGAGATGTGCATCGGCTCCGACCCTCATCCCGAGGCCGAGCTCATCGACCGCATCCGCCTCGTCGGCGCGATGCAGCACCCCTTGCTGGTGACCCGCCATCGCGGCTGGTATCGCCTGCCCGCTTACTTCCGTCTGCACACCACGGGCAGCATCACGCTCGTCGCGGGCATGAACAACCTCGTCGACCTGTTCAATCCGGAGCATTACACGCACCTCGAAGGCGGCGTGCTGGAATCCTGCGGCCGACTCTTCAAGGACGGCGTCCGGGTCATGGTCTATCCGATGCTCGGCGACCAGCTGCGCCGCCTCATCCTCGATCCCGTGGCCTGCAAGGTCTGCTTCCCGGAGAGCTACCGTATCGCCGAGGATTCCGTCGTCACGGCTTCCGACATCCAGATGCGCCCCTCGGTTTCCGGCCTTTTCCAGCATCTGCTTAACAACGGATTCCTCGTGCCGATCACCGGGGCGGACCCGGTCGCGATGGCCTGCCAGCCGCGCACCTTGGCCGAGCGTATCCGCAAGGGCGAGGCGGGCTGGGACAAGGAAGTGCCTCCGTCGGTTGCGGTCGCGATCCGCAGCCTTAAGTTGTGGGCTCGTTAGCCCGCCATGCCTGCCACGTCCCTTCCGCCCGGCCAAGAAACCGAACTCGCCCTCTCCGTGGAGCGGGCCTACCGCGAGGCCTTGGTCACGGACCGCCTCGGCGCGATCTGGTCGCTCATCCTGGCCAAGTGCTTCCTCGCGCAGTGGGCGATCACGCAGTACTCGATCCCGGTCAGCGGTGCCTTCTACGTCTGGACCCTGACCCTCGTGATGGGCACGGTCGCCTCGCTCTATTACCTGCACGCGCACCGCGTGAAGCTCTACCTGCTCCCCACGCACTTCCGCGTCAATGCGGCCGTGCTCGTAGGCCTGCTGGTCTCGCTCGGCTTCGTCGCCTACGCCCGCTTCGCGCTCGGCGCGATCGATGCTCCGGTCGCGGCCGCGCTCGGCGCCGCGCTCCTCGGGTCGTGGTCGCTCGCGCGGGCCGCCTTGCGCCGTGCCTGGCCCCCGCTCGTCGGGGCTCTCCTCTGGTGGGGGCTGGCCGCGACCGCCCTCCGCGCTCCGGCGAGCGAAGCGATGCTCTGGCTGGGCCTGGGCATGCTGGGCGCGCAGGCGCTCCCCGGTTTCGCCGTGGCGGCCCGGGAAGCCCGTCAGCGGGTCTGATCAGGCCGCGGCCTTGCCGCCGGCGCTGTTCATGAGGTGCGTCATGAAACGCTTCATGGCCGGCGTCAGCACGCGGCCCTTGCGGTGCAGGATGGCCAGCGGTCGCGCCACGCGGCGGTCGCGCAGGCGGAGCATGACGAGCGTGCCTTGCTCGACTTCCTGACGGATGGTGCCTTCGGGCACGAGCGCCACGCCGGCGTCGACTTCCACCGCGCGCTTGAGCGTCTCGATGTTGTCGAACTCCATCGAAGGCTCGAGCTCGATGCGCTGCTCGCGGAAGAACTGGTCGAGCGCCTTGCGCGTCGGGATGTCCTGGTCGAAGCCGATGAACTTGCCGCCCTGGAGGTCGGCGAGGTCGATCTCCTTCTTCGCCGCGAGCTTGTGCTTGGGCGAGCAGATGGCGACGAGCTGGTCCTCCATGAGCGGGATGATCTCGACCTGGCGGGTCTTCTGCGGGAAGGCGACGAGGCCGAAGTCCACGGCGTTGGAGATCACGTCCTCGTAGACGAGGTTCGAACGGCGGTATTCGACGCGCACGTTGACGTGCGGGAACTCCTGCATGAACGACTTCACGTGCGGAGGCAGTTCGTGCAGGCCGATGGAGACGATGGTCGAGATGTGGACGGTGCCGCTGACGACCTTGCGCATCTCCTGCATCTCGCTGCCGACCTGTTCGTAGCGGTTGAGGATGTCCTTGGCGGCCTCGTAGAGGCTCCGGCCTTCGCGCGTCAGCCGGAACTGCTTCTGGCTGCGGTCGACGATGAGGACGTTGAAGTGCTTCTCCATCGAGCGCAGCTGCTGGCTGACGGCCGACTGGGTGATGGCGTTGAGCTTGGCGGCCTTGGAGAAGCTTTCGTTGTCCACCAGGTCGCGGAAGATCTTCAGGTTCTCGATGTGCATGGAAGGATAGTCAGGATGATTAATAAAACTAATGGCGAAGGCCTTCAAGTGTAGACCTGCTAATCCTGAGAGGGGTGCGTCCGGGCGGGCTAGGGAAGCCCGTTGGTTGACTCCCCGCCCGTTCTCCCTCCCTCTGGTGCAAATGGTCACCTCCGACCAATTCAAGGCCCATTGCGAGGGGGTGCTGGCCCGCATCCAGGCCGCTTGCGTCCTTTCCGGCCGCGACCCGGCCTCCGTCCGCCTGCTGCCGGTGACCAAGACCCACCCGGTCGAGGCCGCTTTGCTGGCCTATGGCTTCGGTCTCCGGGCCGTCGGCGAGAATCGGGTCCAGGAAGCCGCCCAGAAGCGCCCCCTGGCCCCGGCCGACCTCCGCTGGGAGCTGATCGGCCACCTGCAGTCCAACAAAGCCAAGCAAGCCCTGCAGGCTTTCGACGTCATCCAGAGCGTGGATTCACCGGAGCTCGCCACCCGGCTGGGTCGCCTGGCCGGCGAGATGGGCCTGCGCCGTGAGGTGCTCATCCAGGTCAACTCCGGTGACGATCCGGCGAAGTTCGGCTGCGACCTCGTGGACGCCCCGCGGCTCCTTGAAGCGGCGCTGGCCCAGCCTTCGCTCGTCGTGAAGGGCCTGATGGCCATCGCGCCGCTGTCCGATGATCCCGCGGTCGCCGACCGTACCTTCGCCGAGCTCCGCCTCTGCCGCGACTCCCTCGCCGCCCGCTTCGGCGTGGCGCTCCCGGAATTATCGATGGGGATGAGCGGAGACCTTGAATCCGCGGTCGCCGCAGGTTCTACTTGTGTCCGTGTCGGCTCCGCTTTGTTCGGCAGCCGGCCTTCCGCATGATCCGCCGCCTCCAAATCCGCGACCTCGCCCTGATGGACCGCACCTCGCTCGAACTGGGCGCGGGCTTCACCGTGGTCACGGGCGAGACCGGCGCCGGAAAATCGGTGCTGCTCGGCGCGCTCTCGCTCCTCGCCGGCAATCGCGCGGCGAAGACGATCGTCCGCAAGGGCGCCGAAGAGTGCGCGGTCGAAGCCGAACTCGAGACCGACGGCGACAAGCGTTTCGACGAGGCACTGAAGGCCCTCGACCTGCCGGCCTGCGACGACGGGCTGCTCATCCTCAAGCGTTCCGTCCACGCCACCAAGGCGGGACGCATCTCCGTCAACGGCGGTTCGGCGACCCTCACGCAGCTTCAGCAGCTCGGTGAGCTCTGGATCGATTTCCACGGCCCGGGCGAACCGCAGAAGCTGATGCGCGCCGAGACGCAGCTGGAGATGCTCGACCTGCACGCCGGACTGGCCGCCCCGCTGACGGCCTATCGTGCCGGCTGGCGTCAGCGTAACGAACTGCTCCGCGAGGCCGCCGAAGCCGCCACGGCCGAACGCCTCTCCGAAGACGAAGAGGTCTTCCTCCGCTCGCAGCTGGAGAAACTCGATTCGCTCGACCTCTCCGAAGAGGCCATCACCAAACTCGAGCGTGACCACGCCCGCTCGTCTCGCGCCCAGGAACTCGCTGGCTTGCTCGGTCAGCTCGAAGCCGGTCTCGGCTCCGACGGGCTGGGCGAAGTCCTGCCGAAGCTCCTCAAGGCCGGCGACGACGTCGCCCGCATCGACGAAGAAGCTTCCACCCTGCGCGACCGCCTGAACTCGCTCGCCGCGGAGGCGGAGGACATCCGCGCCGATTTCGCGCGTCTGGGTCGCGGGCTTTCCTCCGACGACGAGTCCGCCGCCGAACTCGACGGGAAGATGAACCTCTGGCTGGAGTTCCGTCGCAAGTATGGCCCCGGCGCCGATGCGGTCCGCGAGAAGCGCGAGGCGCTCCGCCGCCGGCTCGCCTCGCAAGGCGACGTCGAAGCCCGCGTCGCGAAACTGAAGGCCGAGGCCGCCAAGGTGGAGAAAGACCTGCGCAAGCAGGCCGACGCCCTTCGCGCCGCCCGCACCAAGGCCGCCGACAAGCTCGCCGCCGCCGCCCGCAAGATGCTCGGTTCGCTGGGCTTCAAGAAGGCCGATCTCCGCATCGAAGTCGCGGTCGCTGAACTCGGCCCGCATGGCGCCGACGCGGTCCGCTTCCTTTTCTGCCCCAATGCCGGCCAGGACCTCCTGCCGCTCGACCAGATCGCCTCCAGCGGCGAAGCCGCCCGCGTGATGCTGGCCCTCAAGACCGTGCTCGCCGCCGTCGACCGCACCCCGGTCCTGGTCTTCGACGAGGTCGACGCCAACGTCGGTGGCGAGATCGGCGCCCAGGTCGGCCGTGAGCTCGCCGCGCTCGGCAAAGGCCATCAGGTCTTCTGCGTGACGCACCTCCCGCAGGTCGCCGCGCTCGGCCATGCCCATCTCGTCGTGACCAAGACCCAAGACGACAAGTCGACGACGGTCGAGATCGCCCCGGTCCACGGTAAGCGCAAGGACCGCGAATCCGAGCTGGCCCGCATGCTCGGCGATCGCGCCAGCAAGGTCGCGCTCTCGCACGCCCGCGAACTGCTTGACGGCGCGAAGTAGGCTCAGGCCTGCTTCACGAAGCGGTCCAGCCGCAGTCGTTGGATCATGCGCAGGCCGATCGCGGCCGCCCAGGGCTTGGGCAGGCGCGCCGAGAACACGGCGAGGATCTTATGCTTCCAGCCGGTGACCACCACCGGGCGGGCGGCCGCCATGCCGCGCACGGCCTCGTCGGCGCACTCGTCGGCGGTCTGGCCGCCGAGGCCGGTCGAGCTCGCGAAGCCGGCGGCCTTGGAGAAGTTGGTCGAGACCGGGCCCGGACAGATCGCCACGCAGCGGATGCCGTGACGCTTCGCTTCGGCGTCCAGCGCGACGCTCCAGTCGAGCAGGAAGGATTTCGTCGCCGCATACGTCGTCATGAGCGGCGTGGGCTGGAAGCCCGCGAGCGAAGCGACGTTCGCGACCTGGCCGCCGCGGGCTTTGAGTTCTTCCCAGAGACGTCCCGTCAGCTCGACCGGCGCGCGCACGTTGACGTCGATCATCTTCAAGGTGTGGTCGACGCCGGGCGCCGGAAACTCTCCATAGGCGCCGAAGCCGCTATTATTAACCAGTAGCATCCTGCCTTCGCTGGGCATTAGTTTCCGTAATTCGGAGACAACCGCCGCGATGTCAGCGGTTTGCGAGAGGTCGCAGGTAAGATGAGTGAAGTTCAGGGAATTCGGGACGCCTTCCGGCATGGTGCGGGAAAGGTTGAACACGGCCGCTTTGGTCTCAGAATTACTGATACGCGAGAGTATCGCGCGTCCGATCCCGGAAGAAGCCCCTGATATGATGACCACGGAAAAACTCCTGAAGAAATCATCGACGGTCTTGTTCTTTGACATGGGCGCAGAGTCTCACGTCACCCCCAAAAACACAACACACATGACAAGTGCTCCGATCGTCGTGACCGGGGTCCATATGGACCTCACCGACGCCCTGAAGGAAACGGTGCGCGCCAAGGTCGAAAGACTGCTGCGCCACAACCCGCGGATCATCCGCGTGCACGTCGAACTCGTCCACACCCGCTGCAGCGACCACAGTCGCGA
>JBJOMV010000051.1:0-14834 GCA_046052185.1 Verrucomicrobiota bacterium | reverse complement strand
GGCTCCGGCACCGGACTCAGCGGCGGCAGCGTGCCTTCGGCAGGCTGCCTCGTCCTCTGCCTGACGCGACTGGATAAGATCCTCTCGGTCGACGCCGCCAACCTCACCGTCCGCGCGCAGTGCGGAGCCATCACGGCCGCCATCGATGCCGCGGCCAATAAGCACGGCCTCTTCTATCCGCCCGACCCGGGTTCGATGAAGATCAGCACGATCGGCGGCAACGTGGCCGAGAACTCCGGCGGCCTGCGCGGCCTGAAATACGGCGTGACCCGTGATTACGTCATGGGCCTCGAAGTCGTGCTGCCCGATGGTCGCGTCGCCCACTTCGGCAACGCCTGCGTGAAGGATGTCGCGGGGTACTCGATGAAGGACCTCTTCATCGGCTCCGAAGGCACGCTCGGCATCATCACCGAGGTCCTGCTTAAGGTCGTCCCCCGCCCCGCCGCCCGCCGCACGATGCTGGCGAGCTACGACCGCATGGAAGACGCCGCGCAGACGGTGTCCGACATCATCGCGGCGAAGATCATCCCCTGCACGCTGGAGTTCCTCGACCGCATGACCATCGGCTGCGTCGAGGATTACGCCAAGATCGGCCTGCCCCGCGACTGCGCGGCGCTCTTGCTCATGGAGACCGACGGGCATCCGGCCGCGGTCGCCGAAGAAGCCGAGCAGATGCTGGCCCTGGCCCGCGCCCGCGGCGCCCGGGACGTCCGCGTGGCCCGCGATGAGGCCGAAGCCCTGCAGCTCGCCTCCGCCCGCCGCTCCGCCTTCTCCGCCCTCGCCCGCGTCCGCCCGACCACGATCCTCGAGGACGTCACCGTCCCGCGCGACAAGCTCGCCGAGATGGTCAGCTTCGTCGCCGAAGTCGCCAAGAAGCATCAGCTCCTCGTCGGCACGTTCGGCCACATGGGCGACGGCAACCTGCATCCGACTTTCCTGACCGACGAGCGCAACACCGAGGAGATGGCACGCGTGCACGAAGCCCTCGAGGACATCGTGACGAAGACCCTCGCCCTCGGCGGCACGATCACCGGCGAACACGGCGTCGGGCTGGCGAAGAAGGCCTGGCTCCGCCGTCAGGTCGGCGAGAACAGCCACGACCTCATGCGCGAGATCAAGCGCGCCTGGGATCCGCGCAATCTGCTCAACCCTGGCAAGATCTTCGACTGAGGGATGAAGCCTTCGCTCAAGCTCCTCGATTATTCGATCCTCCAGCAGTGCATGCACTGTGGGATGTGCCTGCCGGCCTGCCCGACCTACGACGCGACCAAGAAGGAACGTCACAGCCCCCGCGGACGCATCTCGCTCATGCGCGCGGTCGCCGACGATGAACTGAAGATCTCGCCCGCCTTCGCCGACGAGATGAGCTACTGCCTCGGCTGCCTGGCCTGCCAGACCGCCTGCCCCGCCGGCGTCGATTACTCGAACCTCCTCGAGACCGCCCGCGCCGAAGTCCGGTCGGCCGGCCTCAACCAGACCTTCGCCAGCCGCTTCTGGCGCACGGTCACCATCCGCGGCCTGTTCATGCGCCCGCGCCTGCTCCGCTTCGCCGGCCGCCTCCTCTGGCTTTACCAGCGACTCGGACTGCAGACCGCCTTCCGTAAGACCGGACTCACGAAGCTTCTGCCCAAGGACCTCCGTCGTCTAGAGCCCCAGTGCCCGACCATCGCGACGAAGTTCTCGCCGCAACTCATCCGTCCGGTCGAGTCCCCCGCCAAGAAACAGCACCGCGTCGCCCTGCTCACCGGCTGCGTGCAGGACCTCGTGTTCAGCGACATCAACCGCGACACCGCCGACGTCTTGCTGGCCAACGGCTGCGAAGTCCACACGCCGCCCGTCCAGCCCTGCTGCGGCTCGCTGCACGCGCACAATGGCGAAGCCGACGCAGCCAAGACGCTGGCCAAGCGCATGATCGACCTTTTCCCGCCGTCCCAGTTCGACGCCATCATCACGAACGCCGGCGGCTGCGGTAATCATCTCCGCCATTATGGTTCCTTGCTCGCCGAGGACGCCGTCTACGCGCCGTTGGCGAAGCTCTGGGACTCCAAGCTCCGCGACATCCACGAGTGGATGATGGAGCACGATTGCCGCGCTCCGCAGGCGAGCCTGGGCGACCTCACCGTCACCTATCACGACTCCTGCCACCTGACGCACGGGCAGAAGGTGACCAAGCAACCCCGCGACCTTCTCAAGCTCATTCCGGGGCTCAAGCTCGTCGAGCTGCCCGAGGCCAACTGGTGCTGCGGCAGCGCCGGTATCTACAACATCACCCAGCCCGAGCAGTCCGAACAGCTCCTCGTCCGCAAGATCGGGCACGTCATCGGCACCGGCGCATCGGTCCTCGCCACCGCCAACCCCGGGTGCCACCTTCAGATCGCCCGCGGCCTCCGCCAAGCCGGCTCTCCCATCACCCTCCTCCAACCTGTGACTTTGCTGGCCCGCGCTTATCGCGCGGAAAAGATGGCTGAGTCGATGACTGCATAGAGGACTGAATCGATCACAGACACCCCCTTCCGCCCTCTGTCATCCGTCATCTGCCCTCTGTCATCTTTACTACCCCTACCCCCACCCCTACCCCTCTCCTCATGTCTCCCGTAAAAATCGGCATCATCGGCGGCGGCCTCATGGGTCGAGAAATGGCCAGCGCGTTCGCCCGCTGGTGCGCGCTCACCGACGTCTCGGTCCGCCCGGTCCTCACGGCCGTGGCCGACCTCAATCCCGCCACGCTCTCCTGGTTCGACTGCATCCCCTCCTGCACGCAGAAGACCACCGACTACAAGGCGCTGCTGGCCAACCCGGACGTCGACGTGGTCTACGTGGCCGTCCCGCACAACCTGCATGAGCAGCTGTATTGCGACGTCCTCGCCGCCGGCAAGGACCTCTTCGCCGAGAAGCCCTTCGGCATCGACCTCGCCTCCGCCCGCCGCATCCACGCAGCCGCCAAGGCCAGCGGTCGTTTCGTGCGTTGCAGCTCCGAGATGCCCTTCTTCCCCGGCGCCCAGCGCGCCTTCGAACTCGCGAAGTCCGGCTCGATCGGCCGCGTCCTCGAAGTCGTCTCCGGCTTCCACCACAGCAGCGACCTCGACCCGACCAAGGCCGCGAACTGGAAGCGGATGAACGCCCTGTGCGGCGAAGGCGGCGCCCTGAACGACCTCGGCATGCACGCCTGCCACATCCCGCTGCGTCTCGGCTGGAAGCCCTCCCGCGTCTTCGCCCAGCTCCAGAAAGGCTACCCGCAGCGCCCCGACGGCAAGGGCGGCGTCGCGAACTGCGACACCTGGGACAACGCGCTCCTCAATACCTGGATCAAGGTCGGCGGACACGACGTCCCCATGCGCCTTGAGATGAAGCGACTCATGCCCGGCGCCACCAACACGTGGTATATCGAGATCCTCGGCACCGACGGCGGGGTCCGCTACAGCACCGCCGACACCAAGGCCCTCTGGCTCTTCGAACGCGGCAAGGAACAGTTCTGGAAGCGCACCGACCTCGGTTTCGGCACGCCCTTCAAGACCGTCACCGGCGGCATCTTCGAACCCGGCTTCGCCGACGTCATCCAGCAGATGTGGGCCGCCTACCTGATGGAACGCGCCGGCCTGCTCAACGGCCGCTTTGGCTGCGCCACGCCCGACGAAGCCGTCGCCACCCACGAGATCTTCGCCGCCGCCCTGCAGTCGCAGGCCCAAGGCACGGTCGTCTCGCTCTAAATTCTCATGCCCAAAACTCCTCGCCAAGGCATCCTTGCCGCCGGCAATTTCATCGTCGATTACGTCAAGGTCATCGACGGCTATCCGGCCCAGGACATGCTCGCGAGCATCCTGAGCGAGTCGCGCTCCAACGGGGGCGGCCCTTACAACGTCCTCAAGGACCTCGCGGCCATGAAGGTCGAGTTCCCCCTCGCGGCCTGCGGGCTCGTCGGTGACGACGCCAACGGCCAGTGGATCAAGCGCGACTGCCAGAACCACCGGATCGACGTCTCCATGCTCCACCTGAGCCAGGAGCACCCCACGTCCTACACCGATGCGATGACCGTGCAGTCCACCGGACGGCGCACGTTCTTCCATTGCCGCGGCGCCAACGCCCACTTCGACCTCAAGCACTGCGGCTTTGGCAAGACCAACGCCCGCATCCTTCACCTCGGCTACCTGATGCTGCTGGACCGCATGGATACCTTCGAAAACGGGCAGACCATCGCGGCCAAGCTGCTCTTCAACGCCCGCTCCGCCGGACTCGAGACCTCGGTCGACATGGTCAGCGCCTCGCACCCGCAGTTCCGCGAGATCGCCCTGAGTTCCCTGCCCCTGACCGACCACCTCGTCATCAACGAAATCGAAGCAGGGCTCGTCGTCGGCGAGGTCATCGACCCTAAGAACGCCGGCTGGCTGGTCCGCACCGCCGAGCAGCTCCTCTCCCTCGGCGTGAAGAAGACCGCCACCATCCACACCGAGCACGGCTCCGTCTGCGCGACCGCGGAGGGCCTCCGCCTCAAGCAGGCTTCGCTCAAGCTGCCGGCCGGCTACAGCAAGGGCGCGACCGGCGCGGGTGATGCTTTCGCCGCCGGCATGCTCTATGGCCTGCACGAAGGCCTCGAGATCCAGGAACGCCTCAAGCTCGCCGTCTGCTGCGCCGCCGCCTGCCTCGCCGATCCCACGCCTTCCAAGGGCCTGCGTCCGGTGAAAGACTGCCTCGCCTTGGCCGAGCAGTTTGGCTTCGGAGAGTTCTGAGGTAGGGACAGCACCACGTGCTGTCCTAAGTGCAAAAGTGCAAACCGGCCTGCGGCCTGTGCAAAGGTGCAAAAGTGGATGCACGTTTCAGGCGGCGGGAACGCATACTCAGGTCTCGGGTCTCGGCCATCAGGTCCCGGGTTCAGGTGTTCGGCACCAGGTTCAGTTCGGGGCCTGCACCCGTACCCGAACCCGACAACCCGCACCTGATACCCGACAACCCGCACCTGATACCCGACGGCCGAGACCTGAGACCTGAAAATTGAATCCCCAACCGCCAACACCTTTCTTTTAACGCGACGCTCCGCGTCGCGTTAAAAGACACCATTCGAGCGTAAAAAGACACCCGATTGGGTTTCCTTCTTCGGGGGCTTGAAGCATCCTTTGGTTCACCCCCAAGACGTGACCCCATGAGCACCAAGAAATACAACGTCGGCATCATTGGCTATGGCTGGGCCGCCACGGCCCACATCGACGCCATCAACGCGACCAGCCAGGCGCAGGTCACGGCAATCTACTCTTCCCGCCCGCTGGATTCCGCGACGCTCAGCGCCAAGCACGGCGGCAAGATCAAGGCCTACCAGTCCGTCGATGCCCTGCTCGCCGATCCGGACATCCACGTCGTCGATATCACCAGCTACCCGAGCCAGCACTGCTCCCAGGCCGTCGCCGCCGCGCAGGCCAAGAAGCACATCATCCTCGAGAAGCCGATGGCCAACTCGATGGCGGAGGTCATGCAGATCTTCGAAGCCGCCGAGAAGAACGGCGTGAAGGGCTGCGTCTGCTTCGAGTGCCGTTTCTCGAGCCAGATGGAAGCCACGAAGGCCGTGATCGACCAAGGCCTCCTCGGCGAGATCCACTACGGCGAAGTCGACTATTACCACGGCATCGGCCCTTGGTATGGACAGTATCGCTGGAATATCGGCAAGAAGGACGGCGGCAGCGCCCTGCTCACCGCCGGCTGCCACGCCCTTGACGCGCTGCTGATGTGCATGCCCGGCGAGGTCGACTCGGTCACGAGCTTCAGCACGAAGTCGAAGAGCGAATATTTCACGCCCTACGAATACGACACCTCCGCCGTCACGATCCTGAAGTTCAAGAACGGCGCCGTCGGCAAGTGCGCCGCGATCGTGGACTGCCTCCAACCGTACTACTTCCACACGCACCTCGTGGGCAGCCACGGCAGCGTCCTCGACAACAAGTTCCATTCCTCGAAGCTGAAGACCAACAAAGCGCAGTGGAGCGGGCTCTCGATGAAGATGCTGGATTCGGGCGACGTCAGCGACCACCCCTACCAGGCCCAGTTCCAGGCCTTCTTCGACGCCCTCGACAAGGGCCAGGACATGCCGCTGACGAGCTTCCGCGACGGCCTCCGCACGTTCAAGGTGATCTTCGCCGCCGACCAGAGCGCGGCCAACGGCGGCCAGCCGGTCAAGGTCGCCTGAACCGATGCCCTCCTGTCTCGCCATCTTCGCGCACCCCGACGACGTCGAATACTTCGCCGCCGGGACGATGCTCCAGCTCGCGAAGCGCGGCTGGGAGCTCCACTACTTCGACCTCTGCGCCGGCAACGGCGGCTCGGTCCAGATGGACGGTCCGACGACCGCCACCGTCCGCCTCGCCGAAGCCCAGGAAGCCGCCCGCATCCTCGGCGCGAAGTTCTACCCGCCGGTCGTGAACGACATGACGCTGACCTTCGACATCGAGGTCATGCGCAAGGTGGCCGCCGTCATCCGCCAGACCCGGGCCGACATCGTGCTCACGCACGCGTTGTCGGACTACATGGAAGACCACATGGCCTGCGCCCGCCTGGCGACGTCGGCCGCCTTCACCCACGGGATGCCCAATTTCGACACCGTGCCGCCGACCCCGACCTACGCCCACGACGTGACGATCTACCACGCGATGCCTCACGGCCTTCGCACGCCGCTCCGCCAGAAGGTCCGCGCCGGCTTGTATGTCGACGTCTCCTCGGTCCAAGACCAGGCCCGCAAGGCGCTCGCCGCCCACGCCTCGCAGAAGGACTGGTTGGACAAGAGCCAAGGCATGGATTCCTACCTGCACACGCTGGACAAGATGTCCGCCGCCGTCGGCGCGCTCTCCGGCAAATACCCACTGGCCCAGGGCTGGTGCCGCCATCACCACCTCGGCTATAGCGCATCCGACATCGACCCGCTCCGTTCCGCCCTTGGCTCCGACTGCGTCGTCGACGCCGTCTACGAAGCCGCCCTCGAACAGCCCCTCCCATGACCGCTTCGCTCTCCCGACGCCGCTTCTTCCGGCTCGCCGGCCTGGCCGCCCTGGCCTTCCCGCTCCGCGGGCTAGCCGCCCTGGATACGTCAGGTGGCGATGAGATCGTCATCCTCAACGACATCCACCTGACCGGCATCCCCGAGGAGAAGATCGCCGCCAACGCCAAGGACGACGACGATCACCTGCGCACCACGGTGCAGCAGATCCTCGCCCTTCCGAAGAAGCCCGCCGCGGTCATCATCAACGGCGACCTCGCCCTCTCCATCGGCACCGCCGCCGACTACGCCGTGGTCCGCGCACTCATCGCCCCGCTCCGTGATGCCGGCATCCCCGTCCACCTCACCCTTGGCAATCACGACGTCCGCGATGTCTTCACGCAGGCCTTCCCGGAGATGAAGAGCGCCTCCGCGCTCAAGGAGCATCGCCACAACGGCCTCATCGACCTGCCGTCCACCCGCCTCATCCTGCTCGACACCCTCGACCAGACCCCAGGCCCGGCCGGCAGGCTCGGCACGGAACAGATCGCCTGGGTGCTCGCCAAGATCGACGAAGTCCCGACCAAGCAGGTCATCCTCGTCGGCCACCACAACCCGCAGGTCGGCGGTGACACCAGCCACTACAAGGGCGGACTCGCGGACACCGCGGACTTCTGGCCCGAGATCGCCAAGCGCGACCAAGTGAAGGCCTACATCCATGGCCACACCCATGAATGGACGCAGGCCCAGGAGAACCGCATCCACATCATCAGCACCATCGCCTGCGCCTACGTGTTCAATAAGAACACCAACGCCACCGGCTGGACCTCCGCCCGCTTCAACGCCCACGGCTTCCAGCTGAAACTGAACACGCTCGAGACCGACCACGCGTGGAACGGCGAAGCCAAATGGTTCTTCGGCCGCCAGCCCGCGCCCAAGAAAGCCGCGCCCAAGAAGAAATAAGCGTGCGCCTCATCAAGGAACAGCAATCTCCCGCCTCGGCGAACGAACTCGTCGCCTGCGAGCACCTGAGCCAACGCGACTTCGGGTGCGTCTGGCATCACCATCCCGAGCTCGAGATCTTCTTCCTCCTGCGCGGCGGCACCGAACGCTGGGTCGGGGATAAGATCACCCCGCTCAAGGTCGGCGAGATCCTGCTGCTCGGTTCGGACCTCCCGCACGATTTCCGCAACGACCGCAAAGGCCGTCAGGCCGGCGTCGAATGGATCCTCGTGCAGTTCCGCCCGAACCTCTTCGGCGAGGAATGGACGCAGCACTCCTCCGTCTCGGCCATCCGCCGCCTGCTCGAGCGCGCGCGCCAGGGCCTGGAATTCCGGGGCAACACCCGCAAACAGGCCGCCGCGCTCCTGCACAAGATGCCCAAGGCCCACGGACTGCGTCGGCTTGCCTTGCTCATCGAGTTCCTCGAACTCGCCGCGGGCTCGGATGAACTCAAGGAGATCGCCACGCCCGGTTTCCACGCGACCACTGACGCGCAGACTTCCGACCGCATCGGCAACGTCGTCGCCCACATCAAGGCCAACCTCGCCAAGCCGCTTTACGTCCCCGAGCTCGCCGGGCTGGCCGGCCTGAGCGAGAGCGCCTTCAGCCGCCTGTTCAAGAAGTGCACCGGACGCTCCGTGCCGCAATATCTGAACGAACTTCGCATCGCGCGCGCCGCCCGCCTGCTAGCGGAGACGGATCATTCCGTGAAGCAGATCGCCCACCAGTGCGGCTACCCGACCTCCGCCTACTTCCACCGCCAGTTCCAACGCCACCAGGAACTCCCGCCTCTCGCCTACCGCGAAGCCATCCGCCGCCACGCCTGATTTCTCCAACGAAGAACCAAGAACAAAAAACTTTTCCTTTCCTACCCCTACCCCCACCCATACCCCTTCCATAACCCCATGACCCCCACCCTATACATTCGTTTAGCCACGATGGTCTTCCTCCACTACTTCGTGTGGAGCTGCTGGTATAACACCCTTTCGGTGTATCTCGGGAAGCTGGAATTCACCGGCACCCAGATCGGCCTCGCCTACGGCACCACCGCCATCGGCGCGCTCGTCTCGCCCTTCCTGATCGGCGTCATCGCCGACCGCTACGTGTCCGCCCAGCGCCTCCTCGGCGTCCTGCACCTCCTGGGCGCCGGCCTGCTCTGGTGGATCTCGCAGCAGACGACCTTCAGCGTCTTCTACCCGTCGCTGATCGTGTACACCCTGACCTACATGGCCGGCCACGGCCTCATCAACACCATCACGCTCGCGCACGCCCCCAACCCGGCGAAGTGGTTCCCGATCGTCATGGCCGCCGCTTCCGCCGGCTGGATCGCCGCCGCCAACGTGGTCAACTTCGCCAAGCTCACGGATAACAACGGGATGTTCACCCTCGCCTGTGGTGTCGCCGTCGCCATCGCCCTCTATTCCTTCACGCTCCCGAACACCCCGCCCAAGGGCGACGCCGGCCCCGTGTCGGCCGGTAAGCTGCTCGGCCTCGACGCCCTCAAGCTCTTCAAGGACCGCTCCTTCGCGATCTTCATGGTCTGCTCTTTCCTGATCTGCGTCCCGCTCAGTTTCTACTTCACCTGGACCGGCGCCTTCCTCAGCGAGATGAACGTCGCCGATTACGCCTCCAAGATGACCCTTGGTCAGCTTTCCGAGGTCGGCTTCCTGCTCCTGCTCCCGATCCTGCTCCCGATCCTCGGCGCCAAGCGCATCATGATCCTCGGCATGGCCGCCTGGGCCGCCCGCTTCGCCCTCTTCGCCTACTTCCACGAACAGCCCACCGCGACCTGGATGGTCCTCGGCGGCATCCTCCTGCACGGCATGTGCTACGACTTCATCTTCGTGATGGGCCGGATGTATGTCGACAAGGCCGCCGGGGACAGCCTGCGCGCCTCCGCGCAAGGCTTGCACGCCGTCTTCACCCTCGGCGCGGGTATGTTCGTCGGCTCCTGGCTCTCCGGCATCGTCGCCCAGCACTACACCAACGCCCAGAACGTGCACGACTGGAAGTCCATCTGGCTTGTGCCGGCCATCATGAGCGCCGCGCTCATCCCGGTCTTCCTCGCCCTCTTCCGCGAAAAGCCCGCCGACACCCAAGACGCCTGATTCTCCCCGATACTCGATACTCCATACTCTAGCACCCTGGATACAATGCCCCGCCCTCTCAGCCACATCGCCCCAGACTGGTGGGATTACACCACGCTCGACTCCGCGCTCATCAACGACGCGGCGAAGCTCACGGAACGGGACCTGCGCCAGCTGTCGCGACCGGGCTTCAAGGTGGTGATGTACGACACCCTCGAGGACTTCTACCTCGCCGAAGCGCTG
The DNA here is from genome assembly GCA_046052185.1 of Verrucomicrobiota bacterium. Classification (GTDB taxonomy): domain Bacteria; phylum Verrucomicrobiota; class Verrucomicrobiia; order Opitutales; family UBA953; genus UBA953. The sequence goes on along the minus strand of JBJOMV010000051.1, from coordinate 4,550 downwards.
GAGTATGTCACCGCCTGGAAGCAGGCCACCGCGGACAACCCCGTGGGCATCTGCGGACCGATCGGCCCGACCGAACAGCTCCCGCTCGTCGCCCGCCTGGTCAACGAACTCGGCCTCAGCCTCAAGCACGCCCACTTCTGGGGCATGGACGAATGGTATGACGAGAAGACGAAGAAGGAAGTGCCGGTGACGCACGCGCTGTCCTTCGAGCGCGCCGACCGCGAGCTCTGCTTCGACCGTATCCAGAAGAAGCTGGCGATGCCCGAAGCGAACCTGCACTTCCCCAAGGCCAAGGTGGCTGACTACGTGAAGACGTGGCACGCCGGCGTCCGCTGCGCGGTCATGCAGGGCGGCCAAGGCGACATCAAGCACTGGGCCTTCAACGATCCGCTGAAGCGCACGGGCAAATACAAGGACGCCCCGCCCTCACCCGCCGAATACCGCAAGCTCGGCACGCGTATCGTCGAACTCCATCCGGTCACCCTAAGCCAGAACGCACGCACCTCCGGCGGCGGCAACATCACCATGGTCCCGAAGATGGCCATCACCGTCGGCCCGCAGGAGACCTGGCTCGCCGACAAGGTCTCGATCTGGCACGCCGGCGCCCACGATAACCCGCTGGGTCAGCGCCTGACCGCCCTGATGATCTCGAAGCGCCTCGCCGACGCCGCCGTGCCGATGTCCCTCCTCGCCGACCACCCGAACGTGCAGTTCAACTACTTCCGCGGCGGTCTGGGCTCCTGCGCCGTCGAAATGCACTGAGACCATGACGCGCTCCTTTCTCGCCTGTCTGGCCGCGTTACTCTTCGCCGGCTGCGCGACCGAAGCCCCCGTCGCCAAGACCTATGACATCGTCGTCTACGGGGATTCCGCGGCCGCCGTCGCGGCGGCCCTGCAGGCCAAGCGCCAGGGCTCGAGCGTGGTGCTGGTCAATACGACGAAGTTCCTCGGGGGCATGACGTGCAGCGGGCTCTCCGCCAGCGACATCTTCCACCGGGAAGCGGTCGGCGGCGTGGCCCGCGAGATCTACGGCCGCATCGGCCGACACTACGGCAAGACCTACGTGGATTACTTCGAACCGCACGTCGCCCAAGCCGCGGTCGACGGTCTGGTGAAGGAAAGCGGGCTGGAAGTCTGGATGGACGAACAGCTGGACCGTGGTCCGGGCGGCGTGACCAAGCGAGGCGACCGGATCGTCTCTTTCCGCACGCTCTCCGGCAAGGTCTTCGCGGCGAAGGTCTTCATCGACGCTTCTTACGTCGGCGACCTGATGGCCGCGGCGGGCGTGAGCTACTCCGTAGGCCGCGAACCTAACCGCCTCCACGGCGAGACCCTTAACGGCGTCCAGCGCGGCGACGACAAGCCCCGCAAGCACTACACCCAGCGCGACAAGGACCACTTCATCAAGGACATCGATCCGTATGTCCGCCCGGGCGACAAGACCAGCGGCCTCCTGCCCTTCGTGTTCGCCGAAGACCCGCGCGTCGGCGAAGGCGACCACCGCATCCAGGCCTACAACTACCGTCTCTGCGTGACGACTGACCCGGCCAACCGGATCCCGTTCGCCAAGCCGGCCGGCTACCGCGAACTCGACCACGAGATGCTGCTGCGCAACTTCGAGGCCGGCGACCTCCGCTTCCCCTCGCTTCTGCACAAGCTCCCCAACGGCAAGACCGACTGGAACTCGATGCACGCAATCGGCACGGATTACGTCGGCGCCAACTGGGAATACCCGGAGGCGAGCTACGCGCGTCGCCGGGAGATCGAAGCGGCCCACGAACTCTATATCCGCGGCCACCTCTGGACGTTGGCTAACCACCCCCGCGTGCCTGAGGCGATCCGCAAGCAGGCTTCCGCCTACGGCCTCTGCCGCGACGAGTTCCGCGGACTCGGCGGCTTCTCGCCGATGATCTACATCCGCGAGGCCCGTCGGCTTGCGGGCGAGTACGTGATGACGGAGCGCGATTGCAAGGGACGCCGCACGCCGCCGGAACCGGTCGCGCTCGCGAGCTTCGGCCTGGACTCCCATGCGGTGCGCTACTTCGTGACCGCCCGCGGCACCGTCGAGCGTGACGGCGTGATCTGGAACGTGCCGCCGCGCCCCTATGGCGTCTCCTATCGCAGCCTGATTCCGAAAGCCGCCGAGTGCGCCAACCTGCTCGTGCCGGTCTGCCTCTCCGCGACGCATGCCGCGCACGGCTCCATCCGTATGGAGCCGGTCTTCATGCAACTCGGCCAGGCCGCCGCCATGGCCGGCGGCATCGCCGCCCGCGAAGGGATCCCTGTCCAGTCCGTGCCCTACGCCCAGGTCCGCGAACAGCTCAAGGCCGCGAATCTGCCGGTGGAATGGACAGCGAGCAAGTCTTCTAAGTAGTTGTTTTGTAATTAGATAAGTTAAATCAACTCAGGATTTTGACAAAGTCCAAAACTGGACCTTGTTCTGGGTCCACATGCGGGACCCGGAAGCCACCCTTCGCCAACACCAGCTGCCTGTCACGGCGCAGCGCCTGGCGGTGTTGCGCGCGGTCTCCCGCCATCCGCATGCGACCGCCGACGCCGTCGCCGAGAGCGCGCGCGAGGAGATCGGCACGATCTCGCGTCAGTCGGTCTATAACGTCCTCAACGTCCTTACCGAGAAAGGCATCATCCGCCGCATCCAACCCGCGGATTCGCCGGCGCGTTACGAAGACCGCGTGGGCGACAACCACCATCATCTCGTCTGCCGCGCCTGCGGTCAGACCGAAGACGTCTGCTGCGCGGTCGGCGGTGCTCCCTGCCTGAAGGCGCACGACGATCACGGCTTCAAGATCGACGAAGCCGAAGTGATCTACTGGGGCCTCTGCCCCGCCTGCCAGCGCGCCGGCGCGACGTCCGCCCCAGCCCGTCCTCTTTCCCCTCACCACCATGACTAACCGATATCAGACCCTGAAGCTGCTGGCGCTCGCCGCCCTCACGCTTACGTTCACCCCAGGCCAGCTCATGGCCCAGGCCACCCCTTCCACTCAACCCAAACAACCCGACATGTCCGACATCAGCAAATGCCCCGTGATGGGCAACCCCGCCCCTGCCAACCGTCACACCGCCGCCGGCGCGATGACGAACCGCGATTGGTGGCCGAACCAGCTCAACCTGAGCATCCTGCACCAGAACAACGTGCGCGGCAACCCGATGGGCCCGTCTTTCAACTACGCCGAAGAATTCAAGAAGCTCGACCTCGAAGCCCTGCGTAAGGACCTCAAGGCCCTGATGACCGACTCCCAGGAATGGTGGCCGGCCGACTACGGTCACTACGGCCCCTTCTTCATCCGCATGGCCTGGCACTCCGCCGGCACCTACCGCACCACCGACGGTCGCGGCGGCGCCGGTTACGGCACCCTGCGCTTCGCCCCGCTGAACAGCTGGCCGGACAACGCCAACCTCGACAAGGCCCGCCGCCTCCTCTGGCCGATCAAGCAGAAGTACGGCAGCAAGATCTCCTGGGCTGACCTCATGATCCTCACCGGCAACGTCGCCCTTGAAGACATGGGCTTCCCGACCTTCGGTTTCGCCGGCGGCCGCACCGACGTCTGGGAAGCGCAGGAAGACATCTACTGGGGTCCTGAGACCGAATGGCTCGGCGACAAGCGCTACAAGGGCGACCGCGAACTCGAGCACCCGCTCGGCGCCGTCCAGATGGGTCTGATCTACGTCAACCCGGAAGGCCCGAACGGCAAGGCCGACCCGCTGGCCTCCGCCCGCGACATCCGCGAGACCTTCGCCCGCATGGCCATGAACGACGAAGAAACCGTCGCCCTCATCGCCGGCGGTCACTCCTTCGGCAAGGCCCACGGCGCCGCGACGCCCGTCGGCAACGTCGGTCCGGAACCGGAAGGCGCGCCCCTCGAACAGATGGGCCTCGGCTGGAAGAACAAGTACGGCAAGGGCAATGGCTCGGACACGATCACCAGCGGCCTCGAAGGCGCCTGGACGAGCACCCCGGCCCGCTGGTCCTACCAGTACCTGACCAACCTCTGGAACTACGAGTGGGTCCTCACCAAGAGCCCGGCCGGCGCCCAGCAGTGGACGCCCAAGGACGGCGCCGGCGCCGGCACGGTGCCCGACGCCCATGACAAGTCGAAGCGTCACGCTCCGATGATGTTCACCACCGACATCGCGCTGAAGATGGATCCGGCTTACGCCAAGATCACCAAGCGCTGGGCCGAGAACCCGAAGGAGTTCGAAGTCGCCTTCGCCAAGGCCTGGTACAAGCTCACCCACCGCGACATGGGTCCCTATGTCCGCGGCCTCGGACCGCTCGTGCCCCCCGCCCAGCTCTGGCAGGATCCGCTCCCGGCCGTCGACCACCCGCTGGTCGACGCCGCTGACGTCGAAGGCCTCAAGAAGGCCGTCCTCGCCACGGGTCTCTCCAACTCGCAGCTCGTCTCGGTCGCCTGGGCTTCCGCCTCGACCTTCCGTGGCAGCGACAAGCGTGGCGGCGCCAACGGCGCCCGCATCCGCCTCGCCCCGCAGAAGGACTGGGAAGTGAACAACCCGGCCGAACTCGCCAAGGT
>JBJOMV010000050.1:0-14866 GCA_046052185.1 Verrucomicrobiota bacterium | reverse complement strand
CCGGCCAAGGTGCGCGAGCAGACGGCGGCGAGCCTGACCCGCGGGTGGCGGGCCAGGACGCGGACGAGCTCCTCCCCGGTATACCCGGAGGCGCCGACGATGCCGACCTTGGTCAGGTTTTGGGACATGGCTTGAGAGTTTGGTGGTTTAGGATGACGAACTGATGGCTGGACTGGGCGGAATGGGCAACAAAAAGGCCCCGGGTTGCCGGGGCCTTCGAGGTTTCCTGTCCCTTCGCGGATTAACGCTTGGAGAACTGGAAGCGCTTGCGGGCGCCGGGGCGGCCGGGCTTCTTACGTTCGCGCATACGACCGTCGCGGGTAAGGAGACCTTCTTTCTTCAGAGGGGCGCGGAGGGTGGCGTCCATCTTCTGGATCGCGCGGGCGAGACCATGGGAGATAGCGCCGGCCTGGCCGTTGGGGCCGCCGCCGATGACACGGACGACGACGTCGAGCTGGCCGTCGAGGCCGGCGGTCGTGATCGGGAGGGTGGCGGACTTCACCAGGGCCTCGGTGTAGAGGTATTCTTCGACGGGCTTGCCGTTGACGACGATGGAACCGGTGCCGCGGGAAAGGCGGATACGGGCCGAGGCGGTCTTACGACGGCCGACGGCGAGGATGGCGGAGGACTTGGCGCTCATTGCGAAAGAATCGGTCGATTAACCCTTGAACGGGATCGGATTGGAGGCGGCGTGGTCATGCTTGTCGCCGGCGTAGACGCGCAGCTTCAGGAGCATGGCGTTGGCGAGGCGGTTCTTGGGGAGCATGCCCTTGACGGCGTGGGTGACCAGGAACTCGGGGCGACGCTCGCGCATGGCGGCGGCGGTGCGGCGGTAGGCGGTGCCGACCCAGCCGGTGTAGAACATGTACGTCTTGTCCTCTTCCTTGGAGCCGGTGAGGCGGACCTTGTCGGCGTTGATCACGATGACATAGTCACCGGTGTCGACGTGGGGGGTGTAGGTGGGCTTGTGACGGCCGCGGAGAATATTGGCGATCTTGACGGCAACACGGCCCAGGACCTGATCCTTGGCGTCGACGACATACCAGGTCTTGTCCTTGAGCTGCACGTTCTTGGCTAGCGTGGTCTTCATAAAGAGGGAAAGCGGGAACATGGGAAAGGACCCCCCTCCGTCAACACCCGAATGCGCCTCGGCGGGGGCCTGCCCTAAATAAGCCAAAAACAAGGGAGGCGCGGCCTTGGCCGCGCCTCCCAGCCCCACCCTGCCTGATGGCAGGTCAGAAGATGAACTTGGCGTAGACCCGACCCCAGAAGATCGAGCCGGAGGTCTGGACCTGGCGGTCGCTATTGTGAGCCCAGCTGACGCCGGCGCCCAGTTCCGGACCACGGCCGACCTGACGGGTGACGTCCAGGGAGGCGCCGAGGTAACGGTAGGCGTTCTTGGTGGCGTAGACCGAGGTGGAGGCGTCGGAAAGACCGGCGTAACCCTTCACGATGATGTCGCAACCGGTGAGGCCGACGTTGGAACCCGCGAAAGTCTTGGAACCCGCGACTTCGACGGTGAACTGCTGGAGCTCGGTGCTGTAGTAGACGTAGGTCGACGGCTTGAGGGCGACGTTGGACAGGGAGAGTCCGGCGTAGACTTCGCGATTGGAGTCGATCTGGGTGACGCCATGGGTGGCGATGGTCCGGACGGTCGTCGCGGTCAGGCGCTGGTGGCCGACGTCGATTTCGCCGAACGAGAAGTCGCGGCGGAGGCCGACGGCGTAGGTGCGCTCGACGGAATCAGCGTTGAAGAAGCTGCCGTAGATCGAGACGCCGCTGAGGCCGGGGGCGCTGTAATCGAGGGTGACGGAGGTCTGGATGAGGCCTTGGCTGTCGGAGCGCTCGATGCCGCGGAAGACGTTCTTGCCCTGCCAGGCGATGGCGCCCCGGAGGGAAAGATCCTGGGTCGAGGCAGAGACCGGAGCCGGCGCGGGAGCCGCTTCCTGGGCTTGGCCGCCGGCGACGAAGACGGCGAGGGCGAGGGCGGTGAGGGAGTTTTTCATGAGAAGGATTGCTGGGGCTGATTTCCGCCCAAAACGAAACCGTTGGCAAGCCCCAAGGGGCCGCCAACGGCGTGGAGGAGTACTGCGGGGCCGTTCACATCGACGCGATGATCGCGTCGCCGAACTCGGAGCACTTGATCTCGGTCGCGCCCTGCATCTGGCGGGCGAAGTCGTAGGTCACGCGGCCGCCGCCGATGGCGCCGTTGAGGCCCTTGAGCACGAGGTCGGCCGCTTCGGTCCAACCCATGTAGCGGAGCATCATCTCGCCCGAGAGCACGACGGAACCCGGATTGACGACATCCTTGTCGGCGTACTTGGGGGCGGTGCCGTGGGTGGCTTCGAAGATCGCGTGGCCGGTGAGGTAGTTGATGTTGCCGCCGGGGGCGATGCCGATGCCGCCGACCTGCGCCGCGAGGGCGTCGGAGAGGTAGTCGCCGTTCAGGTTGAGCGTGGCGATGACGTCGAAGTCGGTCGGACGCGTGAGCACCTGCTGGAGGGTGATGTCGGCGATGGCGTCCTTGATGACGAGGCCGGCGCCGGGCTTGCCTTCGGGGATCTTGCACCAGGGGCCGCCGTCGATCTCGACCGCGCCGAACTCGCTCTTAGCGAGGTCATAACCCCACTTCATGAAGGCGCCTTCGGTGTACTTCATGATGTTGCCCTTGTGGACGAGGGTCAGCGACTTGCGCTTGTTGGTGATGGCGTACTGGATCGCCGAACGGATGAGGCGCTCGGAGCCCGGGCGGGAGACCGGCTTGATGCCGATGCCGACAGTGGCGGGCTGCTCGCCGCCGAAGCGGATCTTCTTAAATTCCTTGGGGAAGTTCGTCTTGATGAACTCGAGCGTCTTGAGGGCGATCTCGGAACCGGCTTCGAAGTCGATGCCGGCGTAGATGTCCTCGGTGTTCTCACGGAAGATGACCATGTCGACCTTGCCGGGATTCTTCACCGGAGAAGGCACGCCGGTGAACCACTGCACGGGGCGGAGGCAGACGTAGAGGTCGAGCTGCTGGCGCAGGGCGACGTTGAGCGAGCGGATGCCGCCGCCGGTCGGCGTGGTGAGCGGGCCCTTGATGCCGACGAGGTAATCGCGGAAGGCGGTGAGGGTGGCTTCCGGCAGCCAGTCGCCCGTCTGCTTGAAGGCCTTCTCGCCGGCGAGGACTTCGAGCCACTCGATCTTGCGCTTGCCGGCGTAAGCCTTGGCGACCGCGGCGTCGAGGACGCGCACGGAGGCGCGCCAGATGTCCGGACCGGTGCCGTCGCCTTCGATGAAGGGGACGATGGGGCGGTCGGGGACGGTGAGTTTGCCGTTGGCGATGGTGATGCGGCCGGATGCGGGGGTGCTCATGGTAAGAAGGGACATAAGAAACCGTCTTCCGCTGGATGGTTTCAAGCCAATACGCAGGCGGGCACCCCGGGAAAAGAAAAGGACCCCCTTGCGAGGGTCCTTGTGATGACCGGGAGTGCCGGCGCCATCCGCCCCGAGGGACGGAAAAGACTAGGAAGAATTACTTCTTCTTAGCTTTGGTGGCCTTCTTGGCGCTCTTCTTAGCAGCAGCCTTCTTTTTAGCCATAGGTGTGTCCTTTTTTTGGATCGTTGTTGGGTTTGAGGGCAGCGCCTGAAGCGCCACCCTGACGATACGCCCCACGCTCACCCGGGCGTTGCGCGCCTGGCGGGTGATACGAGTACGGAGCTCCGACGGTACGCGGAAAGAAACCTGGCGGGACCGGGTGGTCTCCAGGGAAGGACGGGAGTCGTCGTAACGATCGAGAGCGAGACGGATCGCCTCGCTCAAAGTGCTGAGACCGGTCCGATGCTGGAAGGCGACCACCTCGGAGTGAAGCTTCGGGGGAAGCGACACGGTGATCAGGCTTTCGCTCGGGGTTTCGGTTCGGTTCGTCACGTTGCGGTCAACTCTTGATGACGAGTGATAGGTAAAACCTGCGCTTGCGCAAGAGGAAACTTTCATGTCGCCGGAACGTGTCCGACGACGCGTAAAAAATCCACCGCACGTCCGCATCGTAAACATGAAATCGATACGACCGCGACGCGGACGCGTGGTTGACCGTGGCGCCGCGCGCGGACAGGATGCCGGCATGGACGAACCCGCGCACGCATCCGTGGAAGCCGCGCCGGGCGAGTGGCGGAAACTCGCCGCCCTCGCGGCCGCGAGCGGCGTCTTCGGCCTGCTGTCATTGGTCGCGGCGCATTTCGGCGGCGACGGCTCGCCGTGGGCGCTCGCCCTCGTCGGCGCCTCCTGCGTCGCCGGCGGATGGGACGCCGCGATCGACGGCTGGGCCGCCCTCCGGCAGCGACGCATCGACGTCCACCTGCTGATGATCGTCGTGGCGGTCGGCGCCTGGATCGTCGGCGCCCAGGCCGAAGGCGCGCTGCTGCTTTTCCTCTTCTCGACCGCCGGCGCGATCGAACATTACGCGATGGACCACACCCGCGGAGCCATCGACGCCCTCCTCGACAAGTCGCCCAAACATGCCCGCCGCCTCGGCCCGGATGACGTCGAAACCGAGGTGCCCGTCTCGGTCCTCCGTCCCGGCGATCGCGTCGCCATCCTGCCCGGCGAACTCGTGCCGGCGGACGGCAAGGTGCTCTCCGGCGAGAGCGCGGTGGATGAATCCAACCTCACGGGAGAAGCCAAACCGGCCTCGAAGCAGGCCGGATCCGACGTCGCCGGGGGGACGCTGAACTCCTGGGGCCGCCTGATCGTCGAAGTGACCCGCGGAGAGAAGGACAGCTCCCTCCAACGCATCGTCCGGCTCATCCGTGAAGCCCAGGAGAGCAAAGCGCCCGCGCAAAGGGCCATCGACCGATGGGGCGACGGCTACGCCCTCTTCACCCTGTCGGCCGCCGCCGTCTTCTATCTCTACCTACGCCTGACGACGCCGGCCGACGCCGTCGGGCAGGCCGCCCCGCTTTACGGCGCGATGACGCTGCTGGTGGTGCTGAGTCCTTGCGCCTTGGTCCTCTCCGTGCCCTCCGCGGTCCTCGCGGCCATCGCCGCCGGCGCGCGCCAAGGCATCCTCTTCCGCGGCGGCGCCGCCGTGGAACGTTTGGCCGACGTGGACTGCGTCTGCTTCGATAAGACCGGCACGCTGACCGCCGGCGTCCCTGAGGTGGCGGCCTTGGAAGTCTTCCCGGCGGACGCCGACCGCGGACGCGCCTTGAGCGCCCTGCAGACCTTGGAGGCCGCGACCACGCATCCCTTCGCCGCCGGGGTCGTCCGCGCCTGCCAGCTCGAAGGCGCGCGTCTCCTGCCCGTCCAAGGGCTTTCGAACTCTCCCGGCCAAGGCGTCTCCGGCACGGTGGCCGGCGCACGCTGGAGCGTGGGCACCCGGGAATTCGTCGGCGGCGCGACGTTGCCGGCGGCGGCCGTACCCGCGGGCGCCATCGTCAGCGAGGTCTGGGCCTCCGACGGGACCGTCACCGTCCGCGCCACGCTCGTCGACCGGATCCGGGAAGCGAGCCGCCCCACCCTCGCCGCCCTGCACGCGGCTAATGTTCGCACGGTGATGCTCACCGGCGACCGCGAAGAAGCCGCGGCGGCGGCCGCGCAGCAGGTCGGCATCCAAGCTTATGCGGCGGCGCTCACGCCGGACGCCAAGATGGCCGCCATCCGCCGTTACTCCGCGGAAGGCCACGTGGTCGCGATGGTCGGCGACGGCGTCAACGATGCCCCCGGCCTGGCCGCGGCGGACGTCGCCATCGGCATGGGCGGACGCGGCAGCGACGCGGCCTTGGAATCCAGCGACCTGGTGCTGATGGACGACCGCTTGGAGCGGCTGGTCGACGCGATCGAGCTGAGCCGTCGGGCCCGCCGGGCGATCCGCTTCAATATCATCGTGTCGGTCGGGGCCGCCCTCGGGATGGCGGCTTACGTGATCTTCCGGGGAGCTCCCCTGCCCCTCGCCGTCAGCGTGCACGAAGGCAGCACGGTCGTGGTCTGCCTCAACGGCCTGCGCCTGCTCGCCCACCGCCCGCGCCGGTGAACAAAAAGGCCCCCGGGCGAACCCGGAGGCCTTGCAGGCGAGTCGGCCGGAACGCTTAGCGCAGTTCCTTGCCGGCGCCGTCGAAGAGCTTGAACGCTTCGATGCTGTAGGTCGGGTCGGGCTTGGTGCCGAGGCGGACCTTGCAGGACTTCATGAGGTCGCGGAAGAACTCGCGGTCCTCGGTGATGATGCGCTCGAGGTTGACGGGGTGGAGCAGGATATTGATCTCGAGCTCCTTCTCGGGGCCGGAGGCCTCGCGAAGGCGACGGATGACGCTGAGGAGCTTGCGCTGGATCTCGACGGAGACCGTACGCGGGTTCTTCACGATGCCGCGGCCCTGGCAATGGGGGCAGGCCGTGTACATCGAGGTCGTGTTGGACTCCGTGTGGCGCTGACGCGTCATCTGGAGCACGCCCAGCTGGGAGATCGGGAGGATCTGGTGCTTGGCGCGGTCGTCCTCCATGGCGTCACGGAGAGCCTCGAAGACCTTCTTCCGGTCCTTCGGGTTCTTCATGTCGATGGTGTCGATCATGATGAGGCCGCCGAGGTTGCGCAGCTTGATCTGGCGGGCAGCCTCGGTGACGGCTTCGAGATTGGCCTGGGTGATGAAGTTGCCGTCCTTGGCGCCGTCCTTGCCGCGGTGGCCGCCGGTGTTGACGTCGATGGCCGTGAGGGCCTCGGTCTCGTCGATGACGATCTCGCCGCCGCTCGGGAGCGGGACGCGACGCTGGAAGAGCTGCTCGATCTGGCGTTCGATGTTATAGCGCTCGAAGACCGGGATGGGGTCGGCGTACAGCTCGACGCGCGAGCGGGAGCGGGGCGACACCTCGCCGACGAGGTCCTGCACCAGTTTGAAGTCCTCGGGATTGTCGACGAGGATGCGGTCGACCTCTTCGGTGAGGAAGTCGCGGACGGTGCGCTCGATCAGGCCGGGCTCCTGGTAGAGGAGCACGGGCTTGCGGTCCGGGGCGTTGATCTTCTCGACGATGGCCTGCCAGCGCTTGAGCAGCATGTGCAGGTCGCGGACGAACCAGCGGGCCTGCTTGCCCTCGCCGGCGGTGCGGATGATGACGCCCATGCCTTCCGGGATGGTGAGCGAGCGGAGGATGTCCTTCAGGCGTTCGCGTTCGGACGACTCCTCGATCTTGCGGGAGACGCCGCACGCGCCGCTGAACGGCATGAGCACGAGGTAACGACCCGGGAGCGCGATGTTGGTGGTCGAGCGGGGGCCCTTGGTGCCGATCTGGTCCTTGACGACCTGGATGACGATGTCGGAGCCGGCCGGGAAGAGCTGCGGGATGTCCTTGGCCTGATAGCGGGCCTTGCGCTGCTTCTGCTCGGCGGACTCGTTGTCGCGGATGAACTCGACCTGCGAGTCGTTGGCGGCCGGGAGCATGTCCCAGTAGTGCAGGAACGCGTTCTTCGGCTGGCCGATGTCGACGAAGGCGGCCTTGAGCCCTCCTTCGAGGTTCTGGACGCGGCCCTTGAAGATCGCGCCGACCATGCGGTTCTCGCCCTTGTGCTCGATCTCGAACTTGTCGAGGACGCCGTTGGTGAGGAGCGCGACGCGCTTCTCGAGCGTCTCGGCGTTGATGACGAGTTCGCGGTAGACCGCGCGGTCCTTGGAGAAGTGCTTCACGATGCGCTGGAGCAGCGGGAGCTCCTTGCGCCGCTTGGCCGCCTCGTCGGCCAGCTGGCGCTGGTCGATCGGGGAGGTCTGTTCGCCGCCTTCCGGCAGCTCGTCGTTGATATCTTCGGGTTCGGTGTTTTCGGGCATCTCGGTCAGGCGGTTAAGCCGGTTGCCGGAGAGCCTCCGTCTTCGCCGCCACCGGCCGAATGCCGGTGAACGCTCTGGACTAGTCCAAGGAGCAGGAAACAGCTGAGTACGAAAGACCCTCCGTAGCTAAGGAAAGGAAGGGGGACCCCGGTGACGGGCATCAGGTCGATGTTCATGCCGACGTTGACCACGACGTGCGTGCCGAGCACGACCGCCGCGCCGATCGCCAACAAAGAGCCGAACCGATCCGTCGTCCGCGCCGCCGTGCGCACGACGCGCCAGAACAGCAGGACGAAGGAACCGATCACCAGGAAGCCGCCGGTGAAGCCGATCTCCTCGGCCATCCCGGAAAAAAGGAAGTCATTGTGCGCCGCCGCTTCCGGCAGGTAACCGAAGCGGGCCTGCGTGCCGTTGCCGACGCCCTGGCCGCGGAAACCGCCGCGACCGACCGCGATGACGGCCTGGTTGACGTTCCAGGTGACGCCGAGCCCTTTCGGGTCGATGACGTCGGGGGCGACGAAGGACATGATGCGCTCGCGCTGGTAATCCTTCAGCAGGAAGAACCAGGCCTCCGCCTCGTGCTGGCCGCGGACCGCGCGCACGGGGTCCTTGGACTGCGGGTTAGCCTTCGCATACTGGTCGATCTTGGCCGCGTATTCGGTCAGATCGACGGCCACCACGCCCACCAGCAGGACGGCGGCGGCTCCGGCCACCAGGAAGAACCTGGTGGTCAGGCCGGCGACGAACAGCAGGATGAATGAAAGCGGCAGGTAGATGAGCGCAGAACCTAGGTCCGGCTGCACAAAAATCAAGACAAACGGGACCGCCGCCACGGCGAGGGCGCGCGCCACGGTGCCCCAGGTCGCCCGGAAGGAGCCGATCGGAGAACGCGCGAGCAAGGCCGCCAGGAAGACGAGCGCGCCGATCTTCGCGAACTCGGAGGGTTGGATTGAGAACGGTCCGAAATCCATCCAGCGGCGGGCCCCGTTGACGCTGCGGATGAAGTCCCCGAGGTTCGTCTTGGCCAGCGCGCAGAGCGAGACGGGTAGGAGCAGCAGGATGGTGCCGAGATACAGGCGGCGGGCATGCCGCTGGATGAGCCGGTAATCCAAGGCCGAGACCGCCCAGTATGCGATCCACCCGATGGCCACGAAGACGATCTGCGATCGGTAGAAGGTGGATTCGCGGGCGCTGCCGGCCGACTGGATCGCGACGATGCCGAGGGTGCTCAGGAACAGGATGATGACCACCTGGGTCCAGTCGGTCCGCCAGGCGAAGTTGGCGAAATTGTCCCACCAGACCGCGGCCGAAGACCGCTCATCGTCAAGGTGTCTGGACATGCCTTGAAGAAGCCCGCCCGAGGCTCCGAGGCAAGGCGAACCTCCCGAAAGGGCTTGCCGAAGGGGCCGGGTCGGCAAGGGTATGGGCCCGGACCTCCGGTTTTCGCGACGACCATGCCTGTGGCAGCCGACCAAAGCATCCTCGCCGCCGTGGCGTTCTCCTCCGGAGCCATCGTGGCGTATGCGGTCGCGAAGTGGCGCGAAAACACCCTCGGAGCCGTCCGCGAGGCCCGGCTCCGCTCGGAAGTCGAGCTGGCCCGCCGCGAAGCCACCGTCGAGGCGGCCGAACTGCACGCCCAGGCCGAGGACGTCCATCGAACGGCGGCGCGAGCCATGGCCGACGCGGAAGCGGCGGCCGCGGCCTCCGCCGAACTCGCCCGCGAGAACGCCCGGCAACGCGACCACCTTCTCCGCGAACTCCAACGTCTTGCCAAGGTGACGCCGGAGGAAGCCCGCGCCCTGCTCCTCGACCACCTCCGCGAAGAATACGGCGAAGAAGCCCAGCACCTCCGCCGCAGCCTGCTCGACCAGGTCGAACAGGACATCGACGACGAAGCCCGCCGTACGCTGCTCTCGGCGATGCAGCGCCTGACGACCTCCACGACGCAGGACGCCACGGCGCTCTCCGTCTCGCTGCCGAACGAGGACATGAAGGGCCGCCTGATCGGCCGCGAAGGCCGCAATATCCGCACCTTCGAACAGGTCACCGGCGCGACCCTGCTCATCGACGAAACCCCCGGCCTGGCGATGGTTTCCTGCTTCGACCCGGTCCGCCGCGAGATCGCGCGCATCGCGCTGGAACGCATCGTCAAGGACGGCCGCATCTCGCCGGCGCTCATCGAAGACAGCGTCCGTCTCGCCGGCGACGAAGTCGTCAAGCACGCCCGCCGCCTCGGCCGCGACGCCGTGCGCGACCTCGGCCTGCCGCCCATGGACACCGCCGTCGAGGAACTCCTCGGCCGCCTGCACTTCCGCCTCTCTTCCAACCAGAACACGCTCGCGCACTCCATCGAGGTCGCCCAGCTCTGCGCGATGCTCGCCGCGGAGATCGGCATCGACCCGGTGCCCGCGAAACGCGCCGGCCTGCTGCACGACCTCGGCAAGGCCATCGAAGCCGAAGCCGGCTCGAGCCACGCGCTCGCCGGCGCCGCCCTGCTCCGCCGACTCGGCGAGGACGCGCGCGTCGTGAACGCCGTCGCCGCGCATCACCGCGAAGTCCCGGCCGAAAGCCTGTACGCTCCGTTGGTGATGATCGCCGACGCCGCCTCCGGCTCCCGCCCCGGCGCCCGCTCCTCCACCCTCGAGTCCTACGCCCAGCGCGTACGCCGTCTGGAAGAGATCGCCCTGGCCTTCGAGGGCGTCCGGGAGGCCTTTGCTTTCCAGTCCGGCCGAGAACTCCGGGTCATCGTGGACCCGGGCAAGGTCGATGACTTCGGGGCGACCGAACTCGCCCGCCGCCTCCGGCTGAAGGTGGAAGAGACCCTTTCCTACCAAGGCACCGTCAAGATCGTGCTGATTCGTGAACAAAGGTTCACGGAAGAGGCCCGTTGAGGGACTTTCTTGTTGTTAAGGGAGAGGGGGTAGTTATTCACATGGGTTCCGGGAGTTCCTCCCGGGTCATTTCGGCACCCCAAGGAGGTTCGTCCTCCGTCACCAAGGGTCCGACAAACCGCGTCGCCGTTCCACAACGGAGCGGCCGCATCATCCGGCCGGCCACAACGAAGGCCGCCCCAACATAAGCAACATGAGCCAAGAAGAAACCCAGGGCCAGGAGCACGTCTCCGCCCACCAGCCCGCCGCGGACGCAGGCGCCAATGAAGTCCGCACCCCCGCACCCCGCCTCAACGAAGCCAAGCTGGAGTCCGCCCACGCGGAACTCCCTCCGCTCTCCGTGATCGGGGCCTCGTCCGAACCCGCCGCCAAGCCCGGCACCATCACGACCCCGAAGCAGTTCGGTCGCCGTGGTACGCCCCGTGGCGCCGCTCCCTCCGCCGCCAACGGTCAGGCTGCCCGCCCGGCCATCGGCGTCGTCGAAGATCCGTCGCAGTTGACCGAGAACCTCTCGGGCGACCGCACCCAGTCCGCCGCTCCGGCCCGCGAGGACCGTCCGCGTCGTGAACCGCGCGCCGAAGGCGAACGTGGTCCGCGTCGCGAACCTCGTGAGCCGCGTCCGGAAGGTCTCGCCGAAGAAGGCCGCCAGCCCGGCATCCCGCAGGGCGACCGTCCTCGTCGCGAACCCCGCGCCGAAGGTGAACGTGGCCCCCGCCGCGAACCCCGCGAACCGCGCTCCGAAGGCGACCGCCCTCGTCGCGAAGACCGCCCGCGTCGTGAAGACCGTCCGCGCATCCAGATCGAGCCCGTCGTCATCCCGGTCCAGGCCCCCATCGGCTTCTGGGCCTCGCTGAAGCGCAAGCTCGCCACCCTGTTCGGCATCCCCGACAAGGCCGTCTTCGTGCCCTCCTCCCGTCCCTACGCGCCGCGCGGCGAACCCCGCGGCGAACGCTCCGACCGCGGTCATCGCGGCGGCCGTGGTCGCGGAGACTTCCGCGGCGGTTCCCGTGGCGGCCGTGACGGCTCGCGCGGAGGTCGCGGCGAATTCCGCGGCGACCGCGGTCCTCGCAACGGTCCTCGCGAAGGCTGAACATGACGGGGGCGCCGATCGGCGCCCCCGCTTCTTTTCCCCGACATGCTCCAGGTCGCGCGCATCCGCGGTGGTCACGAACTGAAAGGCTCGGTCCGCGCCGCGGGTTCCAAGAACGCCGCGCTGCCGCTGCTCGCCGCCTCGCTCCTCACGGGCGAGACGGTGACGCTACGCAACGTGCCTGACCTGAGCGATGTCCGTTACATGGCCGAGATCCTCGGCCACCAAGGCGCGACGGTCACGAACCCCGCCCGCGGCGTCTGGACGATCCGCGCCGCCCAGGTCTCGCACAGTACGCCCTACGACCTCGTCCGCAAGATGCGCGCGTCGGTCTGTCTCCTCGGCTCGCTGGTCGGCCGGCTCCGCCAGGCGGAGATGGCCATCCCCGGCGGCTGCGTCATCGGCCCGCGTCCGATCGACCTGCACCTGAAAGGCCTCGAGGCCCTCGGCTGCGTCGTCACCGTCGAAGCCGGCCTGGTGTCGGTCGACGCTTCCCGCGCCCGCGGCGCCACGGTCCCCATGGGAGGGCCGATGGGCAGCACGGTGCTCGGCACGGCGAATCTCGTGATGGCCGCCACGCTCACGCCCGGCGTCACGCGCATCGAATGCGCCGCCCGTGAACCCGAAGTCGTCGACCTCTGCGCGATGCTCATCCGGATGGGCGCGAAGATCCGCGGCCAAGGCACCGGCGTCATCGAGGTCGAAGGCGTCGCATCCCTCCATGGCTGCGACCACACGGTCATCGCCGACCGCATCGAGGCCGGTACTTATCTCGTGGCCGGCGCGATCACCGGCGGAGACGTCACGGTCACCCACTGCGAGCCGGCTCACCTCACGGCCTTCCTCGACAAGCTCCGCGAAGCCGGCGTGCAGATCGAGACCGGGCCGGACTTCATCCGCGCCCACGGCCATCCGACGCGTGCCGTCGAGATCGTCACCGAGCCCTACCCGGGCTTCCCGACCGACCTCCAGGCCCAGTTCATGGCCCTCCAGCTCCTCGTCGACGGCCGCAGCCCGATCACCGAGAAGATCTACCCGGCCCGCTTCATGCACGCGGCCGAGCTGCAGCGCATGGGCGCCGACATCGCGATCGAAGGCGCCACGGCGACCGTCGCCGGCGGCCGCCCGCTCTCCGGCGCGCCCGTCATGGCGTCCGACCTCCGCGCCTCGGCGGCCCTCATCCTGGCCGCGCTGGTCGCCAAGGGTGAGACCTGGGTCCAACGCCTCTACCACCTCGACCGCGGGTACGAACGTTTCGAGGAGCGCCTGCGCTCCCTGGGCGCCGACGTCGAACGCCTCCCCGCCTCCGCGTTGCCGAAAGGCTTCGCCGAGGACTGAGGGTTGCCAATTCGCCCCGACCCCGCACCTTGCGCCCATGGCCCGCAAGGATTCGCCCGATGACCCCCAGCCGCCCGCCGGCAAGGAAGCCCTGTCCCGCGCGAACCGCTCGCTCGACGCCGCCCTGCGCCCGCCGAAGCTTGACGACTTCGTCGGCCAGCAGCGCACGGTCGAACGCCTGCGCGTGATGATCGGCGCCGCGCGCCGCGAAGGCCGCACGCTCGACCACATCCTCCTCCACGGCCCGCCCGGACTGGGCAAGACGACCCTCGCGATGATCCTCGCCGAAGAGATGGGCCGCCCGATCCGCGTCACCTCGGGACCGGTCGTCGAGAAGGCCTCCGACCTCGCCGGCCTGCTCACGAGCCTGCAGGAAGGCGACCTGCTCTTCGTCGACGAGATCCACCGCATCCCGAAGACGGTCGAGGAGTTCCTCTACTCGGCGATGGAGGACTTCCGCATCGACATCATGATCGACCAGGGCCCGAACGCCCGCAGCGTCCGCCTCGACCTGCCGAAGTTCACGCTGGTCGGCGCGACGACCCGCACGGGCCTGCTCACCGCCCCGCTCCGCAGCCGCTTCACGCTGCAGACGCGCCTCGACTACTACACGCGCGAGCAGCTGCTCAGCATCGTGCGCCGCAACGCCGCGCTGCTCAGCCTCGACATCGACCAAGGCGGCGCCGACGAGATCGCCCGCCGCGCCCGAGGCACGCCCCGCATCGTCAACAACCTCCTGCGCTTCACGCGCGACTACGCCCTCGAACGCGCCGGCGGCAAGGCGGACGCCGCCGTCACCGCCGCGGCCCTCGAACTCCTCGAGATCGACCAGCACGGCCTCGACGACATGGACCATCGCTTCCTGCGCGCGATGGCCGAGAAGCACAACGGCGGCCCGGTCGGCCTCAGCAGCATCGGCGCCGCCATCGGCGAAGACGCCCACACGCTCGAGGAAGTCCATGAGCCGTTCCTCGTGCAGGAAGGCTACGTCGTCCGCACCCCGCAAGGGCGCGTCCTGGCCCCGAAAGGCTGGCTGGCCGTGGGCCTGCAGCCGCCTTCGTTCTGAGGACGGCGTTCTGACGCTGGACAACGGCGTTTTCCCTCGGCTAAGGTCGATCCCTCAAAGCCATGGCAAAACGTTGGGTCATCAAGCTCGGTTCCGGCCTCCTCACCCGCAAGGACGGCAAGGTCGACCGCGTCCAGATCGGCCGTATCGTCGATCAGGTCGCCGGCCTCCATAAGCGCGGCATCCAGGTCGTGCTCGTCACCTCCGGCGCCGTCGCCGCGGGCATGACCGCCATGGGCCTCGAGAAGCGCCCGAAGGAAGCCCGCGAACTCCAGGCCTGCGCCACCGTCGGCCAGCCCGAGCTGATGTCGGAATACGGCAAGCACCTCCGACGCCACCAGCTGCTGGGCTCGCAGATGCTGCTGACCTACTGGGACCTCGACAGCCGAGCCTGCACGCGCAACGCCCGCGCGACGCTGGACCTGCTCCTTTCCCGCAAGCGCTTCGTTCCGATCATCAACGAGAACGACGCCATCGCCGACGAAGAGATCAAGGTCGGTGACAACGACCGTCTCTCCGCCCACGTCGCCGCCCTCGTCGGCGCCGACCTGCTCGTGATCCTCTCCGGCATCCAGGGCCTGATGACGAAGTCCGACGGCACCGGCGACCTCATCCCTTTCGTCCGCAAGATCGACGACTCCGTGCGCGCCCTCGCCGGCGGCGCGGGCTCCGAACGCAACGTCGGCGGGATGG
>JBJOMV010000049.1:0-15035 GCA_046052185.1 Verrucomicrobiota bacterium | reverse complement strand
GCTTAATTCTTGGGGCATGAACCCTTTTTACCAAGGCGGTCAGTTTGAGGAGCCGATCGATGCCGATGCGGCCCTTTCCAAGGAGCTGACCCGGAATCTGTCGGTCGGCCCGACCCTCCACGCGACGGCCTATGTCCACTCGAAGGCGGTCGTCATCGGTAACGTCACCGTCGGCCCCAAGGCCAGCGTCTGGCCCTGCGCGGTGCTCCGCGGTGACATCGCCCCGATCGAGGTCGGCGAAGGCAGCAACATCCAGGACGGCGCCGTGGTGCATGTCGCGGACGGCCTGCCGGCCAAGGTCGGCGCGCGCGTCACGGTCGGCCACCTGGCGATGATCCACGCGTGCGTGATCGGCGACGAGTGCCTGATCGGCATGCACGCCACCATCCTGGACGGCGCGGTCATCGGCGCGCGCTCCATCGTGGGCGCGAACTCGCTCGTCACCAAAGGCACGCAGGTACCGCCCGGTTCGCTCGTCATGGGTTCGCCGGCCAAGGTCGTGCGCGCGCTCACGGCCGATGAGCAGGCCGCCCTGCCTGGTTGGGCCGAGAAATACGTCAAGGTCGCCGCGCATCACCGCCGCTTCGATTGAGCGTCGTCGCCGCCAGTCAGGTCGTGCTCGAGGGCGGGGCTTGGCGGGCCCGTCGCGCCGCCCATGAGGCGCGCGCGGACCGGCTCGTCGACGCGCGCCGCGAGCGCGCCCGGAAGGGCGTACCCGACCCCGTCGAGGATTTCCTCTTCACCTATTATCCTTTCCGCCTGGCCGCATTGCGTCGTTGGACGCCTGGTGCCGGCGTCGCGCTGGCCGACGCCGACGAGCTCGTCGACGGCCGTCGTTTCCTGCGCGGCACGGACGGCTACGTGCGCGTGGCCTTGCCCGACGCCGCGCAGGCCGGACGTCTCGACTTCAGCCTGCGGCTCTGCCGGGCCGTCGCGGCGCGCCCCGCTTTCCATGGCTGCTTCGGCCTCCACGAATGGGCGATGGTCTACGGTCAGGCCGAAGAGCGACGGCACGCGTCCTGGCCCTTGCGGCTCGGCGCGGAAGGCACCGACGCCGTGGTGCGGGCGATGCCCGTGCGCTGCACGCATTACGACGCCTTCCGCTTCTTCACGCCGGGCGCCCGGCCTTTGAACAAGCTCGCGCCCACGCTCGAGTCGCGGGTCGAGAACGAGCAGCCCGGCTGCGTGCACGTCACGATGGATCTCTTCAAGTGGGCGATGAAGGCGCAGCCATGGGTCCCGGCCGAGCTCGCCGCCGACGCGTTCGAACTCGCGCACGTCGCCCGGTCCGTCGACATGCGGGCCAGCCCTTACGACTTCTCCGCGATCGGCCTGAAGCCGATCACGATCGAGACAACGGAAGGTCGGAGCGAATACGAAGCCGAGCAGCGGCGGTTGTCAGCGCTGGCCGAGCCCGTGCGGGCGCGGCTCATCGCCGAACTCACGCGCGCGCTCGCCTGACGCGTAGGCGCAAAAAAAGGCGGACCGTGCGGTCCGCCTTTCGCTTTCATCGTCCGATCGCTCAGAGGCGCTCGACGACGAGATCCTTGTAGTCGACCTTGCAGCCCGGATCGTGGGCCTGGATGGCGAAGGTGCCGTGGCCGAGCTTGCGGCCGGGCATGCCCTTCGGCGGGGTCCAGTCATCGGGTTCGACAAAGTTCACGGTCTGCTTGCCGTTGATCCAGATCTGGATGCGCTTGCCCTCGACGCGGATGCGGTAGTCGAACCACTCGTTGTCCGGGGCGGCGGGCGTGTTGAGGACGTCGCGGACGGCGTAGAGGCCGCCAGTCTTCTTGTTGTCCGTGTGGGTGGCGTTAACCTGGCACTCATAGCCCTGTGTCGGCCATTTTTCGGCTTGGTACTGGGTATGGAAGTAAATGCCCGAGTTAGCTTTTTCGTAAGTCTTCACCTTCGCCTTGAAGTCGAAGTTCGTGAAGTCGGCCTTGCCGTCGGCGCCGACGAAGAAGAGGTGGTCTGCCTTGCCGCCGCGGACTTCCAGTACGCCGTCGACAACTTTGTATGTTCCTTCTGGGGCGGTGGTCGACGCCTTCCAGCCGGCGAGGGACTTGCCGTCGAACATCTGGATCGTCTCGCCGGCGAAGGCGGCGTACGAGCTCAGGAAGAGCGCGGCCGTGGCCAGCAGCGTGGTACGGAGGGGGGAGGAGGTGCTCATGGGGTGAGCCTCCAACCAAGCCTTTTCCCGCCGGGTGGCAAAGATTAAGTGAACACCTTGATGCCGGCCTCGCGCATCTCGAGCAGGCGCTTCTTCAACGTCGAACGGTTGATGCCGAGGATCATCGCGGAGCGCAGCTGGTTGCCGCGGGTCTCTTCCATCGCCCGCTTGATCATCTCCATCTCGATGGTCGTCAGGATGGACTTGCCGTCGCCGGCGCGGCCCTGCTTGTAGATGGCGTCGTAGGCGGAGCTGACGCCGAGGGAGGTCTCGACCGGGGCGCTGGCCGCGGCGGCGGGGCCGGCGACGGCCGCGGTGGCGGCCGGAGCCGAGGCGGCCGGCTTGCGCGGATTGAGGACGTCCTGCGGGAGGTCCTTCGGGAGGATGGTCTCGCCCTTGGCCAGCACATTGGCGCGCTGCACGACGTTCTCGAGTTCGCGCACGTTGCCCGGCCAATCGTAGACGAGCAGGGCGTCGAGGGCCTCGTCGGAGAGGCGCTTCGGCTTGAGCTTCTTGGCCGCGGCCTGGCGCTGCAGCATGTAGTCGACGAGCAGGGGCACGTCGCCTTTGCGGTGGCGCAGGGCGGGCAGGCGGATGCGGAAGACGTTGAGGCGGTAGTAGAGGTCTTCGCGGAACTGGCGCGTCGCGACCATGGCCTCGAGGTCCTTGTTGGTCGCGGCGACGAGGCGCACGCTGACCTTGAGGGTCGACGTGCCG
Organism: Verrucomicrobiota bacterium; assembly: GCA_046052185.1. GTDB lineage: Bacteria > Verrucomicrobiota > Verrucomicrobiia > Opitutales > UBA953 > UBA953. Next base: position 12,145 of record JBJOMV010000049.1, on the reverse strand, counting down.
CCGACGCGCTGGATCTCGCCTTCCTGGATGGCGCGCAGGACCTTGGTCTGCGTGGGCAGGGACATGTCGCCGATCTCGTCGAGGAAGATCGTGCCGCCGTCGCAGAGCTCGAACTTGCCGGGCTTCTGGTTGGTCGCGCCGGTGAAGGCGCCCTTCTCGTGGCCGAAGAGCTCGGACTCGATGAGGTTCTCGGGGATCGCGGCGCAGTTGACGGCGAGGAAGGGGCCCTTGGCGCGCAGGGAATGCTGGTGGATGCAGCGGGCGACGAGTTCCTTGCCCGTGCCGCTTTCGCCGGTGATGAGCACCGTGGCGTCGCTCGCGGCGACCTGGCCGATGGACTTCAGGACTTCCTGCATCGGTTCGGAACTGCCGACGATGCCTTCCTTGTAGTCCGCCGGGTTCACGAGCGTGCGCGTCGAGCGCGTCGCCGACGCGAGGTCGCGGCGGGCGGAAAGGGCCTTGTCGACGAGCGCGATCAGCTTGGCCTGATCGAACGGCTTCATCACGTAGTCGTAGGCGCCAAACTTCATCGCCTCGATCGCGGTCTGCGTCGTGCCGAACGCGGTCATCAGGATGACCATCGCCTGCGGCTGCGCGCCGCGGAGCATCTGCAAGGTCTCGATGCCGGTCATGCCGCCCATGCGGTTATCGAGGAGGATCACGTCGGGTTGGTCGCGCTTGGCGGCGACCACGCCGGTCTCGCCGCTGTCCGCTTCGATCACCGTGTGACCCAGGCCCGCGAGCGCGCGACGCAGCGAATAACGGAGGTCCTTGTCGTCATCGATGACCAGGACTTTGGCGTTCGGGGCGGCGGGGTTGGCACTCATGATGAGTAAAAGTAGGCAGAATCCGTGCCAGTAGATGACGTCTCCTTAAAATGACCTAATACGCTCTTTCGGCAACCCATTGATGCTTAAATTTAGGCAAACCCATCCCGACAGACCCCTTGCTAACGAAAAATTAGGCGTAATTGTCGATTTCATGTCTCGTTGGCTCCAACGCGGGGTGTGGACGGTTTTCGCCCTCTTGGCGTTATTCTTCGTCGGCTCCAACGCCTGGCTCTGGTCCGCCGGGTGGGGACGGCTCGCCGCGACGACGGATGAGATTCCGGCCGGGGCCGTCATGGTCCTCCTCGGTACGGATGAGTTCGTGCAGGGAACGCAGGAGCACTCCGGTACCTTCCGGCCGCGCATCGCCGCCGCCGCGGAACTCGCCCGCACTGGCCGGGTGAAGCTCGTCGTGACTTCCGGTACCGCCGTCCATGCGCGCGTGATGGCCGAACGCCTGCGCTCGGCCGGCGTGACCTGTCCGATCGTCGAAGACCCTTACGGCTGGCGCACCTTGGACTCCGTGCAGCGGGCGAAAGCCTATTATCCCGGCGACCAGATCGTGTTCGTCTCGCAAGGCTGGCATTGCGTCCGCGCGCTCTGGCAGGCCGACCGAGCCGGCCTGCGCTCCACGGCGTATCCGGCCGCGTTCGGCGAAGGCTGGCGTCCGGTGATGGGCTGCCTGCGTGACTGCTTCGCCAAGCCGAAGGCGGTGCTCGATCTCTGCTTGGGCAACCCGCTCAGCGCGCCGGTGCCGGCGGACCAAGGCAACGTGCCGCACCGCTGAGTCAGGCGCGTTCGTGACGGCCATCGGGCCGGCGCGTCAGCACGCCGCGGATCTCCATCATCGTCAGGGCCACCGCCGCTTCGGCGACGGCGCAGTCCGCGAGCGCGGCGAGGCTCTCGGCGTCCTGCGCGGCGCCGCCGCCGAAATGCGGCAGCCAACGGGCGAATTCCGGCGGGTCGGCCGCCAACGCCAAGGCCCGTTGGTCGCGGCTTTCGCCTAGTTCGGTCAGGATGTCGTCCACGGACGACACGAGCGTCGCGCCGTCCCGGATGAGCGCATGGCAGCCGCGGCTCGCGGGACTGTCCGCGCGGCCGGGCACCGCGCAGAGCGTCCGGCCGAGGTCGCCCGCGAAGCGCGCGGTGATCATGCTGCCGCCATCGATGTCGGTCTCGACCACGACCATCACGCGGACGAGGCCGGCGACGATGCGGTTGCGTTGCGGGAACGTCTGCCGGTCCGCCGGCCGGCCGAGCGGGAATTCGGAGAGCACGCAACCGTCGGCCTTCATCCGCGCGCGGAGGCGGATCGCTTCCGGCGGGAAAGTCAGGTCGAGTCCGTGGCCGACGACCGCCGCGGTGCGTCCCGCGCCGTCGAGCGCGCCTTCGTGCGCCGCGGTGTCGATGCCGCGGGCCAGGCCGCTGACGACCCACCAGCCCTGTTTCGCCAGGTCGCGCGCGAAGCTGCGCGCCAGCGAGGCCCCGTAGGTCGTGCAATGGCGCGAGCCGATGAGGCCGACCGCGCGCTCCGTCGGGAAGTTCGCGCCTTCCGCGTAGAGCACCAACGGCGGATCCCAGAGTCGCGACAGCGGCGAGGGCCAATCGTCATCGATTTCGCTTAAGAGCCTGAAGCCCAGGTCACGGACGCGCCCCATCTCCGCCGCCCAGTCGAAGTCGCGCGCCGCGATGGCGGCCGCCACGGGACGGCTGATGCCCTCGACTTTCGCGAGGTGCTCGGCCGGGGCGCCGAGCGCCACGGAGAGTTCGCCGCCGAAGGCCTCGCGCAAGCGCCGGACGGTGACCGGGCCGACGCCCTTGAGGCCGTTGAGCAGGACGCGTTGCGCGAGCGGGTCGGTCGGGATCGGCTGCATCCCGCCAGCCAGTCGGCCCGGTTCAGTCGCGCAAGACCGGGGAAAGCCCAGCGAGGAGCTCGGTGGTTCTCACCGCTTCCTCCCCGTGGTTATCCCTCAGCCAGTCGGCGGCCCGCGCATGCCAGGTCGTCGCCAGCACCACCGCGTCGAAGGCCGTCAGGCCGAGTTCGTTCCGGCGGGCCAGCACCGAGCCGACGATGCCTGCGAGGAGGTCGCCGGAGCCACCGCGGGCGAGCACCGGTCCGCCGAAGGGGATATGGAGCACGCGCAATCCGTCGGTGACGCAGGTCAGCGGGCCTTTGAGCACGACGATGGTCTTCGTACGACGTGCGTAGGTACGGGCCGCGGCCACGGACGCGAGGCGACCGCTGAGACGTCTGAATTCGCCGGCGTGCGGCAGGAGCACGCGGACCTTCGTACCCGAGGAGGCCTTGATGACCGCCGGTCGGAGCGCGTCGGCGTCGAGGACCAGGGCCGACTCGGCCGAGGCGGCGAGCGCTCCGATGAGCTTCGCCGCTTTCTCGCCCATGCCCGAGCCGAGCAGGAGCACGTCCTTGTCCGCGAGGAGCGGGCGGAGTTGACGTAGGTTAGCCGATGCGAGCGAGCCGTCCCGACCGGTGCTGAGGCCGCGCCACATCGCTTCGGGATAAGCGACGGCGGCTTTCGCACGCATGGATTCCGGCAGGCAGGTCGTGACCAGCGCCGCACCCGAACGCAGGGCTGCGGCGGTGTTCATGATGACCGCGCCGGGCATGCGATCGGAACCCCCGATGATGAGCAAGCGGCCCTGATGGCGTTTGTCGCTGCGGGCGCGGCGCGGTCTGGTGAGCGGCGCGAGGGCGTCGGCGGTCACGCAGGCTTCTTCGGTCTCGCCGAGGGGCAGGCCGATATCGAGGACGCGGAGGCGTCCGACGAAGCGGGCGGCCTTCGGAGCGAGCAGCGGGCGTTTCAGGCAACCGATCGACACCGTCAGGTCGGCGCGGAACGCCGGGCCGGTCGCATCGTCGCCCAGGCCGCTCGGCAGGTCGACCGCGACGCGCAGGCCTCGGAGCTTGTCCGTATCGCGGAGGAAGCGCCGCAGCTCGGCGGAGAGCGGAGCCCGGAAACCTTGGCCGAGGATGCCGTCGAAGATCAGACAGAACTCGTGGGCGGCGAGCTGGCGGAGGTCGGCCGCGGCGACGATGCCGATGCGGACGCCTTGCTTGCGGACGGCCCATGCGCGCTGGGCCTGCGCGCGGGCGGGGCCGCCTTCGGCGAAGACCGCGACGATCTCCGTGCCGGCGCGGGCGCAGCGCAGGGCGGCGAGGAAGGCGTCGGCGCCGTTATTGCCTTTGCCGGCCAGCACCAGGATGCGTTTCGGCTGGCGGCCGAGGAGCGCGAGCGCGGCTTCACCGACGCCGCGGGCGGCGACGTTCATCAGCTGCCAGGAAAGTTTCGCGTCGCCCGCGAGGAACGCCGCTTCGGCGGCCGCGGCTTCGGCGCAGGACAGGACCGGCAGGCGGGCGGAGGCGCTCATGCGTCAGCGGACCAGCACCACGAAGGCTTGGGCGAGCGTGTCGGTGTGCGTGAGCGAGATCAGCAGGCGGGAGGCGTCGCGGGCGGCGAGGAGGGCGCGGGCCTTATCGTCGAGTTCGACGACCGGTTCGCCTTCCGGGCCGTTGAGGACGCCGATGCTCGTCAGGGAGAGTTCCGCGCCGATGCCCGTGCCGAAGGCCTTGCTGGCGGCTTCCTTGGCGGCGAAGCGGGCGGCCAACGAAGGATAGGGGTCGGCTTTCGCCAGGCAGAGCTTCTGCTCCGCGGGCGTGAAGACCTTGTCGAGGAAGGCGGCGCCATGCTTCCGGTGCGCCGAGCGGATGCGGTCGACCTCCGTGAGGTCCACGCCGACGCCGAGCACGTTGCCGCCTTCGAGGTTCATGCCGGCTTGGCCAGGCGGGCCTTCATCTCCGCGACCGCGCCGCGGATGCCCGTGAAGAGAGCGTGCGCGACGATCGAGTGGCCGATGTTCAGTTCGTGCAGGTGCGGCAGCGTGAGGATGGCGCGGATGTTGTCGTAATTGATCCCGTGTCCGGCGTTCACGATCAGCCCGAGGCGATGAGCCAGCTCGCAGCCGGCGCGGAGCCGTTCGAGTTCGGCGGCGGCCGCCGGAGATTTCCACGCGTTGGCGAAAGCCCCCGTGTGGAGTTCGATGACCGGGGCGCCGACGGCGACGGCGGCTTCGATCTGCGGGGCGTCGGGTCCGATGAACAACGAGACCTCGATGCCGGCGGCCTTCAGGGCGTGGGTCGTCTCACGGACGCGGGCGAGCTGCCCGGCGACGTCGAGGCCGCCTTCGGTCGTGACCTCTTCGCGGGATTCCGGGACGAGGCAGACCGCCGCCGGCTTCAGCTGCAGCGCGAAGGCGGTCATCGCGGGGGTGCAGGCCATCTCGAGGTTGAGACGGACGCCGGGGATCGCGGCGATCGCATGGACGTCGGCGTCCTGGATGTGGCGGCGATCCTCGCGCAGGTGCAGCGTGATGCCGTCGGCGCCGCCCGCGAGGGCTTCGCGCGTGAACGCGACCACGTCGGGCTCGGCGTGAGGCGACAGATGGGCTCCGCGGTAACGCGCCTGGCGGAGCGTCGCGGCGTGGTCGATGTTGACGCCAAGGAGGAGGGAGCGGGAGGTGGTCATTTCTTCATCTTGTCTAGGGCCTTCTGGATCTTCTCGGATTCGAGCCTCAGCCGGCGGGCCCGTTCGACGTCATCACATTTTTCGAAGTACCCTTGGATAAGGTCAAGCAGTCCTGCGAGGGCCTTCAGGCGGAAGACGTCCGCGCCGGCGGTGCCGCCGAGCTTGCGCCGATAGACGCGCTCCATCTCGGAGAGGAACGCGGCTTCCATCCGGCTGTCGCCCTTCACGGCCTGATAATAGCCTTCGAGCAAGGCGCGGAACGTCGGCAGGTGGTCGGCGTTGTCCTCCAGGGCGCGCCGATGCATGCTCGCGAGCTTCTCCGCGTTCTTGGCCCGGTCGGCCATGAGGACCGCGGATTCCCGTTCGACGGCCTTCTGGATGAGGTCGTAGCGCGTCCGGTCGTAATCGCCGCGACGCTTCTTCTCGGAGATCAGCCGGTCGTAGGCCCGCTTGCAGCTCAGGAAGATCTCGTCCTGGGTCATCGTCGGGAAGAGGTGCTTGGCTTCCATGTCGTCGGCGAGTTCGCGCATGTCGGGCCATTCGTCGAACGCGCGGCGCATCTCCAGGACGAAGAGCTTCCACTCGTCGGTCTTCACCTTCGGGCCGAGCGCCTCCAGGCAGGCGGCGTAGGCGCGCCAGGCCTCGAGGCAGCGGTTGGCCGCCAGGACGGCGAGCCGGAGGCACTCGTGCTGGGCTTCGAGGTCGCCGCCGTCGCCGAAGATCTGGGCCGCGAGCTGCAGGCGCTGGGACTTCACGAAACGTTCGGCGCGACGCTGCGGGTCGCCGAGGATCTGCACCTCGAATTCGCCGATGCGCCGGCCGGTCTGCGGGTCGGTCGTCTCGCCGCAGGCGTAGCCGTCGTTGTAGCGTCCGGTGTTCATGTTCCACTCCTTGTCCTTCCGCTGGTAGGCGAACCAGGCATGCCCGCCGCGGTTGCCGTCGCCGGTCACGTAGGCGGCGGGGATGCCGTAGGCCCGGGCGGTGTTGGCGGCGAAGTGCGCCTGATGCATGCAGATGCCGCCGAGCTCGAAGATCTCCTTGAGCGTGCCTTCGGTCGGTTTCGCCAGCTTCGTCTTCTCCTGGGTCACGTAATCCATGCGGTAGCGGATCAGGCCGTAGCTCGGCGACCATTCCGAGAGCGAGCGCAGCTTCGGGTTCGCCAGCGCCCAGTTCATCTCTTCCTCGGTGGCCGTGGCCCCGACGACCCAGACGAGGTCGCCGGGCGGAGCCTTGCGGACGTCGCCGACGAGCCGGCCCGCCTCGGCGGCGGCCTTGTAGTAGCGGTAGCGGGCGAGCGCGTCGGCCGAGCAGGCTTCGCCGCCGTCGAAGCGGGACCAGCGGAGCGGCTGGTCGAAGACGAGCGCGCAGGCGATCTGGAGATGTTCGTAACGTCCCTGCTGCGCCGCGGTGTCGTCGGCGGCGAGCCGCGCCCAGACGCGCAGGGCTTCGGCCGCATCGTCCTCGGCCTTGAGCGTGAGCGCGAATTTCTCGAGCAGGTCGGCCCGGTCGAGCAGCGCCGACAGCAGGGCGGGCAGCTGCTCGCCGCCTTGGGCCGCCGTGCGCAGGTTCTCCGCGCCGACGCGGCGGATGAAGAGGGCCTGGGTCATGCCGAGCGCGAAGGCCCGGCTTTCCCAGAGGCGATTATGCCGTTCGACGCCGTCCGTCGAAGAAGTCGCCGCGAGCGCGGGCAGCAGGCCTTTCTGGAGCCGGGCCAGATGGTCCTCCCACTTGCCGTCCTTGAGCCGCTCGCGCGCGTCCGCGACGAGGAGAGCCGGCAGTTTCGGATCGTTCAAGGCGGCGCCGCTGAAGACGTAGGGTTTGCTTTCGACGACGACCGGAGCGACCACCGGCTCGATCTTCGGAACCTCGGCCATCTTGGGCGGCGCGACGGGCGTGACCGGCTTGGGTTCGACGACGGCGACCGGCTTCGACTCCGGCTCGACGACCTTGGGAGCTTCGACGGCCTTCGGAACTTCCTTCACCACGACGACCTCGGGCGGGCGCCGCGTGTTCTGCCACACGAACCAGCCGGCCGCCGCCAGGACGGCGCCGCCGACGAGCAGCAAGGGCCAGTTCGTCTGGCTCCGGCGGTGGGCGAGGATGGGCGCGGGTTTCTTGGGTGGGGTGGGTTGGCTGGCCATCGTGGGAACAACCAGAGGATGCCGCCCCGTCCGGATTGGTCAAAAGAACATCACCCGCCCCGACGGATTATCGCCGCCTCAGTCGGTCCGGAGGACTTTGCCCCGTTCGAGCGTGAGCCGGAGCGAGGGCGCCGTGGGCGATTTCTTCAGCTTGGCGAGGGACTCCGGGTCGCCGGCGTGGACCAGCTGGCCGCCGGCGTTGCCGCCTTCGGGTCCGATCTCGATCACCCAGTCCGCCTCGGCGATCACGTCGGGATGATGTTCGATGACCACGACCGTGTGGCCTTGGTCGACGAGTGCGTGGAGGAGTTCGATCAGACGACGGCAGTCGGACTGGTGCAGGCCGATGGTCGGTTCTTCGAGGATGTAGAGGTTCGGGCGGATCTCGCCGCGCGAGCGCTCGCGGAAGGTCGGCAGGCCTTGGGCGAGTTCGCTGACGAGCTTCAGGCGCTGCGCCTCGCCGCCGGAGAGCGTCGGGCTGCTCTGGCCGAGCGTCAGGTAGCCCAGGCCCGTCTTCACCATCAGTCCGCAGAGGTCGCCCAGCTTCGCGTCGAAGGAGAGGAACGTCGCGGCTTCCTCGAACGTCATCGCCAGCAGGTCCGCCGCGGACTTGCCGTTCCAGCGGATCGCCTTCGCGGCCGAACCATAACGCGTGCCCGCGCATTCTTCGCACGGCACGTAAGTATCCGGCAGGAAACTCATCTCGAGCTTGATGCGGCCCGCGCCGGAGCACGCTTCGCAACGTCCGCCGGAAGTATTGAAGGAGAAGAAGCCCGCGCCATGGCCGCGGATGGCGGCTTCGGGGAGCGAAGCGAGACGTTCGCGGATGAGGTCCCAGGCGCCGACGTAGGTCGCCGGCGTCGAGCGCGGCGTCTTGCCGATCGGTTCCTGGTCGACGACCACCAGTTGGCGGAAGCCCTTGAGTCCGGACAGGGCGCCGAAGGCCGGCTTACCCTCATGCGAGACCACGCCGAGCGCCTCCTTGCCCGTGAGTCCGTCTTTCTTCTTCGCGATGGCCGCCCGGATCGCGGGCGCGAGGAGGTCGGTCACCAGCGTGGACTTGCCGGCGCCGGAGACGCCGCAGACGACGGTCAGGCGGCCGACGGGAATCTGGACGTCGAAGCCCTTGAGGTTGCGGAGCGAAGCATCCTTGAGGCGGACCCAAGCCGCCGGAGCACCCTTGCCGGCGACCGGTCGGCGCGCACCGCGGAGCGGATGCGGGATGGCTTCCTTGAGGAAGCGACCCGTGACGGAGTCGGCGCGCTTCTCAAGCGCGGCGGCGGTGCCTTGGGCGACGATCTCGCCGCCGTGGACGCCGGCGCCCGGGCCCATGTCGACGACCAGGTCGGCCGCACGCATGGTGTCTTCGTCGTGCTCGACGACCAGGACGGTGTTGCCACGGTCGCGCAGGCCTTTGAGCGAGCCGATGAGCCGGTCGTTGTCGCGCGGGTGCAGGCCGATGCTCGGCTCATCCAGCACGTAGAGCGCGCCGGAAAGCGTCGAACCGAGCTGCGCCGCGAGGCGGATGCGCTGGGCTTCGCCGCCGGAGAGCGTGTCGGCGCCGCGATCGAGCGCGAGGTAGCCGAGGCCGACGGAATCGAGGAAGCGCAGGCGCGCCGCGATCTCCGGGAGCAGCGCCCCCACGATGGCTTTCTCGCGCGCCTCGAGCTTGAGGCCGGAAAGGAACGCGAGGGACTCGTCGGGCTGGAGGCGCAGCAGGCCGGGCAGGGACAGCGAGCGTCCCTTCGGGCCGGCGAGTTTCACCGAGCGGCCGATCGGGCCCAGGCGTTCGCCGTGGCAGGTCGGGCAGACCGCTTCTCCGACGCGGTCCGCGATCGCGTTCTCATTGATCGACTCTTCTTCGTCGGAGGAGAACGTCGTGACCTCGAGGCCGTGGCCGCGGCAGTCCGGACACCAGCCGCGAGGGGAGTTCCAGGAGAGATGCTTCGGGTCGACCTCAGGGAAAGATTCGCCGGTGGCCGGATCGCTGCGCGAGGTCGACAGATAGGCGACCTGACGGCCGTCCGGAGCGAGGAGCACGCACGCGTTCTTCCCTGCCGCCAGCGCCTGGCGCACGAGCGTGCGGAGGGCCTTCTCGCCGGACTCTTCGGTCTCGTCGGGCAGGCGGATGAGGCCGTCGGCACGGAGTTCGCCGAAGACGGCGTCGACGTCGTGTTCGGAGTAGCGGTCGAGCCCTTCGAAACCTTCGACCTTGAGCAGCTTGCCGTCGCAACGGAGGAGGCGCAGCCCTTTCGTCTCGGCCCATTCGGCGAGCGGACGGTGGTGGCCCTTGCGGGCGCGGACGAGCGGGGCGGCGATCAGCAGCGAGCCCTTCTTCAAGGCCTTCGCCTGCTTCGCGACCAGGCGGACGACCGCGTCCTCGGTCATCTCTTCGAGCGGTTCGCCGGTCGTCGGACTGTGCAGCACGCCGGCGCGCGCGAAGAGCACGCGGAGGTATTGGGCCACTTCGGTGACCGTCGCGACGGTGGACTTGGCCGAGCCCCGCGTCACCCGCTGTTCGATCGCGACCGTGGGCGGCAGGCCCGTGAGCGAATCGATGTCAGGCTTCGGGAGCTGTTCGACGAACTGGCGCGCGTAGGCCGAGACGCATTCGAGGAAGCGACGCTGCCCTTCGGCGAAGAGGATGTCGAAGGCCAGGGAGGATTTGCCCGAGCCGGACACGCCGGTCATCACCGTCAGCGAGCCGTGCGGGATCTCGAGCGAGACGTCCTTGAGGTTGTGTTCGCGCGCGCCGCGGAGGGAGATCGAGGTCGGGCGCGGTTTGCCCGGCGCGGTCGAGGCGGCGGCGAAGGCGTCATCGCCCTTGGCGAGGAAGCGTCCCGTCACCGTGCCCGCTTGGGCGACTTCGGCGGGCGTGCCTTCGGCGACGAGGCGGCCGCCGGCGGGGCCGGCTTCCGGACCCATCTCGAGCAGCCAGTCGCAGGACTTCAGCACATCGAGGTGATGTTCCACCACGACGAGCGAGTGGCCGGCTTCGGTCAGGCGATGGAGCAGGCCGATCAGGCGCGCGACGTCCTCGCGGTGCAGGCCGGTCGTGGGTTCGTCGAGGAGCAGCAGCGCGCCGCTCTTGCGGGCGTCGATCTTCGAAAGGTAGCGGACCAGCTTGAGGCGCTGGGCTTCGCCGCCGGAGAGCGTCGTGAGCGGCTGGCCCATCGAGAGGTAGCCGAGGCCGACTTCTTCGAGGCAGGCCAGCTGGGCGGAGGCGGGCGTCCGCTCGCCGAGGAACTTGCGCGCCTCGGTGACGGACATGGCGAGCAGGTCGCCGACGGACTTCCCGTCGTATTGGAAGCTGAGCACCTCGTCCCGGAAGCGTTTGCCGTTGCAGGACGGGCAGGGGAGGGCGACGTCCGAGACGAACTGCATCTCGACCGTCTCCCAGCCCGCGCCGCCGCAACGTTCGCAGCGGCCTTCGCCGGCGTTGAAGGAGAAGTGCGAGGGCGTGAGGCCGGCGGCCTTCGCTTCCGGAGAGTTGCCGAGCAACGTGCGGATGGCGTCCCAGGCTCCGACGTAGAGCGCCGGGTTGGAGCGCGGCGTGCGGGTCGCCGGGGATTGGTCGACGAGCGCGACCTCCGCCGGCTCCTTGTCGAACTTCACCCACTTCAGTTCCGTCGCTTCGTCGCCTGACTCCGGGTCGCGTCGGCCGATGACCTGATGGAGCAACGTCGACTTGCCTGAGCCCGAGACGCCGCAGAGGCCGACGAGGCGGCCGAGCGGAATCGAGCAGCTGAAGTCCCGGAGATTATTGACCGTCGCGCCGCTCACGCGGAGGCGGGGCGTCGTGTCGCCGACCGGGCGCGGGGCGCGCGTCTCGGGCGTGCGACGTCCGGAGAGCCAGTTGCCCGTCGCGGATTCCTTGACCTTGAGGATGCCTTGCGGGGCGCCCTGGTAGAGCAGATGACCGCCTTCGGCGCCGGGGCGCGGGCCGATCTCGATCAGCCAGTCCGCCGCGCGCATCACCGACTCATCGTGTTCGACCACCACCACCGTGTTCCCTTGGTCGACGAGGCTGCGCAGGATCCCGACCATGCGGGCCAGGTCGCGGGCGTGCATGCCGACGCTCGGTTCGTCGAGGACGAAGACCGTGTCCGCCAGGCAGGCACCGAGGCAGGAGGTCAGGTTGACGCGCTGGACTTCGCCGCCGGAGAGCGTGCGGGACAGACGGTCGAGCGCGAGGTAGCCGAGACCGACCGCTTCGAGATAACCGAGGCGCGCGAGGATGGCCTCGAGCGCGTGGTCGGCGGGGTGACGTGAATCCTTGGGCGCGAGCGGTGCGAGCATCGCGCGGAGGTCCGAGACCGGCGACGCGTAGAGATCCGGGAGCGTCTTGCCCTGCCAGCGCCAGAAGAGCGATTCCTCGCGGAAGCGGCGGCCGTGGCACTGCGGGCAGGACTCGTAGGCGCGCCAGCGGGAGAGGAACACCCGCACGTGCATCTTATAGGTCGTGCCTTCGAGCCAGCGGAAGAAGCCGCGGACGCCGTACCACATCGAATCGTAGGAACCCTGGACGTAGCCCGGTTCGCCGTGCTCGACGAATTTCCGGTGCGCCGCCGAGAGCTTCTTCCACGGCACGTCCATCGGGATGCCCGCCTTGCGGCAGGCGCGCGTCAGGTCC
>JBJOMV010000048.1:0-15046 GCA_046052185.1 Verrucomicrobiota bacterium | reverse complement strand
GAGCACCGCAGGGTCGAGATCGTCCCGACGGCCTCCACCGCCTGCGCGATCAAGTAAGCTGCTCGTCAGCCCTCCGAGAAGCCGACCATCTGGTCGGCTTCTTTGTTTTACGGATCAGCGGACGACGGCCTCAGGCGTCGACGCCGGCCTGCGCGGAGCGCCGGAACTTCCAGCCCATCACCAGCGAGACGAGGATGAGGCCGGTCGCCAAGGCGATCCAGATACCCGACGCGCCCATGCCCCAGCGGCCGACGGGCAGACCGAACAACCGGAAGCCGGCCGGGAAAGCCAAGGCGAGGGCCAGCGGCAGGCAGAAGAGCCAGTAGACGATGAAGACGCTCCACGAAGCCCACGCGGCGCGGTTGACGGAGCGTAGGAGATAAGCCGCCACGACCTGCACGCCGTCGAAGGGCGCCCAGATGGCCGCGAAGATCAGCAGGCTCGAGGCGAGCGCGGCGGTCTCGGTCCCGGCCACGCCGTAGGTCTCCATGAGCAACGGCCGGAGGAGGATCATGGCGAGGCCATAAGCGCCCATCATGACGCCGCCGAGGATCATCGCGCCCAGGCCGACGGCCTGCACTTTGCGCGGATCCTTGGCCCCATAGGCTTCGCCGACCCGGATGCCGGCGGCGATGCCGAGCCCGAGCGGCAACATGAACGCGGCGGACGCGGTGCTGATGGCCACCTGGTGCGCGGCCTGCGCGGTGGCGTTGATCCAACCGGCCATGACCGGCACGACCGCGAAGATGCCGACTTCGCTGAGGCTGTGCAGGCCGGCCGGCCAGCCGGTGGCGAGCAGGCGGCGGAAGACGGCGAACTGGAGGCCGTCGCCCCAGCGGACTTCGCCGCGGCCCGGCGTATACCAGAGACCGACGAGCATCAGGATCCGCGAGACGAGCGTGGCCCAGCCGGCGCCGGCGAGACCCATCGCCGGGAAGCCCCAATGGCCGAACATCCACAGCCAGTTGAAGAAGATGTTGGCGAGGATGCCCGCCGCCAACCAGGCCAGGGAGATCCACGGCTGGTGCTGCGAATCGCGATGCCCGCGTAGCGCGTGGAAGGCGAGGCCGGGCACCATGGCCCAGGCCATGATGACGAAGAAGTCGTGCGTCTCGGCGGTGACCTCAGGCGACGAACCGAGCAGCGGCAGGAACTGCGCGGCGGCGTGCGTGAGCGCGGCGGTGACCACCCCGAGGGCGAGCGCGAGCACCATGCCGTGCCGCAGGATCGCAGGAGCGGATTCCTCGACGCCGGCGCCGTTGTCCTGCGACTGATAGACGGCGATGGCTCCGACGACCCCGATGCCGAAGACATAAGGAATATAGTTGAGGTTCGAAGCCAGGGCCGACGCGGCGAGCGCGGTCTCCCCGAGGTGGCCCGCCATGGCGACGTCCACGACGAACATCAGGCCGTAACCGAGCATGCCGAGCATGATCGGGACGGCGAGCTTCAGCGTAGGTCCGATTTCCGAACGAATGGTAGGAACAGTGGCCAAGGCTCCCAAGAGGAGCCGAACGCCCCGCCGAGGCGAGTCAGTTCTTCGGCCGGCGGTTCAGCGTGTAATACGCGTCCGCATGATCCAGCGACTCGCCGGCGGCCGAACGGAGTCCGTCGGCATGGAGCTCGTGGATGTAAAGTTCCCGGAGTCCGTCGACCTTGAGCCGCACGCTGAGTCCGTCGGCGGCGACTTGGACGCCGGTGATCGGGTTCGGGGCGGCCTGGATCTCATCACTGCCATACGCGCTCGAGTAAAAGAGCGTGTAGTTGGTCATGCGATAGGAGGCGAGGTCCCCGGCCCGGGCGAGGTCGACGGGCTTGGTGAACGTCAGCTCGAACCCGTCGGGCTTGGCCTTCATCTCCTTGATGGCGAACGGCACGTTGCCGTTGTAGCGCAGGCGCTGCAGTCCGTAGGCCTTGGTGCCGAGCGAAGACCAGCCGCGGCTGGTCATGCCGACCATGAGCGAACCGTCCGGGGCGAAGCTGAGGCGGACGATGCCGGAGGCGAAGCCGCCGACGAACGGGAAGCAGGCGCCCTGGTACTCGCCGTCGACCTTCTCCAGGAAGACGCGGCTGATCTTGGCGTCGGTGAACTCGGCCACGAACATCTGGCCGTCGAAGGGGCCGAACTTGCCGCCGGCATCGCACGTGACGAGGTCGGTGCCGCTGCGGCCGACCTTGTTATATGGCATCCAGACCGCGGGCGGACGCATCTCGGGCAAGGCCTTCACGGCCTCGGGATACGGACGCTTCTCGGGGATCTTAGCGGAAAGCTTGAGCGGAGACTCCGGCAGTTTCTCCGAGGCGATGCCTTCCGGATTCAGGAAGAACGCGCCCTTGCGGAGATGGTAGATCGGGGTGGTCGGGATCCAGGTGCCCTGCTGATCGACGCAGAACATGTCGCCGGCGAGGTTGGTTCCAAGTCCGCACGGCGAACGCATGCCGGCCACCATGGGCACGAACTTGCCGTCCTTGTCCAGGACGCCGCCCCAGCCGCGCCACGGGGCCTTGTTGTCCGAGTGGTCGCCCATGTCGAGGTTGAGGGTGATCCACAGCTGGCCCTGGCCGTCGCGCTTGGGGCCGTAAGCGTAACCATGGTAGGCGCCGGAAACGTTCCAGCCGGCGCCGGCCGTCAGGTATTCGTCGGCGACGCCGTCGCCGTTCGTATCCCGCAGACGCGTGGTCTCGGTGCGCTGGGTGACGAGCAGGTCCTTGCCATCCCGCAGCAGCCCGAGGGGTTCATGCAGACCCGAGGCGAAGAGCTGATAGGTGACCTTGTCGGGCTTGGGGTCGAGCACGCCGCCGAGCAGCCAGACCTCTCCCTTGCGGATGGTCAGCGCGAGTTTGCCGTCGGCGGTCCAGTCCATGCCGCTGACCTCGAGCGCGAGGCCGTCACCCGGCTTCCAATCCTTGGCACGCGTGTCCGCCGCGGTGCTCGCGGTCAGGATGTCGGCGATGTCATAGGACGCCGCGGAAAGCGAGGCGGCGGCGAAAAGGACGAAGGAGGCGGCTTTCATTTCCAGAGGTAGGTGAAGACGCGACGGCCTTCGGGCGAACCCGCGAGCTCGGTCCGTTCGAGGCCGGCGGGATGCGTGATCGTCGGCGTGAAATCAGGCGTGGGCGCCCAAGTGAGGGTGCGGCGCAGGCCGCCCTCGATGCCTTCGTAAGTCTCTTCGACCTTCACGCCGGCCTGCTCGTTGAGGAACGTCGGGTTGCCCTTGGCGTCGAGACGATAACCCAGGAAACGGCCGGCAGGCTTGGGCCAGGCGACGACCTGTTCGCCGATGGGCTTCTCGAACGTCGGGAAGCGGGAGAACCATGTCAGGTATGCGTCGAAGAATCGTCCCTTCCAGGCGAGGCCCGGACCGCCTTTGTCGCCGTCGTAGGCGAGGTGCACGCCCGTCGGAAAGCCGACCAGGATCGCGCGCACGCCGACACCGTCGAGGAACGCACGCTGCACCACCGGACGGTCCTTCGGTACGATCTCGAACTCACCGTTACGGTTCTGCGGGAAGCCTTCGGGTTCGCCGTTGGCGCTCTCGGCGAACTTGTAGATCGCGGCGATCTGCTTGTCGGTGTCGCCGCCGAGGATGGTCGGGTTGAAGGATTTTCCGGCCGGCCAGAACGAGGGCATCAGCGTCCCAGGACGATAGCCGGCCGGGTTGATGAGGTATTCCTTGAGCCAGCTTTCCTGGAGCCGGGCGGCGATGTTGCTGATGTCGGGACCTTGGATGCCGAGCGACGGACGGTCGCCCCAGCGATGGCAGGTGATGCAGCCCGCCCCGCCCTGCGTGCCCAGCAGCTTGCGCCCGGCGGTATCGTCGCCGCCTTCGAACTTCAAGGGGGCGCGCGCGTCGGCGACGCCGAGCAGCTTGGCGAGATCCGCGACGGCCGGGCCGTAATGCGGCATCTTGGTCTTCAGGTAAGGACGGATGCGGTAGGGCTCGCCGCTGTAGTGCGTCGTGAAGAGATCACCGCCTTTGGCGGCCGGACGCTCGGTGAGCACGTTGGCGAGCCACTCCGGACGGAGCTTGCCGCCGACGCCGGTAAGGGGCGGCGGGTAGCGTCCGGTGTCACCCAGATTATGGTCGCCCTGGAAATACGCCTTACGACCGGCATCGGGTCCGCCCTGGCCGTCGCGCTCATGGCAGGCGACGCAGTTGAGGGCGTGCAACGTGAGGTCGGCGGCGAGCTTGGGGGAGACGGCTGCGTCCTTCTGGGCGAGGAAGAGCTTCAGCGCCGCGCGCTGGGCTGCGGAAAGCGCGTAACGCGGCCCCTTGGCGTGACCGGCGTCCATGCAGCCGCCCTCGCTCCCGACGAGGGCCACCGGCTGGGCCGCGGCGTCCTTGGGCAGGTCATGGCAGGCGGCGCAACGGGCGGCGACGACGGCCTTCCGGCCGGCGATCGCGAGATTCTTGTCGGCGGCGACGGACACGACGGGGATATCCGTGCGGCCGTCGCTGCCCTGGAATTCGAGCAGGTAACCGGCGATGTCGATGGCATCCTGCTTCACCATCGTGGTCTTCGGCATGCGTCCGTCGGTCCGCACCTTGAGTGGGTCGACGATGAAGCTCGCGAGGCTATCGAGGCTGTACTTCGCCTTCAGGTCGCCGAAGCCGACGCTACGATGCGTGAACTCGGAAGCCTTGGGGAGGCCGTCGGGCGGGACGAACCCTTTGCCCGGAGCATGGCACGCGACACAGCCCAGCGTATTGAAGAGCTCGCCGCCCCGGGCGACGTTCACGTGCAGGATCTTCGCCGGTCCCTTGGCGGCGGCCGCCGGCTTCAACGAGGCGAGGTAATGCTCGATGGCGACAATGGTCTGCGCGTCCGCTTTCGCGAGCACCTGCGGCATCACGGCGCCGGGATGGACCGAGGCCGGATCGGCGACGAACTTGCGCAGCCATTCCGAGCGGACGCGCTGGGTGACCGTCGCGAGCGCGGGCCCGCGCATGGCCGGCAAGCCGATCACGCCGCCATGGCAGTTCACGCAACCGAGTTCGTTATACAGAAGGCGGCCGCCTTCGGCCGTCGGCGTCGCGGCGTGGAAACGGTCGAAGCCCGTGACGAGCGGCTCGGCGCCCAGCGCGGCGCCGGCGAGGAGGATGGCGGCCCGGAAGATCATGCCGTCTCGCGGACGCACTTCTCCACGTAGGCGCGCGACTCGTTGATGAGCGCGGTGACCTCGGCGGTGGTCGGCAGCACGGGAATGCCGCGGGGCGTGGGGTGCATGAAGAGTTCGACCTGGCCGGTGAAACGGATGTCCCGCAAGGCCTTCACGATCGGGCGGTAGTCGAGCTTGCCCCGGCCGGGCATCTGGCGGAGCTCTTCTTCCTTCGTGGCCTTCTTGAAGATGCCCTCGGAGTGCTCCTGGAAATACATGAACGGCAGGTTCTTGGCGCCGAGGTCGCGCAGGAGCGCCGGGATCTGGTCCGCCCATTCGTGCAGGTGGTGCGGCGCGAAAGCCACGCCGAGCGCAGGGGACTTGTTCAGCTCGGCGAAGGCGCGGAGGGAATCCGGATGGTGCAGCGCCTGGTTCGAATGGTTCTCGATCGCGATGCGCACGCCGAGCTCTTCGGCTTTGGCGGCGTGGGGCTTCATGTCCTCGAGGAACTTCGCGATGGCCGCCTTGGCGGCCGCGCCCGAAGGATTCTTCGGTCCGGTGCTGCCGCAGACGACCGTCGTGCCGCCATGCTGCTTCACCCAGGCCATCTCGTCCTGGAGCTTGAACGGTCCGAGCGGATAACGGGTGCTCACGCCGACCTTGACGCCGTGCTGCTTCAGCAAGGCCGCGAAGGCGACGTCGCCGAGCGCGGCGGCCTGCTCGCGCTGGTCGCCGTGCACCTTGCACCAGATATCGATCGATTCGCTGCCGGTCTTGGCGACCTCCGGCAGCACCTCGGCGAGCGGCGCGTAGCCGTACATCGCGGACGAAAGCACGTAGCGCAGGCGGAAGGGCTCCGCGGCCTGGGCCCGCAGGGCGGGCGCGGCGGCGACCGCGGCGGCGGCGAGGCCGGCGGAACGGAGGAAGTCGCGACGGGAAAGCATGGGCTTACTTCTTGGCGACTTCGGCCTCGAGCATCTTGATCCACGGGCCGACGAAGGCGCCGTTGTCATGGAAGGTGCGGCCGCTGACCATGTTGCGGTCGATGACGACGGGAGCGTTGACGAACACGCCGCCGCAGACCTCGAGGTCGAACTTGCACTTCGGCACGGTGGCCATGCGCAGGCCCTTCACGATCCCGGCGCGGGCGGGGATCTCGACGCCGTGGCAGACGCTCATCATCGGCTTGCCGTGCTCCCAGAACCAGCGGGTGGCGGCGAGCAGGGCCTCGTCCTCGCGGATGTACTCGGGGGCGCGGCCGCCGCTGAAGAAGATGCCGACATACTCCTCGGGCTTGATGTCCTTGAAGGCGATGTCCGAGTTGATGGTGTAGCCCTCCCACTCCTTGGTGATCGTCCAGCCCGGCTTCACCTCGTGCAGCACGGTCTGGTAGACGCGCTTCTCGGGCGTCGCGAAGACCGGCTGGAAACCGGCCTCCTGGAGGCGGTACACCGGGTACATCGTGTCGAGCAGCTCGGTGGCGTCGCCGATGACCACGAGCACCTTCGGCTTCTTGGCGTTCTCCGGCTTGTCGGCGCCCGACGAGATCGAGGCCTGGTTCTTGTTGTCGATGAGGCCGGCGGCGGCGGCGAACGAGCACAGGCCGAGCAGGCCGACGGTGAGGAGGCGGAGTTTCATGGGGGTGTCCGGACTATATCCTTTCTTGCCCGTGAAGTCATTACAGGTATGGTGCACTAAAAGTAAGGTTTTTGGTCATCGCCATGCCCGCCCCCGTCCATCGCCGCGCCCCGCGGGTCGCTCTCCTCATCGAGACCACCCGGACGTATACCCGCGAGCTCCTCGCCGGCGTCCGGAGCTACGTGGCGGCGCACGGACCGTGGTCGACCTACCTGGAACTCCGCGCCCTCGACTCCTCGCCTCCGACCTGGCTGAAGGACTGGGACGGCGACGGGATCCTGACCCGCACCTTCAGCGCGGAGACCTCCCGGCTGGTCGCGGCCACGGGCCTCCCCGCCGTGGAACTCCGCTCCACCCACTTCGCCGGCGGGCGGCCGTTCGTCGGCTGCGACAACGAGGACATCGGCCGCATGGTGGCGGAGCATTTCTACGAACGGGGCTTCCGGCACTTCGCGGCCTACAGCCAACGCAACGAGCAGTTCTTCGTCGAGCGCGTGGAGAACTTCAAGAAGGTCGTCCGCTCCTACGGGCACCGCTGCCTGGAGCTCCCGGAGGACCACCCGGAGCGCGTCCCGGACTGGGAGCAGAGCCAGGCTCGCCTCATCCAGTGGATCGCGCAGCTGCCCAAGCCGGTGGGTATCTTCGCCTCGACCGACCAGCTCGGCGTGCGCCTGCTCGAGGCCTGCCAGACGGCGGGCGTGGCGGTGCCCGAAGAGGTCGCCGTCGTCGGCGCCGAGAACGAGGAGACGCTCTGCAGCTTCACCACCCCGCCCCTCTCCAGCGTCCGGTTCGACGGCCATGCGGTGGGCTTCGCCGCCGCGGAGCTGCTCGATCGCCTGATGCGCGGCAAGTCCGCGCGGACCAAGCCCGTCCTGCTCGCGCCGAAAGGCATCGAGGTGCGCGGCTCCTCGGGCGAACGGGTCCTCCGCGATCGCCTCGTCGCCCGCGCGGTCGCCCTCATCCGCGAGGGAGCCACGCGCGGTCTCGACGTCAATGAACTCGCCGCGAAGCTCGGCGCCTCGCGCAGCACGCTGGACCGTCGCATGAAGGCGG
The DNA here is from genome assembly GCA_046052185.1 of Verrucomicrobiota bacterium. Lineage (GTDB taxonomy): Bacteria > Verrucomicrobiota > Verrucomicrobiia > Opitutales > UBA953 > UBA953. The sequence continues at coordinate 7,254 of JBJOMV010000048.1, read as the reverse complement.
CGTTGAAGCGCTCGCCGAAGGACGAGATCCTGCGCGTGCGCTTCCGCGAAGTGGAACGGCTCCTGCGCGAGACCAACCTGACGATCGACCTCATCGCCGAGCAGACCGGCTTCACGCACAGCCATTACCTGCAGGCGGCTTTCAAGGCCCGGACCAAGCTGACGCCGGGAAAGTTCCGCCGCGCCCAGGCCTGATCAGCGCCGGAGGCCGACGACGTCCTCGGGTTCGGCCCAGGCGAAGAGCTTCGCCTTGGAGCCCACGCGCTGACGGGGATTGGCCTCGGCGATGCGGAGGACCGTGCCCGACGGCGTCTTGAAGTCGTGCAAGGAGACATCGCCCTGGAAAAGCGAAGCCGTGATCGCGCCTGCGAAGGCGTTCTCATCGGGCGCCATGAGGTCGAGCTTCAGGCATTCCGGGCGGATGCAGACCGTGATCGCATCGCCCGCGGCCGGCGGCTCATCGGGCGTGGCCAGCGCGCCGCGGACCTCGCCCACGGCGGTCTCCGCCACGAACTCGCCCGCGCCGACCTGCGTCACCTTACCCGGCACGAGATTGGCCGCGCCGAGGAAGGTCGCGATCCAGCTGTCCGCCGGGCGACGGTAAAGGTCGATGGGGCGTCCGGCCTGCACGATCCGGCCGGCACGCATGACGGCCAAGCGGTCGGCCATCGCGTAGGCGTCCTTCTGATCGTGCAGCACGCAGAGGACCGTGACCCCCGTCGCGCGTACCAGGCCGCGGATGGCTTCACGGACTTCGAGGCGCGAAGCCGCATCGAGATTGCTCAGCGGCTCGTCGAGCAGGAGGAACTCCGGCCGGAGCGCGAGCGCCCGGGCCAGGGCCACGCGTTGCTGCTGGCCGCCGGAGAGTTCCTGCGGACGGCGGTCGGCCCACGCGTCGGCGCCGACCAAGCGGAGCGCTTCGAGGGCGCGCGCCTTGATCTCCGCCGCGGGCAGCTTGTCCGCGTCGAGGGAGAACGCGGCGTTCTCGAGCACGCTGAGATGCGGGAAGAGCGCGTAGTTCTGGGGCACGAAGCCGAACCCACGGGCGGCGGCCGGCGTGAAGGTGATGTCGCGGTTATCCAGGAGCATCGTGCCGCCCTGCGATTCCTGCTGCCCGGCGAGCAGCTTGAGGAGCGTGGTCTTGCCGCTGCCCGACGGCCCGAGCAGGCAGCAGAGGGTCCCGGTCTCCACGAGGAGGTCCGCTCCGTCGAGGACGACGGCGGATCCGAACTGACGGCGGAGGCCGGTGAGGCGGAGGGTGGGCACGGGCCGAACCTAGGCCGAAGCCCCGCCGGGGCGCAAGGTCGCCCGCCGACTGTGAATGCTTTCCGCCCGGACTTCGGCTTCCCACGCTTGCCACGGGACCGGTTTCGGGCAAGGTGACGGCTCCCATGCGTAACGACGACGAAGACGAGGACGAGAAGACCCCGGCCGCCCCCAAGGACGGCGGACCGAGCGCCATGCTCATCCAGAAGAAGTTCCTCGAACAGCGGAAGATCTTCCTCTGGGGCGCCGTCGAAGACGCCTCCGCCCGCGACATCGTCGAGAAGCTCCTGTACCTGGACGGTGTCGACCCCGGCAAGGAGATCACCTTCTACATCAACACCCCGGGCGGCTCCATCACCTCCGGCATGGCCGTCTATGACACCATCCGGATGATCTCCTCCCCGGTGAAGGTCGTCGTGACCGGCATGGCCGCCTCGATGGGCTCTATCCTCCTCCAGGCCCCCAAGGAGAAAGGCAACCGCCTGCTCTTCCCCCACTCCCGCGTGATGATCCACCAGCCGCTCATCATGGGCCGCATCCAGGCCACGGCCGTGGATATCCACATCCAGGCCCAGGAGATGGAACGCCTGCGCACCGAGCTCAACGAGATCCTCGCCAAGGCCTCGAAGCAGAAGATCGAGAAAGTCACCAAGGACACCGACCGCGACTTCTACATGACCGCCGAGGAGGCCATCGAGTATGGCCTCGCCGACGCGATCGTGAAGAAGCTCTGAACCGGACCGCACGCGCATGGGCATCGGCGACCGGGCCTACATGCGGAACCAGCGCCTCGCGCGGGAGCCGATCTCGGTCACCGCGTGGGTCGTCGGGGTGCTGGTCGCTTTCTTCATCCTCAGCCTGATCCAGGAATCCGCCGGCGCGGACCTGCTCGGCTGGGCGATGCTGCGCGAGAGTTCGCCGCAGGCCTGGCAGTGGCTCACCCATGGCCTGGTGCACGACGGCTTCTGGCACCTCCTCGGCAATTGCCTCATCCTCTGGTGGACGGGCGCCATCGTCGAACGGGAGCACGGTCCGCGCGCGCTCCTCGCGATCCTCGCCGCCGGCACCCTCTTCGGCGCCCTCGCCTGGGGGCTCACCGGACTGGGCGGAGATCGCTCGGGCCTGCTGGTCGGGATCTCCTCCGGCGTCTACGCGCTGATGATCGTGGCGCTCCTCGACAAGCTCGACCACCAGATCACGTTGCTGCTGTTCTTCTTCCTGCCGGTGACGCTCAAGGTCCGCTGGCTGCTCATCGCGATCACCTTGTTCACGGCGCTCGGCTGGGCCTTCGCCGAACTGCCGGGTCGCCACGCCTGGCCGCAGTGGCACGCCGCCTGGAACGACTCGATCGCCCATTCGGCCCACCTCGGCGGCTTGGTGCTCGGCTGGCTGGCCTATCGCCGGCTTAATCAGACAAATCTCCGCGTCCAGGACGCTCAGGGTTACGTGAACACCTCCGAATCAGATGATGCCGGCGCCATCGCCCGCGACGCCTACGCCGCGGAAGAGAGTTCGAGCCGGACGAATACTGAGGAGAAATCCCCAGCCAACCTGACCAAGACCCAAGCCCGTGCGGAATTAGACACGCTCTTGGACAAGATTTCGGCCGGGGGATTCGGCTCGCTCACGGCCAGCGAGAAACGTAGGCTTGAAGAACTCAGCGCCCGCCTACGCTGACCCCCACCCCACTTTTATGCGACTCCGCTTTTCCCTCCTGCCGGTCCTCCTGGCAGCGCTGGTCTCCGCCCAGACCGGCGGCTTCACCACCACGCAGTCGATGCTGCTCGAGACGCGCGCGACGGCCGCCCTCCTCGAGAAGCTCCATATCAGCAAGAAGGACATGGGCTCCATCGACATGAACTCGGTGGTGCGCACCTACTGCGAGAACCTCGACGGCGCGAAGATGTACTTCACGGCGAAGGAGGTCGACGAGTTCGTCACGCGCTACGGCAAGACCCTCGACCTCTACCTCCAGCGGGGCAACCTGACCCCGGGCTTCGAGATCTACGCCCTGTTCAAGAAGCGCGTCACGGAACGCACGGCGAAGAACCTCGCGCTGCTTGACCGTCCCATCGACCTCACGCAGCCGGGCACCTTCCCGCTCGACCGCAAGAAGGCCGAGTGGCCCGCCACCCCGGAAGACGCCGACGCCCTCTGGGAACGCCGCCTGCGCCTCGACATGCTTTCCGAACTGCTCGGCGAAGACCGCTCGGGCAAATCGGCCAAGGAGGCCGCCCTGCCGGAGATCACCCCGGCCAAGACGCAGGAGGCCGTCACCCGCCTCAAGAAGCGCTACGAGAAGGGCCGCACCTACCTCGACTTCGACCAGCACGAGGTCGAGGAGATCTTCCTCAACTCCTACTCCAGCCAGTATGACCCGCACTCGACCTTCTTCTCCCAGCAGTCCCTGGAGGAGTTCGAGATCGCGATGCGCAACTCGCTCGTGGGCATCGGCGCCACGCTCTCCGACGAAGACGGCACCTGCGTGATCAAGGACCTGCTCCCGGGCGGCCCGCTCGACCTCTCCCGCCAGGTGAAGCCGGGCGACAAGATCATCGCGGTCGGCCAGGACGAGGCCGGCGAGATGGAAGACATCGTCGGCATGCGCCTCTCCAAGGCCATCAGCCGGATCCGCGGCAAGCAGGGCACGACGGTGCGCCTCCTCATCGACATGGCCGCCGGCGGCCGCAAGACCGTCACCCTCAAGCGCGACCAGATCAAGCTCGTCGGCCAGATGGCCTCGGCCAAAGCCGTCGAAGTCCCCTCGGGCGGCGGCACCGCCCTCCTCGGCGTCATCGAGCTCCCCTCCTTCTACGGCAAGAACCAGGACGGCACCGGCTCCAGCCCCTCCGCCGACATCGAACAGCTGCTCATCAAGCTGAAGGCGATGGGCATCAAGGCCGTCATCATGGACCTCCGCAAGAACGGCGGCGGCCTGCTCAACGAGGCCGTCGACATCTCCGGCCTGTTCATCCCGAAGGGCTCGGTCCTCCAGGTGCGCGACAGCCAGGGCCGCTCCGAAGACTACCGCGACGAGGACGAGAAGGTCGTCTGGGACGGACCGCTGGTGGTGCTGACCTCCAAGCTCTCCGCCTCGGCTTCCGAGATCTTCGCCGGCGCGATGCGCGACCACCGCCGCGCCATCGTGGTCGGCGACATGACCACCCACGGCAAGGGCTCCGTCCAGAACATCATCGAGCTGAGCCGTTTCGACCGCAGCCTCAAGTCGGCCGTCAAGGTGACCATCCAGAAGTGGTATGCGCCCAGCGGCTCCTCCATCCAGCTCAAGGGCGTGCCGGCCGACATCGTGGTGCCGTCCGTCTACTCGGTGCTGCCCGTCGGCGAAGGCGACCTCGAACGCGCCCTGCCCTGGGACTCGGTGACGCCCACGCTGACCAAGCCCGACGAAGGCGATTGGCTCAAGGCGAAGATCTCCGAAGGGCTCATCGCCACGCTGGCCGCCAACTCCGCCCGCCGTCAGTCCGAACTCCCGGAATTCCTCACGCTCTCCCGTACGATCGACTGGACCAAGAGCCGCCAGGTCCGCAAGGAGGTCTCGCTCTCCCTCGACCAGCGTCGCACCGAACGGAAGGACGACCTGGAATTCCGCGAACAGGTCCGCCGCGAGCTGACCGACTACGCCAAGCAGTCCTTCAAGGTGAGCGAAGTGAAGCTCGATGCGGCCATCGAACAGGAGAAGAAGGAAGGCCCCGGCGCCGCCGCCAAGATGAAGCGCAGCGCGCGCATGCGCGACCCGCTCGAAGACGACGAATGGCCGGAATACGATATCCAGCTCCAGGAAGCCCTGCGCATCGCCGCTGACTGGACCGCGCTCACCTCGGGTTCCGTCGCCGTGGCCAAGCCGAAGGAAGAAACGAAGAAGTAAGCCGAGCGTGACGCCGCGCCCAAGGCCGCCCAACCGGGCGGCCTTTTTGTTTCGGGGCGGACGGACTATGTCGTGACGCGGTCCCGGCCCTACCTTGATCCAGGCGGATGCGATGTCATCGCATCCCTACCTCATACAGTTCCCGCCGCCTGAATCGTGTCTTTTCCATTCAGTGCTCCATTCAGTCCTCAACGCAGCCCTCTACTCAGCCCTCCATGCAGCCACCCCGCCCGCTCTCTTTGATTTGCCCAACACCCTTCCCCCCGACAATTTCCCTCCATGCTCTCCCCCGAAGCACTGGCTTACGGCACCCTGCTGATCACCGGCTTCCTCGCCCTGCGTCGCTCCCGTCGCGCGGGTCTCGCGCTGCGCCGCCAATACGGCGTCGTCGAAGGTCGCCCGGTCCAACTGCACACGCTCACGAACGCCCGGGGCATGGAAGTCTCCGTCTGCGAATTCGGCGCGACGCTGACCTCGGTCCGCGTGCCCGACATCCATGGCCGCCTCGGTGAAGTGACCCTCGGCCTGCGTTCGCTTGAAGACTACGTAGCGGGCAACCCGTTCCTCGGCAGCACGGTCGGCCGCTACGCCAACCGCCTCGCCGGCGGCCAGCTGACCCTCGACGGGCAGACGATCGCCCTCGCCCAGAACAACAACGGCAACCACCTCCACGGCGGCCTGCGCGGTCTCGACAAACGACTCTGGCAGTCCGAAGCCCTCCGCACGGAATCCGCTTCCTCGGTCCGCTTCACCTACGTCAGCCCGGCCGGCGAAGAAGGCTACCCGGGTACGCTCAGCGTGACGGTCACCTACACCCTGGACGACCAGAGCGACGAACTGTCGATCGACTTCGCGGCCACGACGGACGCACCGACGGCCTGTAATCTGACGAACCACGTCTTCTTCAACCTGGCCGGCCAAGGCAGTGTCCTCGACCACCGCGTGACGCTGCGCGCCGACCAGCTCGTGCCGGTCAGCCCCGCGCTGATCCCGACGGGCGAACTCATGGACGTCTCCGGAACGCCGTTCGACTTCCGTCGCCCGCACCCCATCGGCGAGCGCATCGGCGCTCCGCACGACCAGCTCCGCCGAGCCCGCGGCTACGATCACTGCTACGTCCTCGGACCGGACAAGTCCCTCAAGTCGGCCGCCTTCGTCTGCGAGCCCACGACCGGACGTACGCTCGAAGTCCTCACCGACGCCCCGGGCCTGCAGTTCTATACCGGCAACTTCCTCACCGGCACCGTCCAAGGCCGCTGGGCGAAGCCCTTCGCCTTCCGCCAAGGCTTCTGCCTCGAGCCCGGCCTCTTCCCTGACTCGCCGAACCAGCCCGCCTTCCATCGCCTCGGCTATCCGAGCGGCATCCTGCGCCCCGGTGAACAGTACTCCCAGAAGCTCGTCTTCCGCTTCGGCGTCAGCCGGTAGGTAGGGACTTGATCACCATCACGTCCGTTCGCAGACGGATGTCAGATTTCAACGAGCCTAGCCAAGGCCCGATGACTTCCCGTCTGAGGACTTAAACGGCGGTGATGGCAATCACCGCCCTACCTCAAGACAGGCGGATGCGATGTCATCGCATCCCTACCCTCTCCCGCCACCAGCCAATCGGAGCTGCCACCCGCCACCTGAAGTTCATCTCTTCCACTCAGCCCTCAACGCAGTCCTCCATTCAGTCCTCTATTCTGCCCTCTATTTCCCCTTCCCCGCTTCCGCCCGCGCCTTGGCGATGACGTCGGCGAGCTTCACCTCGGCGCCGCCCTGGCGCTTGCTCTCGTCGGCGGCTTCCATGAACGCATAGAGCTCGAGGGTCTCTTCGGGCGTCACCGGTGACTTACCCGTGCGGAACATCTTCACGATCGCTTCCAGCAGGACTTCGTAGCCGTCGAACTTGCCGATCGGGGCTTCGCCCTTCTCGCCGATGGCCTGGCCGCCGTAGGGACCGCCCTTCGCTTTGCGGTCGGCTTCGCGGAAGACGCCCACGCGGCCGTCACCCCAGTTGCCCGTGACCTGGATGAAACCTTCCGGGGTCTTGTCGCGCCTCACCGAGACGCAGCCCGTGCCCATGACGGTGTAAAGGCTTTCGCAGCCGTGGACGCCATACCA
>JBJOMV010000047.1:0-15810 GCA_046052185.1 Verrucomicrobiota bacterium | reverse complement strand
CGCAGCTCCGCGCCCTCGCGGAAGTCTACGCGAGCGCCGACGCCAAGGAGAAGTTCGTCCAGGACTTCGTCGCCGCGTGGACCAAGGTCATGGAGCTCGACCGCTTCGACCTCGCCAAGAAGTAAGCCGCCCAAGACCCCGGCCCTCAGGCCCGCCAGATCCGTCTGGCGGGCCTTTTTGTTGCCCGCCGGGCCGGGCGGACTGACGGCAAACGCTCATATCAAAATTCGGAGAAACCCTCGTCTTGCCGTAACCTGACCGCACGGCACGTGTCAGTAGACAGCATCCGACCCCTCGGCCCCATGCCCTTCCCCCTTCGCCATCCCGTCATGCTGCTCGGCGCGTGCCTCTTCGTCGCGTCGGGATCGCGTGCCGCGGAAGGACCGAACTACGAGACGCAGATCCGGCCGATCCTGAAGGAGCACTGCACCCACTGCCACGGCGAGGAGGAGAAGCCCAAGGGTGGCGTCGACCTCCGCCTGCGTCGCTTCATGGACGGCAAGACGGAAGACGGCGCTCCGCTCCTGACGCCGGGCAAGCCCGAGCAGAGCGCGCTCTTCACCCTCACCCGCGACGGCGAGATGCCGAAGAAGGGCAAGAAGATGCCGGAGGGACAGCTCGCTCTGCTGGCAGCCTGGATCAAGGCCGGCGCGAAGATCAACGAGGCCGAACCGACGGGCCCCCTGCCCCATGGCGCCTACGTCTCCGCCAGCGACCGGAAGTTCTGGTCCTTCCAGCCGGTCGCCAAGCCGGCCGTGCCGAAGTTCGCCGACGCCCCTGACCTCGGACCGATCGACGCCTTCGTCCGCGCGAAGCTGAAAGCCAACCGCCTCGACTTCGCGCCCGAGGCCGACCGCGCCACGCTCATCCGTCGCGCGACCTTCGACCTGACCGGCCTGCCGCCGACGCCGGCCGAGACCGCCGCCTTCCTCGCCGACACCTCGCCCGACGCCTACGCGAAACTCATCGAGCGGCTGCTGGCCAGCCAGGCCTACGGCGAACGCTGGGGGCGTCATTGGCTCGATGTCGCGGGCTACGCCGACACCAACGGCTACGCGGACGCGGATTCGGTCCGCCCCCACGCCTGGCGCTACCGCGACTACGTCATCCGCTCCCTCAACGCCGACAAACCGTGGAACCGCTTCATCCAGGAGCAGCTGGCCGGCGACGAACTCCATGGCGTCTCCGCCGCCGACGTCGCGGCCGCCGTGCTCGACCCTTCCAAGATCGACGCGCTCACGGCCACGGCCTTCCTGCGCATGGGGCCGGACGGAACCGGCGATACCGTCGCCGACCTCGAACTGGCCAAGAACCAGAGCATCGCCGATACGCTGCGCATCGTGACGACCTCGCTCACCGGCCTGACGGTCGCCTGCGCGCAGTGCCACGACCATCGCTACGACCCGATCAGCCAGGTAGACTACTTCCGCCTGCGCGCGGTCTTCGACCCGGCCCTCGACTGGCGGAAATGGCAGACCCCGGCCCAACGCACGGCTTCGCTCTACACCGCGGCCGACAAGGCCAAGGCCGCCGAGATCGAGAAAAAGGCCGCGGCCATCGACGCCGAGGCCACGAAGATGTACAAGGACGCCCTGGACGTGATCTTCGAGCAGAAGATCCTCGAAGTCCCGGAGCCGGAACGCGCCGCCTACCGCGTCGCCCGCAATACGCCCGTCGCCAAGCGGACGAAGGAGCAGGCGGCCCTGATCAAGAAATACTTCTCGGCCCAGGCGACCTTCGGCCTCGATCTCTACGACAAGGCGGCGGACAACAAAGTCGTCGCCAAACGCGCCGAGGCGACCGCCCTGCGCGCGACCAAACCCGCCGAAGGACGCCTCAGCGTGCTCGTCGAACCGGTCAACGCCGCGCCGAAGAGCGAACTCCACCACCGCGGCGACCACGCCCAACCGCGTCAGGCGGTCACCCCAGGCGAACTCGCCATCCTCGGCAACCCCGCCATCCCCGTCGACGACCCGAAGCTACCGACGACCGGCCGACGTCTCGCCTACGCCAAGTGGCTGACTTCCGGCCAACACCCGCTCGTCGGCCGCGCCCTGATGAACCGCTTCTGGCTGCATCACTTCGGCCGGGGAATCGTCAATACGCCAGGCGACTTCGGAATGCTCGGCGAACGTCCTTCGCACCCGGAGCTACTCGACTACCTGGCCGGACGCTTCGTCGAGACCGGCTGGAGCCTCAAGGCGATGCATCGCGAAATGATGCTCAGCCGTACCTATCGGCAGTCCGCCCGCCATGACGCCGCCCAAGCAGCCGATCCGGACAACGCCCTCTTCGGCCGATATCGCATCCGCCGGCTGGACGCCGAGACTATCCGCGACGCGATGCTCGCGGTCAGCGGCAAACTCAACCCCGAGCCCTTCGGCGAACCCGTCACCGTCGGCAAGACCGGCGACGGCCGCATGATCCCGGGCGTCGAGATCCGCAACACGAACCGCGACGTCGTCAAGGTCGACACCTCCTCTCCCGCGGTCTATCGCCGCTCGGTCTACCTGCAGCAGCGTCGCAGCGGCCCCGCGACGGCGCTCGCCACGTTCGACCTGCCGAACATGGATCCGAACTGCGAGCGACGCGACGTCACCACGGTCGCCCCGCAGTCGCTCTTCCTGCTCAACGACGAATTCGTCATCGAACGCGCCAAGGACCTCGCCGCACGCGTGATCAAGGAGCACCCCGAAGACGCCGACGCCCAGGTCCGCGCCGCCTGGCGGCTCACGCAGGCCCGCGAGCCCTCGGCCAAGGAACTCGCCGACTTCAACCGCATCCTCGCGGAGCAGCTCGAACACTTCGCCAAGCTGAAACCAGCCAAGCCGGTCGCGGACGCGTCGCTCAAGGTCAAGGAAGTGAAGGCCAAGGCGAACGCCAGGAAAGCCGCCCCTCAGCCGACCTTCCCCGCCCCGACGGCCACGACGCAGGAAGCCCGCGTCGAGGCGCTGGGCTCGCTCTGCCAGGTCCTCCTCGCCACCAACCGCTTCCTCCATGTCGACTAAGCTCCCCCGCGGCCTCTGCTCCCGTCGCCACTTCCTCGAAGCCGGCGGCTTCGGCTTGGGCATGCTCGGCCTCGCCACCCTGCTCCGGCAGGACGGCCTGCTCGCCGCGCCCATCAAGCCGCTCCTCGGCAACGAAGTTTTCGACCTCCTGCCCAAGCAGCCGCCCCGCCCCGCCAAGGCCAAGGCGATGATCTCCCTCTTCATGATGGGCGGCCCGTCGCAGATGGACCTGTTCGACCCCAAGCCGATGCTCACGAAGTGGCACGGCCAGAAGTTCCCCGGCGACATCAAATACGATAACGTCGCCCAGGCGTCGGCCAAGGTGCTGGGGTCGTTCTGGAAGTTCTCGCGACACGGCAAGTGCGGGATGGAACTGAGCGAACTCCTGCCGCAGCTCGGCACGGTCGCCGACGACATCTGCCTGATCCGCTCGATGAAGTCCGGCGTGAACAACCACCTGCAGGCCATGCTCGCCATGCAGACGGGACGCATCACCTCCGGCAACCCGACCCTGGGCGCCTGGACGACCTACGCGCTCGGCAGCGAGACCAAGGACCTGCCCGCCTATGTCGTGATGGGCCACCCCTCCGGCCTGCCGACCTTCGCCAATCTGCATTGGTCCAACGGCTGGCTGCCTTCGATCTACCAAGGCACGTTCGTCCGCGCCACCGCGCCGCACATCCTCAACCTTGACCCGCCCGCCGCGCTCCAAGGCAAACCGCAGGAGCGCCAGATGGAGCTGCTCCGCGCGCTCAACGCCGAACACGCGGCGAACCATCCGGGCGAGAGCGACTTGCAGGCCCGCATCCAGAGCTACGAACTCGCCGGGCGCATGCAGCTGGCCGCCAAGGAGGCCTTCGACCTCTCCTCCGAGCCGAAGCACGTCCTCGAACTCTACGGCGTGGGCCGCAAGGAATGCGACGACTACGCCCGCCGTTGCCTGATCGCCCGCCGGCTCGTCGAACGGGGCGTGCGCTACGTGCAGGTCCTCAACCAGGGACAGAGCTGGGACAGCCACGGCTCGATCAAGTCCGCCCTGCCGACCCTCTGCGCCGCCACCGACCGCCCGAGCGCCGCGCTGGTCGCCGACCTCAAGCAACGCGGCCTGCTCGACAGCACCATCGTCCATTGGGGCGGCGAGATGGGCCGCCTGCCGGTCCTGCAGAACGACGCCGGCGAGGCCAAGTGGGGCCGCGACCATAATACCTACGGCTTCAGCCAGTGGGTCGCCGGCGGCGGCTTCAAGGGCGGCCTGACGTATGGCGAGACCGACGAATGGGGCCACCATGCGATCAAGGACGTCGTGAACCACTACGACTGGCACGCCACGATGCTCGACTGCTTCGGCTTCGAGCACGACAAGCTCACGTACAAACGCAACGGCACCGCGCTGGCCCTGACTAACAATCAGCCCGCCCGGGTCGTCCGCGAGCTCCTGGCCTGAACTCCGGTGGCGTCGGCCCTCAGTGATGCGTCGTCTGGGCGCTCACCAGCGGGGCGACCGCGCGGACGACATATCTGGGGGCGATACCGCCGAGCACGAGCAGGGCGACGCAGATCGCCAGCGGCCAGCGTTCGCGCGGCAACGCGTCCGGGACGATGACGACGTGCTTCGGCAACACCCCGAGGAAGAGCGTCGAATAAAGTCGCAGCAGGTTGATGGCGTTGAACGCCGTCGCAAAGAGCAGGCAAAGTCCGAGCCAGGATCGCGACTCGAGCACCCCTTGGAAGAGCAGATCTTCGGAGACATAACCCAAGGTGCCGGGCAAGCCGAAGAGCGCGAGCGCCCCGACGAGGAACATCACCGCCAGATAGGGCGTCCGCACGGCCAGGCCGAGCTTGCCGGCCGGGTCGACGACATCCATCACGCGGACTTCCAAGAGGCGCAGGGTTCCGCCGATGACCGCCAAGGCGACCGCCAGCACGAGCGCATGCACGTCCGCGCCGACCAGCCCTTCTTCGTTCCGGGACAACAATCCGGCCACGACGAAGGCCGAGTGGCTGATCGCCACGTTGGCGAGGATCCGGCGCGGCTTGTACTCGGCGAAATTACGCAGGCTCGCGAGCATCGCGGCCACCAACGCGGCCCCGCCCAGCCAACCGGGAAGTTCGGTCCGCGTCAGCAAGGCGTCGCCCGCCTGACCGGCGACGAGGAAAGCGACGGGCAGCAAGGGTCCGTTTTCGAAGGCGTCGACCAACCAACCCTGCGCCGGGAACAGGCCGGCCCGGATCCAGACCGCGGCGGCGAGCAGCAGCCCGGCGGCCAGACCGCCCGCCGGCAGGAAGCAGGTGGCGGTCAGCAAGGCGGAGCTCACCCCCAACGCGAGGAGCAGACCACGCCGGGAACCTTCAGGGCCGAAGAGACCGGCGGCGAACGGGACGATGGTCAGCCACCAGCCCAGGCTGACCAGCCAAGGGTCGCTCGATTGCACCGACAACAGGACGGCGCCGAGCAGCCAAGCCAGACCGAAGGTCGGCCGGAGGCCGCGGTCACGGCGCGGGGCGATGACGGCCAGCACGACGGCGACCGAGGTCAGCACCAGAGGAAAAGCGGAAAGCGAGCGCATGAGGTCGGAGAGTCAGGTCAGGAAGAGAGCCGGTCGAACCAGCGGAGCCCCTTGGCCACGGCCCGGACCGGCACGACGACGAAGCGCCCGACCAAGGCGTCGTAGAAACCCCGCCCGATGCCGATACGATAGAGGTAGAGGTGGAGCGAAGAAGGCAAGGCGGACTCCAGCGGCGAACCGGCGGGGCTGATCTGCCCGCCCGACGCGGAGTGCACCCGACGGTGGTCATGGAGCATGGAAGGAGCGCGCAGGAACTGCATCGTGCGCAGGATCGCGTGACCCGCGATATGGAGGCCGGCCAAGGTCGTCCAACCCAGTCCGATCTCGATGAAGATGAGCGCCAGCTGCGTCTGCGAGGCGTAGGCCAGCGAGGTCTTGGCGTCGGAGCTGGTGCGGTGGGCCAAGGTCGTCAGGAAAGCGGTCGCCACCCCGATGAAGACCAGCAAGCCGACGGCGAACGCCGAAGCCCGGATGACGGGCTCCAGGCGCAGCAAGAGGTAGGCGCCGGCGTGGACGCTGATGGCGCCGTAGAAGATCGCGCCGGAGGGCGTCGGCCCTTCCATCGCGCGGGCAAGCCAGCCGCAGAACGGTCCTTGGGCGGATTTGCCGCTGGCGGCGAACACGAGGAGGATCGCCAGGAAAGGCGCGAAGGCCGGACCGGCGCCGTTGATGGCGCCCCACGAAGCTTCGCCCAGCCAATGGTGCGCGAGGAAGACCGCGGTGAGGATGAACAGGTCGGCGATGCGGTAGGTGCCGAAGACGCGCTGCGCGTTGCGCACGGGGTCGGGCCGGACCTGGAAGAAGGCGATCAGGAGCACGGAGGTGATGCCGATGATCTCCCAGCCGGCGATGAGCAGGTCGAGGGAGCCCGCGGTGAACACGATCACGGCGCCGAAGGTGAAAAGGTGCAGCAGGAGGAAGAAGCGGAAGAAGCCGGGGTCGCGATGCAGGTAGCGCACCGAGAAGGAACCGACCACGCCGGCCAGCACCGCGGTGGCGAGCAGGAAGCCCGCGCTGAGCGCGTCCGCCGCGAAACCCAGCTCATACGCATGATGGCTGAGGCTGAACCATGCGCCCAACGACAGGATGACCGGCGTCCCGCCGACGAAGACCGTCCAGGCGATCCAGCCGGCGGCGACCGTCAGGCCGACGGCGAGGCAGCGGGTGACGCCCGCCGTGACCCGCTCGGAGGGCCGCAGGCCGAGCATCCAGGCCAGGCCGGCCGCCAGGACCACCGCGCCTGGGGCGAAAAGCATGAAAGCCAGCAAGTAAGAGGGGTTCATCTTCAGTAATGAGAGGCGGGGTTCTCAGGCGGCGCGGCCATCGGATTGGATCCGGGCGACGGGCAGATGCCCGCGCTTGCCCCGGAAGAAGGCCGCGCTGCTCGGCGCGGTCGGCAGGGGTTCCTCGTCGCCGGCCAACGGTTCCCAGCGGCCCGCGCCACGATAACAGGTCATCGCGCCCGTCTCCGGATCCATCGCCGCCAGCCTGATCCAGCGGTTCTCCAGGAACTCCTTGAGGACAGGGTTGGCGTGGATCACCTTCAGCACGCGCTCCGGCGAAGTCTCGACGACGAAGAGGATCCGGACCGGCTCATGGATCTCCACCATCTGGAGGGTCAGGCCGGTGCGCAGGTCGCCTTGGTAGCCGTTCATGACGCCCAGGAGTCCCGTGACGTTGTGCGGGAGCTTCGTCCCGCAGCCGTAGCCGTCGTTGTCGACGTAACTGAAGTAATATTCGAGGCTGATCCCGCCGCAGACCGGGATCACCGCCCCGAGGACGGCGGCCAAGGCCTTGTCCTCCGGATCGAGGGCGGCATCGTAGCTGATGAGGAAGGCGCGGCGGTCGAGGAACAGGCCGCGGCTGCTGGACCGGCGGCCGACGATGGCGGTCGCGTTGGTGCTGTGTCCGTATTCCGGACGGGCCTCGCCCAGATGCTCCGCGCGCTCCTCGACATGGCGCAGGGCGGCTTCGGCCGCGGCCTCCGGCGAGGCGGATTCGAACCGACGGGTCCGCTCGAGGGCGTTGGCCGCGCGGGCGCGGTCGAGGATGGCGCGCAAGGCGTCGAGCTCGGCCCGATGGGTCGCCGGCAACCGGTCCAGGTCGTAAAGATCGACGCCGTCGCTGCAGGTGTCGTGATAACCGCCGACGAACCAGGTGTCGTCCGGAATGACGACGCCCTTGGAAGCCTGCAGCGCCGCCCTCACCTCCGGACGGTTCGCCATCGCGGCGAACAACCGGGCGTTCGGGCCGCCGCGGCGGCCGCCGCACGCGCCGCAATCGTAGGCGGACTCATGCGGATTGTTGATGCTGGTGCTGCCGTGACCGAGGACGACGACGAGACGCGCATGCCCGGTCCGCAGGCCGGCCGGACCGAGCACCGAAGCGACGCGGTCGGCCATCTCCTGCGTCGAGAAACCCCGCATGAGCCCGGCCGTGGCCTGCTGCGACGATTCGCCGTCCCGCATGAAGCGGAGCTCGGTGCGAGGCTCGGGCAGGAACAGGTCGTTGACGCGCGCGATGAAGCGACCGAAGCGGCGCGGGCTCAGCACGCGGAAGACGAGCGGGAAGAGGCTGAACGCCCCGAGCAGCGCGGTGCTGACGGCGCCGCGGAAGACCGTGCCGCTCCCCACCGTCGCCTGGCGGCGGAGACGCCCCCAGAGCCGGCGAACCGACTGGCGACGCGCCTGCACCGTCGCCTCGAGCGGCGCCTCGCGCACCTCGTGGGCCGGCTTGACCACCACCGGACACAGCGCGACGCCCCGGGAATCGTCGATGCCGGCGTAATCGATGGCGCAACCGAAGAAGCCCGCCGCACCGAAGGTCTGGACGGAGGGACAAAGCTCCTCGAGCGCCCGGCGGAAGGATTCCTCGCGGTCATCGATGCAGAAGATGACCTGGGCGGTCGGGCGGCCTTCGGGGCGCGCCGGCGGCGCGGCCCGATGCTTGGTGACCGGGATCAGGACCTGCCGCTCATGCCGGCGTTCGTAGGCGAGATGCCAGACACGCCGACGTTCGAGCTCGTTGAAAGCCTCGAGCTCGCGACGCAAGCTCGCGAAATCGGCGTCGGACAAGGCGGCGAGCTCGGCGCTGCCCAGGCCGACGAGCTGGGCCGAATCATACAGACGCGCCGCCTGGGTCAGGGAGTCGTGCGGAACTTCGGCCGGACGGATCTCCCGCCACGCGGACGCCGAACCGAGGATGTCCTCGATCGCGACGACCAGGTAGGTCAGGCGGACGGCGAGGAAATCCATGAGCGAGAAGTCGAGGCGCAGGTGCGGAGCCAGAGCGGGGTCCTGCTCGAGGCAGCGGATGAGTCCGCCCCACCCCGGCAAAGCCAGCAGCTCCGCGGCGAGGAAATCTGCGAAATCCTCGGTCGGCACGCCCAGCCGCGCCAGCATCGTCAGCACGGTCTGCTCGGCGGTCTCCGCCGCGCTCAGCTGCCGGCGGAATTCGGCGGGCACCCCTCGGAGGTGCTGACGCTGGACCGCGAGCGGGTGCGACATCAGGTGCCGGGAGGCTCCCAGCAACCCCAGTTCACGGCGAGGCATCTCCCAGTAGGCGAACCCTTGGTCGAGGTAGGCGCCGGTCAGACGGATCAGAGGGGCGTGCACGACCTCGTCGAGGTCGAGCAGGCGCGCCGCCTTCACGGCGTGGTGCGGACGACGCGGCGCCGACGGGGCCTTGGAAGGCTGCGCTCCGCCCAGCCGGTCCAAACAGGCCTGCCAGAGCCGCTGGGGCGTATCCGAAGCCAAGGCGCGGGCGGCGGGGCCGGGGAGGTCGGCGCGGAAGGAGCGCAGCATGTCGCCTTCCTCGAGATACCAGGCGATGTTGCGGCCGTTGACCGGCAGGACGCCGGGAATGAGCAACGCGCGCCGCAGCTGCCGACGACTCAGACGGCCGGGCAGAACCGCGGCGTCCGGTTCGGCGGACAGGACCGCGTCGACGTCGTCCGCCAGGACGCGGCCACGTTCCAGCGCGGCCTGGTAGGCCTGCTCCGACATGTACGGCTCGGTGCCGAAGATCTGCGCGGCCTTCACCACCGCCTCCTCGAACGGCAGGTGCTGGAAGGCGTGCAGCGTGTTGTGATGGATGAAGACCCCGATGGGCCCTTGCGCCGGCAGGTAATGGGCGGCGTGTTCGACCGCATGCCGGAGGGCTTCGGTCGGGGAGTCGACGGACTTCATCTGGAGCTTCGGCGGCGGAAAGCGGAGGTCAGGCGGGCTTGCGGACGCGGGCCGCGAGCGGGTGATCCGACACGGAAGAATGGTGCTCCAGGCCGACGACGGTGAGCTCGCGGCCCGAGATCTTCCAGTCGTCCGCGGTCTCCTGCAGCTTCTTCATGACCGTATGGTCGACCAGACGGGTCTCGGAAAGGTCGATGGACGCCCGCGGATGGTCGCCGAGACCGAGCAGACGGCGCCGCAGCGGCAGCCAGTTGCTGAACACGGCGGCGTCACGCACGCGCAGCACCGGCGCGGCACCCTTCAGGTCGACCTCGGCCTTGGGCACGAACAGGGAGGAGCAAGAAGCGCCGCGGTAGAGGTTGAGGCAGAGGTTGGCGACGATCCCCGCCGCGACGCCGATCAGCAGGTCGGTGGCGAGGGTGACCGCCATCGTGACGATGAAGATCATGAGCTGGCCGCGGCCGACGTGCCACATGTGATGGAACTCCTTTGGCGAGGCGAGGTTGTATCCGGTGAAGACGAGCATGCCGGCGAGCGCGGCCAGCGGGATGTTGTTGAGCATCCAAGGCACCGAGGCGACCAGCACGAGCAGCAGCGCGCCGTGCCAGAAGTTGGCCCAGCGCGTATGGGCGCCGTTGTTCCGGTTGGCGCTGCTGCGGACGATCTCGCTGATCATCGGGATGCCGCCCACGCAGGCGACGGCGACGTTGGCCACGCCGACGGCCAGGAGGTCGCGGTTCGGGTCGGTGCGGCGCTTCCAGGGGTCCAGCAGGTCGACCGCCTTGGCGCTGAGCAGCGACTCCAACGAGCCGACCAAGGAGAACATCAGCACCCACTTGAAGCTGGCGGCGGTGAACACCGCGGAGAAGTCCGGGAACTTCACGCCGCTCAGCATGTTCATCGGCAGACTGACGAGATACTTCGCGCCGACCTCATACTGATGTCCTTCGAACTGGTAAGAATGCTGATGCTTGACGTCGAAGAACAAGGCCAGCGGGGTGGCCACCAGCAGGACGAGCATCGGCCCCGGGATGACCTGCGCCCAGCGTGACTTGACGAAGAGCCGCCCGAAGAGGATGAGCAGCGAGACCAGGCCGATCAGGGCGATCTCCGGATTGAGGTGCGCCAGGCTGTTCGGAATCTCGGCCAGAAGCTCGAGCGGTTCCTTCGCGTGCGCGGTGACGCCGAGGGCCACATGGGCCTGCTTGGAGACGATGATCACGCCGATCGCGGCGAGCATGCCATGGACGGCGGCCACGGGGAAGAACTCCCCGAGCACGCCGAGCCGGAGGGCGGCGAAGACGATCTGGACGGCCCCCGCCATCAGGCCGACGGCGAGCATCTTCTCATAACCGAGCTCCTGCACGCAGCCCAGCACGATGACGATCATGCCGGCGGCCGGCCCCTTGATGGTTAGCTCGGAGTTGCTGAGGAACGGCGTGAGCAGGCCGCCGAGGACGGCAGTGAAGATGCCCGCGATCGGCGGGACGCCCGAAGCGATGGAGATGCCGAGGCAGAGCGGCAGCGCGATGAGGAAGACGAGGAAGCCGGAGGTGAAGTCCTTCGCGAAGTGATCACGGAACCCTCCGAAATTCCCGACGGGCGGCGGCGAAGCAGGCGACGAGTAGCGGGAGGGACCGGAGGATGAGCTCATGATGAACGCGAGAGGAGTGATGACATCATTACTAACCCTTGGGAACGCTGATTGTTGCCGATTTCATCGAATCGCCAGCACCTTGCATCAAGCGTGACGCTTATCGCCAAGAAATGGCGGGTGCGCCGCCCTCGTCGCAATTTTCTTGCGTCTGCGCGCAGAGCGCACGGCCGCCACGACTTCGCGATCGGCTCAGTCCGCGCCGCTCGGACGCGCAAGCGGACCGCGTCCATCGGCACGCGGACGACCCTCGAGCACATCGTTCACGGAACCCGCTTCGCTTCGGCGACGACTTATTGCAGTTGGGTTGCAAAACATCGGCGAATCGCCTAGCTGACGTGCGATGGTCCGCCCCGCCTTACTGCTCGCGCTCGCTTGGTCCGCCACGGCCGCCGCCAAGGTCTCCTTCAACCGGGAGATCCGTCCGATCCTTTCCGAGCAGTGCTTCTCGTGCCACGGCTTCGATGCCAAGCACCGCAAGGCCGACCTCCGCCTCGACACCCGCGAAGGCGCCCTGGCCGACAACGACGGCGTCCGCGCGATCATCCCCGGCGACCCCGCGAAGTCCGAACTCTGGAAACGCCTCCTCTCCACGGATCCGGAAGAAGTGATGCCGCCGCCCGAGGCCCATAAGCCGAAGCTGACGGCCAAGCAGAAAGAAACCCTCCGGCGCTGGATCGAAGAAGGCGCGCCTTACGAACCGCACTGGGCCTTCACCGCCCCGCAGCGCCCTGCCTTGAAAGAAAAAGGTCCGGCCGCGATCGACGCCCTGATCGACCAAGGACTCAAGGAAGCCGGCCTGAAGGCTTCCTCCGAAGCCTCACCGGAAAAACTCCTCCGCCGTCTCTCGCTCGACCTCACGGGCCTGCCGCCCACGCCAGCGGAACTCGACGCCTTCCTGCAAGCCCGCACGAAAGACCCGCAGGCCGCCTACGTCGCCGCCATCGACCGGCTGCTGGCCTCGCCCGCCTACGGTGAACGCTGGGGCCGCTGGTGGCTCGACCAAGCACGCTATGCCGATAGCAACGGCTACTCGATCGACGCGCCGCGCAATATCTGGAAATACCGCGACTGGGTGGTGAGCTCGCTCAACGCCGACCTGCCTTTCGACCGCTTCACGGTCGAACAGCTCGCGGGCGACCTCCTGCCTGACGCCGGCGAAGCCCAGCGCGTCGCCACGGGCTTCCACCGCAACACGCCCCTCAACCAGGAAGGCGGCATCGACGTCGAACAGTTCCGCATCGACAGCGTGATCGACCGCGTCGGCACCACGGGCACGGTCTGGCTCGGACTCACCGTCGGCTGCGCGCAGTGCCACGACCACAAGTTCGATCCGATCACGCAGAAGGAGTTCTACCGGATGTTCGCCTTCTTCAACACCCAGGAGGAGCCGACGATGAAGGTATCGGATCCGTCCCGCGACGAAGCGAAGCTCGCCGCCGCCGCCCGCGAGGCGGACAAGGCGCTCGGGGCGTTCCTGGATCAGCAGGCTTCCGCGCTCCAACAGTGGGAAGCCGGCCTGACCAAGGCCGCGGCCAACAAGCTGTCCGGCCCGGCCAAGGCCGCCCTGCGCAAGGCCGCCGCGAAGCGTAACGTGTCGGAACGCGCCCTGCTCTTCGCCGCCGGCCCGGGCGCCACGGACAAGGCCTTCAAAGCCCTGCAGAAAAAGGCCAAGGATGCCGCCGACGCGCGCGACGACGCCCCGACCACGCTCGTGCTCAAGGAACTCGCGAAGCCCCGCAAGACACACCTGCTGACCGCCGGCGACTTCACGCGTCCGGCCGAAGAAGTCGCGCCGGGAGTCCTGGCGACCCTGCACGCCTTCAAGCCCGACCAAGGCCCGGTCGACCGACTCGACCTGGCCCGCTGGATCGTCGCCAAGGACAACCCGCTCACCTCGCGCGTGATCGCCAACCGCGTCTGGCAGGCCTACTTCGGCCGCGGCCTCGTCGAGACCGAGAACGACTTCGGCTCGCAGGGCACGTCGCCTTCCCACCCCGAACTGCTCGACTGGTTGGCCGTGGAACTCGTCGAGCGCGGATGGAGCCTGAAATCCCTGCATCGCACGATCGTGCTCACGCGCGCCTATCGTCGCGACTCCGTGAACCGCGCCGACCTCATCGAGAAAGACCCCGACAACCGCCTGCTCGCCCGCCAGACCCGCCTGCGGCTCGACGCGGAACTCGTGCGCGACTCCGCCCTCCTCGCCAGCGGCCTGCTCACCCACAAGGTCGGCGGCCCGCCCGTCTTCCCACCGATCCCGGATGGCGTGATGTCCCTCGGCCAGGTGAAGCGCGTATGGAATACCAGCCAAGGCCCCGACCGCACCCGCCGCGGCCTCTACACGTTCACCTACCGCGTGACCCCGCCGCCGGCGTTCGCGGTCTTCGACGCCCCGGACGGCCTGTCCACGTGCACGCGACGCAATCGCAGCAACACCCCGCTGCAGGCCCTGACGCTGCTCAACGATCCGGCCTACTTCGAAGCTGCGCAGGCCCTGGCCAAGGTGATCGAAAAGGAAGGGCTCGCCGCCGCCTTCCGCCGCTGCACGTCCCGCGCCCCGGAGGCCGCCGAACTCGCCATCCTCGCCCCGCTCGACCGCCTCTCGGCCGCGCGCGCCCTCCTCAATCTCGACGAGACCATCAGCCGTGACTGACCCCCTCCGACTCCTCGGCCGCACCCGCCGCCACTTCTTCCGCGACTGCGGCGTGGGCCTCGGCTCGATCGCGCTATCGTCGCTGCTCGCGGCGGACAAGCCCGCGCCGACCGCCGACCCGCTCGCGCCGAAGACGCCGCACCACCGCCCCAAGGCCAAGAGCATCATCTATCTCTTCATGGCCGGCGGCCCCAGCCAGCTGGAGTTCTTCGACCACAAGCCCAAGCTCAACGAACTCAACGGCCAGCCGATCCCCGCGAGCTTCATCGAAGGCAAGCGCTTCGCGTTCATGGGCTCGAGCCACCGCGTGAACCTGCTCGGCCATGACAAGAAGTTCAAGCAGCACGGCCAGAGTGGCGCGTGGGTGAGCGACATGCTCCCGTACACGGCCGGCGTCGCCGACGAGCTCTGCTTCGTCAAGACCTGCAAGACCGACCTCTTCAACCACGCGCCGGCGAAGCTGTTCATGAACACCGGCAGCGGCCTTTTCGGCCGTCCGAGCATGGGCGCCTGGATGACTTACGGCCTCGGGAGCGAGTGCGCCGACCTTCCCGGTTTCGTCGTCCTGCAGAGCGGCCCGCGCGGCCCCCGTGGCGGCGCCTCGCTCTGGAGCAGCGGCATGCTGCCGAGCACCTACCAAGGAGTACCCCTCCGCGGTCAAGGCGACCCGATCCTCAATCTGACGAATCCGCAGGGCGTGGCCGCCGCCGACCAACGCAAGGTCATCGACGCGGTGCGCGAACTCAACGCCGCGCGCCTGGCGAAGACCGGCGACGACGAGATCTCGGCGCGCCTCAACGCCTACGAGATGGCCTACCGCATGCAGACGAGCGCGCCCGCGGTCATGGACCTCAAAGGCGAAAGCAAGGCGACGCTCGACCTCTACGGCATCAAGGATCCGGCCGAGGCCAGCTTCGCGCGCAATTGCCTGCTCGCCCGCCGCCTCGTCGAACGCGGCGTGCGCTTCATCCAACTCTACGACACCAACTGGGACCACCACGGCGGCGTGACCGAGAACCTGCAGAAGCATCTGCCCATGAAGGCCAAGGACATCGACCAGGCCTGCGCCGCGCTCGTGCGTGACCTCAAGTCCCGCGGCCTGCTCGATGACACCATCGTCGTCTGGGGCGGCGAATTCGGCCGCACCCCGATGGGCGAGGTCCGTGAGTTCACCGGCCGCAACCACCACATCGACGCCTTCACCATGTGGTTCGCCGGCGGCGGCTTCCGTCCGGGCATGACCCACGGTGAGACCGACGAGTTCGGCTTCGGCGCGGCCAAGGACCCCGTCCACGTCCGCGACATCCACGCCACCCTCCTGCACCAGATGGGACTCAACCACGAGCGCCTCAGCGTGCGGTCACAGGGCCTCGACGTCCGGCTCACCGGGGTCAACCCGGCCAAGGTGATCAAGCCGCTGCTGGTCTGACGGGCCCGGAGGGGGAACTTCGCGGCCTCCGACCTGTCAGAACAGGAGGCACTCTGCCTACGGCGACCCCAAAGCGTCCGAAGCTCAGCCCGACCCTCCCTAGCAGGCCCTACCCCATCAAGGAAAGGCTCGCTTCGGGAAGTCCGCCTATCGCAAAATATCAGTCCACCCCTTTAGCCAGACCCTGACATGAATCGCCGCCGTTTCATCCTCCGCTCCCTCGGCGCCACCTTGGCCCTGCCGGGACTGTGCTCGCTCAGCGCGAAGGCCCTCAGCGGCAACCCCACCGTCCAGACCTCCAAGGGAGCC
>JBJOMV010000046.1:0-16058 GCA_046052185.1 Verrucomicrobiota bacterium | reverse complement strand
CCTTGGCGGCGGTGTGGTTGCCTCCGGCCTGCTCAAGGATGGGCTGCGAGAAGGTGATGAGCTTGTCGGCGAAGGAGGGCTCCCGCGGGGTGGTGTCGACCGGGGTGGGCTCGGGACGGCTGAAGTCACGCTTGATGTCGCGGGGCTTGTTGTTGCCGAAGGCGCCGGTGGTCCGGCGACGAGAATGGGGGGAGGCCATTGGAAATGGGTATGACCCAAGGGAAACCCGACCGGCTCCCTCGGCAAGCCCTTTCCCCGAGGGGTCTATTGACACCCCGCCTCAGGCACGCCAGTTTGCTCTTAACGCCCTCTCCCGTGTCCGATTACAGCGACGTCATCCGCGCCCACCGCCGCGACCATCTCGCGAAACCGAATTCCTTGCCCACGGGGGTCCATCGTTATTTCGAGAGCACGGTCCTGCCGCTGCCGATCGAGAAAGTCTTCGAGTTCTTCTCCAAGGCCGAGAACCTCCAGGCGATCACGCCGCCGGAACTGAGCTTCCGCATCAAGACCCCGCTGCCGATCGCGATGAAGCAGGGCACGCTGATCGACTACAGTCTCTCGCTCAACGGCATCCCCTTCGGCTGGCGCACGCGCATCACCCACTGGGATCCGCCTTACGCCTTCGCCGACGAACAGCTCAAGGGCCCTTACGCCGTCTGGTTCCATACGCACACGTTCGCCGACGAAGGCGGCAAGACGCGCATGGACGACGAGGTGCTGTATAAGCTGCCGCTCTGGCCGTTCGGCGAGGTCGCCTATCCTTTCGTGAAGAAGAAGGTGGAAGGCATCTTCCGCTACCGCCGCACGAAGATCCGCGAGATCCTCGGCTGCTAGGCGTTGTAGGGCTAGAGACAGGGCCAGGGCCAGGGCTAGGACTAAACAAGGTCACGAGTCCGGCTAACTAGCCCTAGCCCTTCTCACTCACTTCTTCACCGGCTCGGTCTCGGCGGGCACCGGGAAGACGCAGATCTGCAGGCTCGCGGCCTGATCGAAGGCCTGCGGGTTGGCGTGACGTCCTGCCCAGGCGATGCCGCGGAAAAGCAGGAGTTTCACGTCGGGCCGGCTGAAGTTGACGTAGGTGTGGCCGGGAATGAAGACGAACGCGCGCTGCGCGCCGGGCTTCTCGTAAGTCCAGATCTGCGTCTGCGCTTCGAAGCCGTCGCCGATCTTCTTCGGCGTCGGCGCGGTCGCGAGCGGATGGATGTCGGCGCGTAGGTCCATGTCGTAGTAGATCTCGTCCTTCATGCCGAAGTCGGCGACGCCCTTGGAGATGGCGTGCGCCTTGTCGACGAAGCTGAGCTGCATGGGGCCTTCGCGCCACTTGGTCACCTTCTGGCGCCAGGAGCCGCCGACGAGGTCCTTGTAGAAATCGGCCGAGGCGTCGTTGCCGGCGACGGCGCCGGCGTGGATCACGACGAAACTGCCGCCGCGCGCCGCGAACTTCTCCACGCGGGCGCGTTCGTCGGGCTTGAAGTCGCCGCCGCCCTGGCGGTGGATGACGAGCACGTCGGTGCGCGCGAGTTCTTCTTCGGACGGGAAGGTCTGCACGCCCTTGGCGTCGGCGTCACCGACGGAGACCTTCATGCCGGCCTGCGTCAGCATGGGCTGCCAGTCGCGGGCGAAGGCCGGGTGATCATGGTCGCCG
Organism: Verrucomicrobiota bacterium; assembly: GCA_046052185.1. GTDB lineage: Bacteria > Verrucomicrobiota > Verrucomicrobiia > Opitutales > UBA953 > UBA953. The sequence continues at coordinate 14,410 of JBJOMV010000046.1, read as the reverse complement.
GGACCATGGGTCTTCGGGCCGCAACGCAGGAACACGCGGAGCGGGGCAGGGGCGTCGGCGGCGAACACCGTGGCGAAAGCGAGCAGGGGTAGGAGGCAGCGCATGGGTGCAATCTAAGGTAGGGTCGGGACCGCGTCACGACATAGTTGAGCGGTGCAAAAGTGGCGAAAGGGGTAGGGGTGGGGGTGGGAAGGGCAGCAAGCCAAGGGAGATCGGAAACCGGATAGGATGCTGCGGTGCCTTGTTGCTTAAGGTGACGGGTGACAGCCACCGGGGTATCGGCGATTCAGGTGTCGGCCTATCAGCCATCAGCTATCGGCTTCTGGTTCCCGCGGCTGATCCCCGAGCGGCAGGAGCCTGAACTCCCGACTGCCGTGGCCGTCACCTGTCACCCGGAATTATCCCGCAGCCAATCATACGGTTTCCCTTTGAGTTCTGCCTTCCCGCCACCCGCCACCTGAGGCCGCCACCTGCCACCCGAAACGGTTGTCTCTTCTGACTTAAACCACGCCCGGCAACTCCGCCAGCGACGTGATGAACGCATCCGCTCCGGCCTTCACCTTGGCGCGCACGGCGTAGCGGCCGAAGCCGATGACCTTATCGGCGTCGCCCTTGACCTCGAGATCGCTGGCGCCGTCGCCGACCATGACGACCGTCGTGGCCTGGTGTTCGGCGCGGAGGCGTCGGGCGACGACGTTCTTGCCCTTCGACCGGCAGGTCGGGCAGGTCTCGTCGAACCCGGCGTAGGAGCCGTCGGCGTGGAAACGGAGGATCACCGCTTCGACGCGGTCGATGCCGAGATAGGCGGCGAGCGGGAGGATGGCTTGGGTGAAGCCACCGCTGACGATGGCGATCTTCCAGCCGGCGGCGCGGAGCTGATCCAGCGTGGCTTTGGCGGTCGGTTCGACGGTCGCGATGTACTTCGCGCCGATGGCTTCGAGTTCGGCCTTGGTCGGCTTGATGATGTCGAGGCGCTTGGCGAAGATCGCCTCCATCGGCGTGCCGCCGTCCATGGCCGCGTTGGTCATGTCCTCGACGGCCTTGAAGGTCTCCGGCCCGCGCAGGCGGCCGAGTTCGTCGATCCCTTCGATGGACGAGAGGGTCGAATCACAGTCGAGGAGCAGGAGTTTCGTGGCCACGAGGGACTAGAAAGGCCGCCACCGCTAAGGTCAAGAAAGGGCGGAGCCTCTGCCTTGGGTAGGGTCGGGACCGCGTCACGACATAGCCTCTTCACCCTGTCGGCTTTTCATCCCAAATCTTATGGAACGGCCAATCCGCAGGAGCGGCGCAAAGTCCTGCCCTCACCGGATTCATCAGCACATAGCGCCTTTTCTCGAGGTATTCGGAGTAGCACCTGAGACGATGATCAAATCCGTCTTTCTGCCATTCGGTGGTGATGCTGAAGGAGATATCACGTTTGAATCTCCAGAGAAGATGGCCGATCTCCACGCCTCTGCGGATGCGCATGATGGCGTGGAGATGGTCGGGCATGGCCATGGCGACAAGCGGCGTCCAGCAACCTTGCTTTTCCAGGCGAGCGATTGCTTCCAGTACGAATCCCCAGCAGCGAGCATTATCAAAATGGCGTGTTCGTCGGTGCTTATGGCAAAGGGTGATGAAGATGGGGTCGGCATCGCTTGCCCAGGAGGGGCGCGCGTGGGGGAGTGATTGGCGTTGGCGGTAGTCCATCCTGCCGAAGGAGGGTTATTGGGTGGGGCTGTCGAAGCAGGGAATTACTCAGGTAGAGGGCAGGGTGCTATGTCGTGACGCGGTCCCGACCCTACCCACTGCAGGATTGCCAGCGAAGGCAGGTGTCTCACTCTTCCCCTCCATCATGGCCTGCACCCCTCCTACCTCCGCTTCCGAAGTCTTCTGCCGCGCCGCCAAGTGTAACCGCCTCATGGGTCGGGTACTCTTCGCCTTTGCGATCGTCCTCACGCTCATCCTCGTGAACGGCGGCAAGGAGTTCATCCACAACTCTAACACCGGTCTCGAGCGAGGCGGCGCCGAGCGCATCGTCGGTCACCTGACTTCCTTCGTCGGTCAGCTGATCCTGCTCCTCTCGGTCTTCTTCCTCGCCCGTCGTCGCGCCTCCGCCGCGCATCACGCCCAGGTGAAGGCGAACAATCTCAAGGCCCTCGAGCTCCTCGCCGCCTCCGCGACCGACGAAGCCACGAAGAAGGACCTCCACGCCCGCGCCGCGGACCTCGTCGCCGGCAAGCCGGGTTGCTGCAAGTAAGCGTTCGCTAAGCGAACGCAGGGGTAGGGTTAGGGGTCGGGGTATGGACAGCACCTCGTGCTGTCCTTTTTTGTTTATGTCTTCAGGTAGGGTCGGGACCGCGTCACGACATAGCGGCCTGCGTCCCCCAACCGCCACCCGCTTAAACCTATTCTTTACCGCTTGTCTTTCTTCTCCTGCTCGAGCGAAGCCTTGATGGCGTCGTTGAAGGCCTTGGTGCGTTCGGCTTCGGACAGAGTAGCGGGAGCCTGCTGCGTCGCATCGTAGCTGCCGCCTTCCCAGCGCAGGTTGCGGATTGCGGGGTCGGTGCCCCGCGTCCAGCCCTTGGGGGTTTTCATCTCCGGCGTCTTGAGCTCCGCCGGGATGCTCGGCGAGAGGCCGATCTCAGTGAGGGTGCTCCAGTCGGCCAGCTTCCCCTTGGTGGCGCCGAAGGGACGGACGTCCGCCAGGTCGACCTCGACCGTGGCCCAGCCGTCGATGACCTTGAGTTCCTTGACGGCGGCGTATTCGGCCTTCGGTCCGGCGGTGAAGGCGCCCCACTCGTTGCTGACGAACTTCACGGCGAGCCAGCCGTTTTCGCGGGTTTTGATTTCGAAGCGCAGCTTGGCGCCTTTCGGTCCGCGCCACTTGGGGTCCTTCACCTTGCGGGTATGCACGCTCCACAGCTCCGGGTTGCCCCAGTTGATCCGATACCAGTCGCCCCAGTCGGCGCTGTCCGCGGTGATGAGGCGCTCCGGCTGATCGGTCGCCTGCGCGCCCGAGGCCTTGAGCCGGGCAGGCGTCACCCAGGCTTCGCGCGTACTGAAGAAATAGGTATCCGAATTAGCCACACCGGGCGTCGTCGGGAGTTTGCGGTATTCCTCCGGGGTCGCGTACACGACGTTGGCGAAGGCGAAGAGCGGTTGCGACGGGTCCATCAGCGGCGCTTCGGCGATCCAGCGTCCGTCGACCTGCTTGGCTTCTAGCCGACGCCAGAAGCGCGTGAGCTCATGGATATCCTGACTGACGTAGATCCGGACTGTCTGGCAGGGCTTGGACGCATCCGGCGTGACGACGACCTTCGGGACGCGTCCGGCTTCGATGGCGATGGCGGGCGTCGTGGGGATGAGCCCGGTCTTGCCCTTGAGGTGCGTTTCGAACCACAGGTGCTGGGTCAGGGTGCTGGCGTGGTCGTGGCGGTGGTTGAAGTGCGGCGACATGCTCAGACGCAGCAGCGCGTCCGGGACGGCGCGCCAGGTCCACGCCATGTTGTCCATGTGCGCGTGGAAGTCGTTGGTCGGGGAGAACCAGAGCGTCGGTACGCTCAGGCGCGCGATGTAGGGATTCTCCGAGATCGTGGCCAAGGCGAGCGGGGTGGCCTTGGTGCGTTCGCCGCCGGGCATATCGTCGAGCGAGGCGGTCAGGTCGCCGGAGCCACCGCAGGAAGGCACGGCTGCTTTCACGCGCTTATCGATGCCGGTGAGCTGGGTGGTGAGGCGACCGCCCATCGAGTGGCCGTAGACGCCGAGGCGGGCAAGATCGACCTGAGGCTGGCTTTGCAGGAAGGTCAGGCCACGCCGGGCGGCGAGCGTCACTAGGAACCAGTTGTCGTTGCGGGGCGAATCGACCGCATCGAGCGTGAAGGCGTCGGGCTTGGTGCCGCCGGCGAAGTGATTGACCTTGTTGCGCTGAGGCGGGTGGGTCGCGTCTAGCGCGCCCCAGTCGGTATTCAGGCCGTCGTAAATTTTGCCATCGGCGAAGGTCATCTTGTTGCCGCCCCAGTTCAGCGAGAGGCTCGCGTAGCCTCGCTTCGCGTCCGTCACGACTGTGGCGAGATTGGCCGACTGGCCGCCGCCGTGGATGTGCATCAGGCCGGGCAGGGCGGTGGCGCCTATCGGAAAGGCGTAGAACGCCGCGACGGTCGCGGGCTGGCCCTTGAAGACCCCCACGCGGTAGCGGATGACCCGGCAGACGATGCCATCCTGCTCCCACTCCTTGGTCACCTCGGCCTCGAGCGGTTCTTTGGTCGGGTCGTAATCGCCCCAGAGCGCCTCGAGGTTCTGCGGTATCTGTCCGTCCTTCAGCGGCGGCAGCGTCTCCGCACCGAGGTGGGTCAGCAAGGCCAGCAAGCAAAGCAGCGGGAATCTCATCGGGGTGTGAGCAGGATGGATACGCTCCCCGGGGAGACCAGTCACAAAAAGGTAGGACAGCACCACGTGCCGTCCTTGTTCGAACGGGTAGGGTCGGGACCGCGTCACGACATAGGGTGGCCCCCCATCGTTGACACCCGCTAGATACAAAGACTCTATAGGCACATGCCCCGCCTCGCCTGGTTTGCCTTGGCTCCGTGCTTCCTGCTGTCCGGGTGCTTTTCGATGATGTCCCAGGCCGACTTCGGGATGGGCAACTCTAAGGGCCCGACGCCCGGAGCGGTGGCCTTGGATGCGGTGACCTTGCCGGTGCAGGCGCCGGTGCTGCTGGCCGCGGGGGCGAATCGCATCCATGATGAGAGTAAGATCAGGCGGGAGACCGATGCCATCTTGGCTGAACTGGAGAAAGATCCGGAACTATTGTTCGACGCGAAGATGATCGGTCGCTGCTCTCACGGAATGACCCGGATCGAGGTCGCTAAATGGGCCAATCTCAAGGCGGAGCTGCCGGAAGGTTTCCAAGAAGACCTGCTTTACGAACTTCTCAGGCACAAGGGGCATCCGTTCGTCTCCTTCTCCAAGATTCCTGATCATCTGTCGCCCGACCTACTGGAACGGCTTTATGCCGACCGTGCGGCCCACTGTCTTTCTTCCGGCGTATGCGAATACCACATGGAGAAGCTTCTGCGCGCCTTCGTCCTTAAGAACGGGGACAGCATGGAACAGTTCATCCTGAAACACCCGGCGAAGGCGAGGGAGTTGCTGGCCGCCTATCACGACGTGGGCGAACCCGCGCCGACGAATCAGCCGAGCTGGTGGCGTGGGCTGCGCGAGTCGGATCGTAAGGTCAGTTCCGGCGAGTATCAGGCCATGCTCGCGGGGCGTGAAGCCGTGGCTCGCTTGGATAAAGACCCTTCCTTGATTCTGCGCCCGGAGTTCTGGGCCGGCCTACCGCGACCCGAATCGCGCGCCCTGGTCCGGTCCTGGCTGACGCGGGCCTTGGATTCCAAGGAAAAGAGCGTCTTCACCGACGAGCAACTCTTCGAGCTATGCAAGGCCGATGGCCCCCTGCCTGATGAGGTCAGGCTGTTTTTCCTGCCCGAGCGAATCAATCCTCGGGATAATCCTGAGCTATTCGAGCGGATCTTCGCCCATAGCCTCGCCTGGGAGCCCGGTATTGCGGATCGGCGCTCTCGAGCCGAATCGCTTTTGCTGGAGTGGTGCTACCGTGCCATCGACGAGAAGCGGCCATGGAACAAGCCTTGGAGCCGCGAGAACGCCAAACGGCTCGTGGCCCGTTATCCGGAACATTGTCGCAAACTCGTGAATCGCTATAAGGGGCAAAAATACGCTCCTTCTTTCCACCACGAGATATTGGGAGCCCTGATCATGGCCCGTCGCGCCGGCCCGTGACGTCGCGTGGCCTCGGTGAGCCTCTGTTTTGGTTGGCCTCGCTCGGTAACCCGGCTTTGATGTTCCCATGCGTGCCCCCGCTATCCTGTTGCTGCTTGCGGCCTTCGGTCTGGCGGGATGCCAGGCGACCAAGTGGGCGACCTACGGCGGTAAGAACATGGCAGGGGCCGTGGTCGGCGTGCCGTTGGACATCGTCACGGCTCCCTCCCAGCTCGCCGACGCGGTCCGACGGGGCGAAGCTCAACGCCGGCAGGAAGTGCTGGCTGCGAAGATCTCCGCAGGCCCCACGATCGTCCTGGACCTCAAGGTGGCGTCAGACCGGGAGGCCTACGGGACTATCCTCCGCTGGTTTGATCAGTTGGACGAGAAGGCGCGCCCGGCTTTCACCGAGGCGCAATGGACGGCGCTGATGTCGCCGGATTACCCGGTGCCGCTCTACGGTCTGGCCCTTAACAAGCGCCGTGATGCCGTCGTCCCTGCCGAGGTCATCGAGGCGTCGTTGCCCGTCCACCTCGCGGCATGCAAAGCCAGCGAAAGAGAAAAGGGCTGCGGTCTCCGAACATACACCGGTACAAACAACGGGGGTGCCGACTGGCAGCGGCTCCGTTCCGAATATCCGACGGTCTTCGCCGCCATCGCGACCTCTTGCGTCCACGGCACCGGCGACATCCTGCGCGCCCGCGTGCGCGACGAGGCGGCGGTAGTGGCCCGTGACGCCGAGCATCGCAAGGCCAAGGAAGAGTTTGCCAAGAAGAAGGGGCGTCTGGATGCGCTGTGGGCCGTCTATCGGAAGGTCGTCGATCAGCCTTCGCTCATCCACGACGCCGAATGGCGGAAGGATCCGCGCAACCTTGAGGCCTTGGCCTTTTACTGCACGGATCTGTGGAGGGAGGAGCCGCGGTCGTCCTTCGACATGTTATTTGACCTTACCCGGGACGGCAGGGTGATTCCGAAGTTCACGCTGAACGACTACGTCGCCCTGATGTCGGACGAGTATCCATGGAATAACTGGGCACAGGCGCCTCACAATATCCGACAGCTTTTCTCTAATCCGCTGCATTACTTATCCAGTCATACGACCGACAAAGCGTATCGTGAGTTCCATGATTCGTTCTACCGGCGCATGATCGAACGTTGTCGGCCGACTTCCAGCCTATGTCCGCTGGAAGGGTTCGGCTATGGTCCCTTCAGCGAGACGTTGAGGGTCGCCGAGCGATGCTCCCATAAGAAGGGTGACAATGCCCGTCTGATCCGATCCATCCATCAGACAGCGCAGAAGCTCTACGTGGTCCATCGGGAGCTCTTCGAGCAGCCCGGTCTCGCCGGTTCGGCCGAATGGCGGGCCCGTCCGGCCAGTCGGATGTATCTCCGCCTATACGGCCTTAATCATATGAACCTCAGGTCCCGCGCCTCCTGGTCCGCGCGACTCGAGTCCGCCCCGGCGCCGACCCTGTTCCCGCTGGTGCCGACGCCTGAGCTCTGGACGGCCCTGGTGGACGAGGCGCTCGCGACCGACCTTCCGGAAAAAGCCTGGGATGAGGGTGTGATTCAGCTCTTTGACGGCGAGGAACGCAGTCCATCCTCGCCGATGACGACGCGACGCAAGCTGGGCGACCGTCTGCTCGCCTCGCCAGATTGTCCCGAGCCCTTGAAGGCCCGGATCCGCGCTCGTCGGAACTGATCGTAAGAAGCCAGGTGGTCTGGTGACCTGGTTCAACGGGTAGGGTCGGGACCGCGTCACGACATAGCCTGTATCCGGTAGGGTTGAGCGCCCTCGCTCAACCGCGGCTGACCGAGGCGGTCAGCCCTACCTTCTGAACCACCCGATCAACTTGCTGAACCAGCGGGTGGGTTTGGCGGCGTTGTCGCGACGGGACTGCAGGAGGGCGAGGATCTCGGTCTTGCCGGCGAGCGTGGCGAAATCGGCGGGCGTGGAGCCGCCTTGGTCGGCTAGCGGATCGGCCCCGGCGTCGAGGAGCAGGGTGGCGATCTCGACGTAACCCTTGAAGGCCACGCCGCCCAGGGGCGTCTGTCCCTTGTCATTGCGCAGGTCGACCGTGGCGCCCGACTTCAGCAGCAGCTTCACGACCTCGGCCCGGCCATGGTAGCTGGCCAGCATCAGCAGCGTGTTGCCCTTGGCATCGCGCGCATCGATCGCCAGGCCGGCCTTCAGCAGGGCGCCCAAGCCGGCGGCATCGCCATTCCTGGCGAGGTCCGCGGCGGCGTCGGGGAGAGGGTTTTCTGATGAGGTCATCGTGAGGTCACTTCGCGGAAGCGCTTTTCGTAGTCGGGGTGGTTCGTGCCCATCCAGCGGTCCCAGTAGTTGAAGTAGAGGCCGTAGTTCCCCTTGAAGCTGTCGTGGTGCTGGATGTGGTTCGTGGGGGTGTTCAGGAACTTGCCGAGCCACGAATCCATGAGCCACCGGGCGTGGAACTCGTAGCCGGTGTGGCCGGCGACGTTGAAGGTGATCTGCCACAGCATGAAGATCCCGAACGCGCCTGGGTGGATCGGCATCGTCAGGGCGACGAGCGGGAAGATGCCGGCCTGGATGACCGCCTCGCCGGGGCTGAAGCAATAGGCGGCCCACGGGCTGGGATTATGGCTCTCGTGGTGCACCCCGTGGAAGAAGCGGAAGAGCCTGGGGTGATGGATCAGCCGGTGCGTCCAGTAGAAGTACGCGTCGTGCACGAAGATCACGACGACGATGCTGCCCCAGAACCAACTCCAGCCGAAGTCGTCGACCTTGGTATAGATCTGCGTCCAGCCGAGCTTCTTGAGCGCGAGGGTGCTGCTGCCGACGAGCCCGTAGATGACGACCGTCAGGGCCGACCACATGGCCTCGCGCCGCATGTCCGCGCCGCTGGGCATCTCCTGGATGATCTTGCGGTTGTGCCACCAGCCACGGAAGAGCACGTAGCCGAGCAGCCAGGCGATCCCGGCTAAGACGACGTAGTGCGTGAGGTCGTTGAGCGAGATGAAGGTCGCCGTCTTCCCGAAGCTCGGGATCTCCTTGGGGAACGACAGCGCGACCATGGCCTCAGCTGCCGAGCAGCGCGCGCAGGCCGGCTTCGTCGAGGATGGCGACGCCGAGTTCCTCGGCCTTGGTGAGTTTGGAGCCAGCTTCCTCGCCGGCCACGACGTAATCGGTCTTCTTGCTGACGCTGCCGGAGACTTTGCCGCCGGCCTTCTCGATCATGTCGCGGGCTTCGTCACGTCCGAGCGTGGGCAGGGTGCCGGTGAGCACGAACGTCTTGCCGGCGACGCCTTCCACGGAGCCCGCCGCGTCGGCTTCGACGAGGTTCAGCCCGGCGGCGCGCATGGCCTTCACCCAATCGCGATGGTTAGGGTCGCTGAAGAACGAGAGGATCGACTCGGAGACCTCGATGCCGACGCCGGAGATGACGGACTCATACGAGACGCCGCCTTTCTTGCCGACCTTGGTGAGGAGGAGGTCGCCGGGCTGGGCGGACTCGAGCGCGTCCATGGACTTGAAGTGGCGGGCGAGGTCCTTGGCGGTCTGCATGCCGACATTCGGGATGCCCAGCGCGTGGATCGCGCGCCAGAGCTCGCGCTGCTTCGCCTGTTCGAGGCCGGCCATCATGTTGTCGACGGACTTGTCCTTGAAGCCTTCGAGCATGCGCCATTGGGCGGGCGTGATGGCGAGGGCGTCGACCGGGACGTCGACGAGCTTGAGCTCCACGAGCTGTTCGGCCACGGCGTCGCCGAGGCCGTCGATGTCGAGGCACTGCTTGCTGGCGAAGTGGACGAGGCGACGGATCTTCATCTCGCGCGACGGCGCGCGGAGCTTGTAGGCGGCTTCTTCGCCGTCGCGGGCGGCGTCGAGGCCGAGCTCCTTCAGGCGGCCTTCGAAGTCGAAGGGCTGGGCGTCGGCGGGACGTTTCTCCAGTACGACGCCGAGGACCTGCGGGATGATCTCACCGGCTTTCTGGATGCGGACGGTGTCGCCTTCGCGGATGTCCTTGCGGGCGATCTCATCGGCGTTGTGCAACGTCGCGCGGGCGACGGTCGAGCCGGCCAGCAGCACCGGGTCGAGTTCCGCGACGGGCGTGATGGCACCGGTGCGGCCGACCTGCATGTTGATCTTGCGGAGGATGGTCTCGGCCTGGTCGGGCGGGAACTTGAACGCCACGGCCCAGTGCGGGAACTTGCTCGTCGTGCCGGCCCGGCGCTGGTCTTCGAGGCGGTTGACCTTCACCACGGCGCCGTCGGTCGGGAAGGGAAGGTCGCGGCGGAGGACGTCGAGCTGCTGGATGGCCTTCCACGCGGCGTCCACGCCCTGCTGGACGTCGAGGTCGTCGCGGATGGGGAAGCCCCAGTCCTTGAGCTTCGTCTTGAACTCCTTGAGCGAGGCGAAGGACGAAGCCGGCTCGCAGGCGCCGAGGCCGTAGCAGACGATGCTGAGGCGACGGCGGCGGGCTTCCTCGCCGTCGAGGAGCTTGACCGTACCGGCGGCGAGGTTGCGGGGATTGGCGTAGAGCGGTTCGCCGGCGGCTTCGCGTTCCGCGTTCAGGCGCTGGAACTCGGCGAGCTCCATGTAGATCTCGCCGCGGACCTCGAGGAGGTCGGGCGCGCCCTTGAGCGTGCGCGGGATCTCGCGGATGAGGCTGACGTTGGCCGTGACGTCGTCGCCCCGGGCGCCGTTGCCGCGGGTGACCGCGCGCACGAACTTGCCCTGCTCGAAGGTGAGCGAGACCGCCACGCCGTCGACTTTCGGTTCGACGATGAATTCGAGCCCCGTGCCGCCGAGGGCTTTGTAAAGGCGGTCGCCGAAGGCCCGGAAGTCGGCTTCGTCGTAAGTGTTGTCGAGCGACAGCATCGGGGCCTTGTGGTCGGCCTGCTGGAAGCCCTCGGACTTGTCGTCGCCGATGCCGAGGTCGGGTCCGGCGAACATCGGGAACTCGCGTTCCAGGTCGGCGAGCTGGTCGACGAGCTTGTCGAATTCGAAGTCGGAGATCTCCGGAGCGTGCTTCTTCCGATACAGCTCCTCATAGCGCAGGATTTCGGCGCGGAGGCGGAGGATCTGATCGCGGGGAGATTCCGACATGGACGTCGGCGGAGGATAAAGGGGGGAGGGTGGGGAGGGGAAGGTTTTCATTCGAGGACCCGAGGAATCGAGGGCCGGAGGGCTCGAGGTGGATGGGTCGGGGTAGGGACAGCACCACGTGCTGTCCTCGTGCAAAAGTGCAAATCGGCCTGCGGCCTGTGCAAAGGTGCAAAAGTGAGAGGCATTCGTTTCGGGTGGCGGGTGGCAGCCTCGGGTGGCCGGTGGCGGGGGTTGCTTTTCAGGTCTCAGGTCTCGGCTACAGGTTCAGGTGCGGGTACGGGTTCAGGTCCAGGAGCCAGGCGATTGCGGCGGGATCCGGCCGGCGGCCGCTCTGCCCTCTGTCCTCTGTCATCGATTCAGCCATCGATTTAACCCCTGCCTTCACCTTTGCACTTTTGCACCTTCGCACCTTTGCACATGCTGTCACGCATGCCCCTCCCCCCTCTGCCCCCGCATCTCCGTGCCCGGCGTGATTTTCTCCGTCAGGTGGCGCTGGGGGCGGCGATGTTCGCGGTGCCGGGCGCGTTCGCCGAGGCGCTGACGCGTACGCCGAAGCAGACCGAGGGGCCGTTCTATCCCGACAAGCTGCCGCTCGATACCGACAACGATCTCATCATCGTGAACAACGGCGTCACGCCGGCGGTCGGCGAGATCGCTTGGCTCTCCGGTCGTATCCTCGACGAACATGGAGACCCAGTACGCAACGCGTTGGTCGAGATCTGGCAGGCCGACAATAACGGCGCCTATCTGCACACCAAGACCGGCAACGCCGCCAAGCGGGACGGCAATTTCCAGGGCTTCGGACGCTTCCTCACCGGCGCGAACGGCGAGTATGTCTTCCGCACCATCAAGCCCGTGCCATATAAGCCGCGGACTCCGCACATCCACCTTGCCGTGAAGATCAAAGGCAAGAAGGAGCTCATCACCCAGTGTTACATCAAGGGCCATGAGCTGAACGCGAACGACATGGTCTACAAAGGCATCAAGGACGCCGCGCAGCGCGAGAGCGTCACGCTGGCGTTCGATCCGCTCAAAGGCTCCAAGGCCGGCGAACTCTCCGCCCGCTGGGACGTCGTGCTCGGGTTCACGCCGGAGGGGTAGACGGGGTAGCGGCAGCACTGCGTACTGCCCTCGTGCAAAAGTGCAAATCGGCCTGCGGCCTGTGAAAAGGTGCAAAAGTGAGAGGCAAACGTTTCGGGTGGCGGGGGTATGTCGAGAGGTAGGGACGTGATGACATCACGTCCGTTCGATGCGGAGAATTTGTATGTCGAATGAGCTAGGCTAAGAACCGACGAATTCGCGGCTTTGGTTTCAAACGGATGCGATAGTGATCGCATCCCTACCTAGGGAGGCTGCCACCCGCCACCTGGGGCTGCCACCTGCCACCCGGGAATGATTGGGCTCTGGCCCTAGCCCAAGCCCTGGCTCTGGCCCTTCCTCCACCTTTGCCCTTTTGCGCCTCCGCGCTTTTGCATATGTTATCCCCATGCCCTCCACCCCGCGTCGTGATTTCCTGAAACAGTCCGCCTGGCTTTCGCTCGCCGCACTGGGGTTGTCCGCCCGCGCCGCCGAGTCCGCGCCGGCCGGCAAGCTCTCGCGTCTGCGTACTTCGCTGAACGCCTACTCTTTTTACGTCGAACTGAACCAGGGGCTCAAGGACCCGAAGCATCCCAAGGCGATGACGCTCAGCCAGCTGCTGCACTTCACCGCCGAAGCGGGGTTCGACGCCATCGACCTCACGGGATATTTCTTCGCCAGCTACCCCAAGGCCCCGACCGACGCCGAGATCTTCGCGATCAAGCACGAGGCCTTCCGGCTCGGACTCGAGATCAGCGGCAGCGGCGTGAAGAATGAGGTCACTACGGCCGACCAAGCTCTGCGCGCCGAAGGCAAGCAGCGCATCAAGGACTGGGTCGACGTCTGCGTGAAGCTGGGCGCCCCCGTGCTGCGCGTCTTCGCTGATACGAACATTCCCCCGCAGAAGTGGCAGGCCGTCTCCGGCGGCGCCTCGCGCGAGGTCGTCGAGGGCTGGATCGCGGATGACTTCCGCGAATGCGCCGAGTACGCCGCCGCCCGCGGTATCTTCATCGGCGTGCAGAACCACGGCGATTTCCTGACCACCGGCGCGGAGCACGTCAGCCTGCTCAAGCGCGTGAACCATCCGAACTGCCGCGCCATCGTGGATACCGGCAAATACCTCACCGCTGACCCGTATGTCGACATGGCCCTGGCCGCGCCGTATGCCGTGAACTGGCAGGTCAAGGAGACCCCGTTCGGCAAGCCGAACAAGCCGCTCACCGACATGCGCAAGATCGTGAAGATCGCGCGGGACGCCGGCTACAACGGCTACCTCCCTATCGAATCGCTGCCGATGGGCCGCAAAGATTACGATACCCCCGGCGAATTACGCCGCATGCTCAGGGAGCTGAAGGCGGCGATCGCGGAGTGAGCGGGCGATTTCTCGTAAGTGCAAAAGTGCAAATCGGCCTGCGGCCTGTGCAAAGGTGCAAAAGTGAGAGGCTGTGGTTTTGAGTGGCGGTGATGTCTCGAGGTAGGGGCAGCACCGCGTGCTGCCCTAGCGTGATTCTTGTCTCAAGGGCCACTCCGCCGAGTAAGGCCAGTCCTCGGCTCTGCCTGCCAATCCCGCTCTCACCGGATTGGCTCGGATGTAGTCCCTGATCTCCTGGTAATGCGAATAACTCCTTATTCGATGATCGAAGGCGTCCCTCTGCCAAGCTGTGGAAAAGGAGTAGCCGATGTCTCGCTTGAAGGAGCCGAGGATTCGCTGGATTCGCTGATTATGAGGAATCAGCACAATCCCATGAAGGTGATCCGGCATGGCCAGCATCATCAATGGCGTCCACTTTCCGCGGGTAGTCAGGTGATGGGTTGCGGCGACGATCGCCTCCCACGCGGCGGGATTATCGAAGTGGCGCACCTTCCTTTCTTGATGGCATAAGGTGATGAACAGCGGGTCACGCTCGTGAACCCAAGGTGGCCTTTGGTGGGGGAGGTATTCACGGATTCTGAAATCCATCGTAATACGGTGAGCCTGTTGGGTGGTAGCTCGATGCAGGAGAGACCCTAGGGCAGCACGCGGTGCTGCCCCTACCTCAAGGCATCTAGGCACAAAAAAGCCCCCGATTTCCCGGGGGCTTGATGATCGCGGCGGCGGCCAACCTTACTTCGCGCGGGCTTTGACGAAATCGATGTTATGCTTCACCTGCGGGACGCTGTCCTTCCAGTCGGCTTCGTGCTCGACGGAGATGTGGCCGTCGAACTTCTGGCGGATGAGTTCCTTGAGGCAGCCGTCCACGTCGACCACGCCCTTGCCGGCGACGACGACGGTGGCCTTGTGGCCGAAGTCGGACTTGTCCTTGAGGTGCACGCTGACGATGCGGCCTTCGAGGACCTTGATCGCCCAGACGGAGCTCAGGTTCGAAGTGGCCCAGTGGCCGATGTCGGCGCAGGCGCCGATGCGGGAGTCGCGGCTTTCGACGACGCCGAGGATGTAGAGGGGATCCCAGACCTTGTACTTGGGGTCGATCTTGCCGTCCTTGGTGA
>JBJOMV010000045.1:0-16651 GCA_046052185.1 Verrucomicrobiota bacterium | reverse complement strand
CCGAGGTTGAAACCAAGATTCTTCTTGAAAGCGTTCATGGTCTTAGAGGGCCTTTTCCTTTTGGATGACGAGGGTGAGCGTGGCCTTCGGGGTGCGGATGGTGTTCTGATCGGTCACGCTGATCTCGTTCACGGGGATGGTGCTCACGTAAGGCGACTTGGTCAGCGCCTCGACCAAGCGGGCGATGTGCGCCTTCTCGGGGGCGGAGCGATAACGCTTCTCGTCGAGCGGCACTTCGGTGAACAGGAAGCGGACGGAGAGGACGACCTTGGCGACGACGACGGGCGGAGCCGGCGGCTGACCCTCCGCGGCCGGAGCCGACGGGAGCGTCTCGTACTTGATGTGCAGGTCCTCGATCCAGGTGTTCTTGCAGGTGCCGACGCGGGCCTGCAGGTCACCCAGGAAGGCCGGCCAGTTGGAACGATTGAGGAGGACGAACTCGAGCTCCTTGCACTTGGCGGCGAGTTCCGCGGCCTGCTTGCGGGATTCTTCGATGGAGGAGCGGCGGCCGGCGAGCTCGGTCTGGCGCTTCAGGACTTCGTCGATCTGCTCCTTGTTCCATCCTTCGGAGGAAGCAAGGGCCAGCCAGACGCAGAAGGGAGCGGCGGCGGCGAGGGCGGCGGCGGCGAGGAGGCGCGGCTTGCGGGCGTCGAAGGCCTGCTGGGCGGCGATGTCGCGCGGGATGAGGTTGACGCCGCTGGGCTGAGGCAGGACGAGCCGGGCGGCTTCGCCGATGACCTCGGTGATCTGATGCTTCGCGCGCTGGAGCAGGTCGGCGGTGATGCCTTCGCCCGGCGTGATGACGGAAGAGGGATCGAAAGGCTCGACGCCGAGACGGAGGGTCTCGCAGAGCTGTTCGGCGAGGCCGGGGACCTGCGAACCGCGGCCGGTGATGAGGATGCGGGCCGGCTGACGGCCGTTGGCGCCGCGGCGGACGTTGATGAGGCGGCGGTTGATGTCCTGAGCCAGGCGACGGATGAAGGTCTGCGCATTGGCCTGGAGGACGGCGACCTGCGGGTCGGATTCGGCGAGCTGGAGGACGCCGGAGAAGTAACCTACCTTGATGGCCTCGGAGGTGGCGAAAGGCTGGCCGGTGTTATCCGAGATGCCCTGCGTGAGCAGGTTGCCGCCCATGTTCGTGGCGGTCTGGATGTTGACCCCGCTCGGACCGACGAAACTGAGCGTGGTGGAACGGGCGCCGACGTTGACGATGAGGACTTCTTCGGCGGCCGAACCGCCGCCGAGGCGGAAGGCCTGGCTGTCGAGGAGCGGCGCGGCCTGGATCGACATGGCCCGGAGGCCGGTCGACGTCACCAGGTTGGCGATGCGCGTGGCGACTTCGGTGCGCAGGGCGAAGAGCAGCACTTCGGCTTCGACGCCGTCGGAAGCCATCAGCTGGCTGTCCCAGATGACTTCGTTGAGCGGATAGGGGATCGCGTTCTGGGCCTCGAAGGCGACGATCTGGGCCTGCTTGGCCTTCTCGACCTGCGCGACCTTGAGCGGCTTCTGGAGGAGCAGGAAAGCCGGGGCGATGACGGTGACGCGACCCTTGAGGCCGTGCTGGTTGACCAGGTTGGCGAGCGCGGCGATGGCCGCGTTCAACCACTCTTCGTCGCCGGTCAGGCCGGGGGCGATCTCTTCGACGTAGAACTGCTCGAGGACGAGCGTGCCGGCGGCGGCGGAGAACTGCGAGACCGAGACGTTGGACGCGGCGAGATTGACGATGGTGGCCTTCTTCTGGCTCATACGGGAAAGAGTGGGGAGGGGTTAGCGCGACCCGGCGTCTTCCCGGATGAATTCCGGCTGCGGCGAACCCTGCGGCAGGCTGTCGTAGAAGGCGGCGGGGACGAGGTAGTGAGGGCGCAGCATGCCGGCGTTGGCATTGACGGCCCGGTCCGCTTCGGAACGGGCGCCGTCGAAGATCTTCTTGTCGAGGAACTGCTTGTGCAAGGCGTTGGACATGTCGGCGACGGGGCGGCCGGCTTCGTTGAACAGGGGCTGCTCGCTGCCGCCGACCTCGATCTGGACGTAATAGTAATCAGGCTGCATCTTGAGGCGGTCGCGCTTCACGATGTCGCCCGGCAGGTAGAAGTAGACGGAACGGTCGGTGTTCACTTCCATGGTGAGCACGGTCGCGGTCGAACGGTAGTAAGCGAATTCGGCGGCGGTCGTGGTGCCGATCGGCTTGAAGATCAGGGTCAGGGTCACCTTGACCTTATCGACCCAGTTCTTGTTGATCGGCTTCTTGGGTCCGGCTTCGGCTTCCGGAGCGGTCTTGGCCTCCGGATTGAAATTGGCGTGGAGTTCGACCTGCGTGCGGATCCAAGGATTCTGCTGACCGCCGAGCTTGACCGGATCGAAGTGGACGGAGCGCACGTTGACGGCGCTTTTCCCCGCGTTGGCATCGGCCTTACCCGCCTGGGCGAGAAGACCGGCTACGGACAAGCAGAACGCCATTAGGCTGGCAAAAACAGCACGTACTTGGGGCATGGGGAGGGGAAATGTGTCTTTCGCTATTGCGTGTGGCAAATGCAAAAACAGACGCCTCGGGAACAATTGTTTAATGCAAATATCTTGCGTCTAAGCCCTAAGCCTGAAGCATCACTTTTTGCGTGCGCCGACTCCTACGCTACATCCTTTGCTTCGTGCTGCTTTTGTCAGCGGCGTTCGTCGCCGCCGCCGAGCCGGCCAAGCCTTTGGTGGTCTCCAGCTTCACGATCATCGCAGACTGGGTGCAAGTCATTGGAGGTAAACAATTTGAGCAAGTTAATCTGGTCCCTTCGCATAGCGAAACCCACGGTTACCAACTGAGCGCGCGGAATGCCCGCGACCTCCGCCGGGCCAGCCTGATCGTGGGGATGAGCCCCACGCTCGAACCCTGGCTGGAAGCCTGGGCCAAAGCCAACGACCGCACCCCCCGCTTGCTCTGGCTTTTCGATGATCGCAAGGGTGACCACCAAGGCCATGCCGATGGCTCGGACCCTCACGCCTGGACGGACCCGGCCGAGGTGAAGAAAATGACCCGCACCCTCGCTACCCGGCTCGGCGCCGTCGGGTCGGCTGAATCAATAGAAATATCTTACAATCAATATGTTAAGGAGGTCGAGGGCGTCGATGCAGAGCTGCGCCGACTCTTCGCGACCTTGCCCGTGAATCGGCGCAGCCTAGTGACCCAGCACGCCAACCTCGGCCACTTCGCGGAAAGCTACGGTCTGAAGATCGCCCGGACGATCCTCGCGAGCAGTTCCGCCGAATCCGCCGACCCATCGGCCCGCCACTTCTCCGAACTCCTGGCCCTTATCCGCCGCGAGGGCATCCGGGTCATCGTCACCGACGCCGGCCAAAGCGATATCTTCGCCCGCCGTCTGGCCGAAGACGCCGGACTCCCTCCCCCGCTGAGCCTTTCCTTCGAATACCTTGAACCAGCCGGCCGCCCGGGCGACAGTTGGACCGGCATGATGCTCCTTAATGGCCGCCGCCTCCACGAGGCCCTGTCCGCCCGATGACGCCCTTCTGGCAACGGCTCGCCCGGCAGGTCGGCGATGCGGCCTTCGCGTTCCTACCCACGCTCCCCTACGCCCGTCCGGAGAAGCAGGACTGCTCCGGTGAAGCGGTCGTCGCGCGCGGCCTGTCCGCCGGTGCCCGCGCCGACGGTCCGCCGGCCTTCCATGGGGCGAATTTCTCCATCCCTTGCGGTTGCCGCACGGCGCTGATCGGCCCCAACGGCTCCGGCAAATCCACCCTCCTCCGCGTCCTGGCCGGACTCGTCCCGCCGCAAGCCGGCGAAGTCCTCGTCGCCGGCGCGCCGCCCGCGCTGGGTCGCAGCCGGATCGCCTATCTCTCGCAACGCCCGCAACTGACGGAAGGCTTTCCCCTGCGGCTCCGCCGGCTGGTGCAGATGGGCACGTACGCCCACCACGGCTGGTTCGAAGAATGCCGCCACGGCGAAGACGCCGTCGACCGGGCCCTCGCGCAGCTTGGCCTGACGGAACTGGCCGACCGCCCGGTGCACGCGCTTTCCGGCGGCCAGCTGCAGCGCGCGCTCATCGCCCGCGCCTTCGTGCAAGGCGCCGAGGTGCTGCTGCTCGACGAACCGTACGCCGCGCTCGACGCCGCGAGCCGCGAGATCATCGAACGCTTCCTCTTCGACCAAGGCCACGCCTTCACGGTCCTGATGGCCACGCACGATCCGGCCGACCTCGCCCGCTTCGACCGCATCCTCGAACTGCGCGACGGCGCCGTGCGCACGAAGCACGCCTGCTCGGGCCACGACCACCGCCATGGCTGATCTCCTGCTTGAGCCGCTGTCGGAACCCTTCTTCGTGCGGGCGCTCCTCGCCGTCGCCCTCGGCGGCGTGACGTGCGCCTGCCTCGGTGCCTACGTGGTGCTGCGCCGCATGGCTTTCGTGAGCACGGCCCTCACCCACTCCATCCTGCCCGGCGTGGTCGGCGCCCTGCTGCTCGGCTTCTCGCCCTACCTCGGCGCGCTCGCGGCCGCCCTGCTCACGGCGGGCGGCGCGGCCTGGCTCGCGTCACGCAAGGGCGCCAGCGAGGACAGCGCCATCGGCGTGATGCTTTCGGTGATGTTCGCGGCGGGCGTCGCGCTCATGCAGCAGGCGAACTCCTGGCGCGACTTCGCCGGGCTGCTCTTCGGCAGCGTGGTGGCGGTCGGCGCGGACGACCTCCTCGTGATCGCGGCGACCACGGTCGGCGTGCTCTTCGGCCTGCGCGTCCTGCACAAGGAACTGGAGCTGGCCTCCTTCGACGAAGAATACGCGTCGCTGCTCGGCGCGCGTCCCGGCCTCATGCGCGTCGTGCTGCTCGCGCTCGTCGCGCTCGGCGCGGTGTCCTGCGTGAGCCTCGTCGGCGCGCTCCTGACCACGGCGCTCTTCGTGATCCCGGCGGCGACGGGCGTCCTGCTCGGCCGCACGGTCCCGCAGGTCATGGCCTGGGGCGTCGGCTGCGCGCTCGCGGGCGGCGTCGGCGGCCTGTATCTTTCGTATTACCTGCCGGCGGTGCCGTCGGGCGCCGGCATCGTGCTGTGCTGCGCGCTGCCTTACCTGCTCGCGCGGCTCTTCGCGCCGCGGCGCTGATCAGAAGCGCGGCGGGCGGAGGCAGAGGGGCGGGCCGAGGACCTCGCGGGCGACGATCGCCTGGCGCAGCGCGGCCGCGCCGCGGAACTGCGAACGGGAAAGCGCGCGGGCCGGACGGGTGACCACGAGGCTGGAACTGTCGAGATGCGGCGCGGCCGCCGGGCGCGCCGGACCCTCGGCAGGTTCTTCGGCCGCTTTCGCGGCCGGCTTGGCCGCGGCGCGCGGCTTGCGCACGCGGCGCGGGATGGGCGGCGGCGCGGCCATCGCCGTCGGCGCCGGCTGCTCGACCTTCGCCTTCAGCTGCCCATAGGCCCACACGGCGAAACCGCCGGCGGCCAGGAGCAGCTTCAGGATGAGCGCGCCTTCCATGCTCAGGCCTTGGCGCCGGGCGCGGGTCCGTCACCGGCGATGCCCTTGCGCATCTCGGTGTCGGAGCGGAGGTTCTCGAGGCGCTGGAAATCAAGGTAGCCCATGCGGCCCGAACGCAGGGCCTCGGCGAGGGCCTGCGGGATCTGGGCTTCGGCCTCGACGACGCGGGCGCGCATCTCTTCGACGCGGGCGCGCATCTCCTGCTCGAGGGCGACGGCGGCGGCGCGGCGGATCTCGGCCTGGGCCTGCGCCATGTTCTTGTTCGCGTTGGCCTGCGCTTCCTGGAGGGTGGCGCCGATGTTCTCGCCGACGTCCACGTCGGCGATGTCGATCGACATGATCTCGTAGGCGGTGTTGGCGTCGAGGCCGCGCTCGAGCACGGTCTTGGAGATGCGGTCGGGGTTCTCGAGGACGAACTTGTAGCTCTCGGAGGAACCGATGGTCGTCACGATGCCTTCGCCGACGCGGGCGATGATGGTCTCTTCCTGCGCGCCGCCGACGAAGCGGTCGAGGTTGGTGCGCACGGTCACGCGGGCCTTCACCTTCACCTGGATGCCGTCCTTGGCCACGGCGTCGATGGTGGTGCGGCCGCTGGAAGGATTCGGGCAGTCGATGACCTTGGGGCTCACGGAAGTGAGGACGGCTTCGAGCACGGACTTGTTCGTGCCGCGGGTGGCGATGTCGATCGCGCAGGCGCGGTTCCAGTCGAGATGCAGGCCGGCCTTCTGCGCGGCGATGAGCGCCTGCACGGTCTGCACGATGTTGCCGCCGGCGAGGTAGTGGGCGTCGATCTTCTCGACGTCGACCGAGAGGCCGGCCTTGGTGGCGGCGATCTTGGCGTCGACGATCACGCTGTAAGGCACGCCGCGCAGGCGCATGCCGACGAGGTCGAAGATGCCGACCTCGGCGCCGGCGAGGCGGGCGCGGACCCAGACGGCGAGGAAGGTGAGCAGGAAGAGGACGAGCAGGAGCAAGGCTCCGGCGGCGACCCAGATGACGACGTTAGGGATATCCATGGTGGTAAGCGGGGAAAGGTTCAGCGCGCGCGGCGCACGGTGACGCGGCCGGCGCCGGCTTCGACGACGACGACAGGGGCGCCGCGTTCGACGAAGCCGTCGAGCGAGAAGGCTTCGAGCAGCGCGCCGTCGACCTCGGCGGTGCCGGAGGGAGCGAGCACGGTCACGGCCTTGCCGGTCTTGCCGACATACACGGCGTAACCCGCGGCGGCGGGGACGGCGGCGCCGTCGTTGCTGCTGACGTTGATCATGGCGCGGCCGATGCCGGTCTGCGGCAGGAGCCGGCGGAAGGCGAAGAACTCCAGGGCGAGGACGACCAGGAAAGCGACGCAGAAGAGCGCGCAGGTGAGCGCGCCCGCGGCGGCGGAGAGATAGATGCCGGCGAACGAGACGGCGGCGCCGACGAACCCGAGGAACACGGTCGGCAGGAAGAATTCGGCGGCGATCAGGAGCAGGCCGGCGACGAGCAGGCTGACCGGCAACACAAGGGAGACTTCATCCATGCCGAGACGATGCCGCGGCCGGGCGGCCTTTCCAATCTTTTCCGAAACCCCTGACTACAATGCCAAGGCGCGGTTATAAGCCCCCTGTCTCGCTTGCGGAACCGCACCCGTCCGCCCTAGCCTGCCCTATGGCCAAGAAACCCGCCGCCCCCCGCCGAAGCCGGATCAAGGAAGCCCACCACGTCCTTGAAGACGCCTTGCGTAAGGCCGGCGAAGACCGGCCGGGCGACCAGGCCCAGGTCCACGGTCAGGTCGCGAAGTCCCTCGGGGTCTCGCCGTCCATGCTGTACAAATGGCGCGAGCCGGCGGACCAAGGCAGCGGCCAGCCCAACCCGCTCCACCGCACGGCGCAGCTGATCGTGCTCACCGGCGACACGCGCATCCTCGACTGGCTGGCGGAGAAAGCCGGCGGGCAGTTCACGCCCGTCGAGACCGAACCCGCCGCCGGCGCCCTCGACCAGGCCGCCAACACGCTCGTCCGCGAATTCGGCCTGCTCATCGCCGACGTGGCCGACGCCATCGCCGACCGCCGCGTCACCCCCGACGAGACCCAGGCCCTGCGCGCCAAATGGAACGGACTGCGCAAGCGCGCCGAGACGTTCGTCCGCCGCTGCGAGAAAGGCGACTACGGCGCCGAGAAGTGAGCGTTTTCGCTTTCCCCGCTCCCGCGAAAAGGTAACCAGAAGCCATGGCCGAATTCACCATCCGCCCCTACGGCGACCCGGTCCTCCGGGCGGTGGGCGAGCCCGTGCGCGAATTCGGCGCGCCCCTCCGCACCCTCGGCGACGCGATGCTGCGCGCGATGAAAGCCGCCAAAGGCATCGGCCTGGCCGCCCCGCAGGTGGGACTTTCCTTGCAGCTCTTCGTGATGGACGTGCATGACGAGGACTTCGCGCCCGTGCTCGACGGCAAGGAACGCAAGCCCGAGGACATCATGCCGATGCTGCTGGCCAACGCGACGGTGACCGTCCCCGCGGGCGAGCCCGACACGTACACCGAAGGCTGTCTTTCGTTCCCGGGCATCACGGGCGACGTCGAGCGCGTGGAACGCGCGATCGTGCGCTACCGCGACGTCGACGGCGCGCCCCACGTCCTCGAGTGCGCCGGCCTGCTCGCGCGCTGCGTGCAGCACGAACATGACCACTGCCAGGGCGTGCTCTTCATCGACCGGATGACGCGCGCCCACCAGCTGCTGACCGCCGCGAAGGTGAAGAAGCTCAAGCGTGCGACGACCGCCGAGATGAAGGCGGCGCGCAAGCAGGCCTGATCACTTCACGCCGGGAGCACCGACGCGGAGCGTGAGCGGACCGACGGCCACCGCGGCGCCGCCGGCGGGGATGCCTTGGACGCTGAAAGCGGTGACGGCGACCGTGGGGCTGGCGGGGCTGGCAGCGGGCGCTTCGGCCGCGGTCACGCGCCACTTGGCGCCGACGACGCCGCCGGCCGGACCACCGCCGGCGACGATCGCGACGTAGGGGTCGCCCGCGACGGACAGCTTGGTCTGCGTCAGGCAAAGATGGGCCAGCAGGGCCGAGCCCACGGGATGACTGTCGCGCTCGAAACCGAATGCCCATTCGCCGTTCTGCGTGAGGCGCGGGATGAAGCTGCGCTCATCGCGCAAGGCGACGGTGCCGACGACCGGCGTGGCGCCCGCATGAGTCAGCACGAGTTCGGAGGCGATGATGCGGAAGGAATGGGCGTCAGCGAGACGCAGGAAAAGCAGGGTCTGCGCGCCATCGGCGCCGACGGCGTACTGCTCGGCCCAGAGCACGGCGAGCTGCTTGGGCGCGGTCGCGGGCTTGAGGCCCTTGGACAAGGCGGGCGCGGCCGGCGCGACGGCGGGCACGTAAGCATAACCTTCGGCCGGGACGGCGGCCAAGGCGACACCGGTGCGGCGCGACCAGGCGGCGCGGAGGTCGGAGGCGAGTTCGGCGGGACGTTCGAGACCGGCGGAGCTGACGCGCAAGGAGCCGATGAGATGGGCAGAGGGGTAACCGAGGTCGACGGCCTGCTTGTGCAGACGGCCGACGGCGGCGTCGAGCGCGGCAGCCGGCGCGGCGGCGGTGATCTCGACGGCGAATTCGACCGGCTTCATCTTCTCAGCCACGCGCTGGGCCGCGGCCAGACGCAGGCGATTCAGGGAAGGCGCGGCCTGTTGGACCTGCCGGTTGCCTTCATCGATGATCTTCTGGGCCCGGGCCTTGATCTGCTCGGGGGTCTCGGTGAGTCCGCCGGTCTTCGCACCCTTGGTCGCGGCGGCCGCCGCGATGCTGGTGTCCATGATGCTCTGCCCTTGCTTGACGCGCGTCAGACCTAAAGCATTGGTTCGCATGGCGTTATGCCATTCAGCGAGCTCCGCCGGCTTTAATTCACGAACGACTTCGGCGTCAGAGACGGGGGGCGGGGCGACCGGCTCGCCCGCGGCGAGCATCAGGAAGGAGGCGAGGAGCGCGATCATGGGGTTAGGATTCGTCGAATTTACGGGCGAAGAGGGCTTCCATCTCGGTCAGGAGCGCGGCGGAGTCCTTGCCCTTGGCGGAGAAGCGCAGCTTCGAACCCAGGCCGGCGGCCAGCATCATGAGGCCCATGATGCTCTTGCCGTTCACCGATTCGTCGTCCTTGGAGACGGTGATCTCGACGTCCGGATAGCGGTTGGCCAAGCGGACGATCTGGGCGGCCGGACGGGTGTGGATCCCCATGCGGTTTTGGACGGTGAATTCGCGGGCCGAAGCCTCGTGGGTTTCTTCCATAGATAAAGAGGGCCTGAGAGAGGACTCACAGGATAGGTCAAGGGGGAGGCCCCCCGCAAGTCGGGTCAAGGCAAATTGAGCCGATGGGAGGGGACGCTTGACCTTCCTCGCCAGACCCCTCCAATCGAACCAAACGAACTACCGTGGCCAAGCCCGCTGTCCTTACCCACCCCGAATCCCTGAAGCGCCCCGCCGGGCCTTCCGACTATGCCAAGGATCCGGTCAACGCCTCGATGTCCAAGGCCGAGAAAATCGCCCTTTACACGAAAATGGCCCGTATCCGCCATTTCGAGCAGCGCTGCATCCGCATCTACCAGCAGGGTAAGATCGGGGGATTCCTCCACCTTTACGTCGGCCAGGAGGCCGTCGCCGCCGGGACGATCTCCCTGCTGGGCAAGCACGACCACATCATCACGGGCTACCGCGACCACGGCCACGGCCTGATGGTCGGCATGGGCATGAACGAGTGCATGGCCGAACTGACCGGCCGCGTCACCGGCTGCTCCCAGGGCAAGGGCGGTTCGATGCACTATTTCGCCCCCGATAAGAACTATTGGGGCGGCCACGGCATCGTCGGCGGCCAGGCCCCGCTCGGCACCGGCCTCGCCTACGCCGTCAAGTACATGGGCCTCAAGGGCAGCTGCCTCGCCTACATGGGCGACGGCGCCGTCAACCAAGGCGCGGTCCACGAAGCCTACAATCTGGCGGCCCTCTGGGACCTGCCGATGATCTTCGTCATCGAGAACAACGGCTACTCCATGGGCACCTCCCAGGAGCGCTCCACCGCCCACCCGGGCTGCCTCGCCAAGCGCGCCGAAGGCTACGGCATGGCCTGGGACGTCATCAACGGCCACGACGTCTACGAAGTCCGCGCCAAGACGGCCATCGCCCTCAAGCGCGCCCACGAGGAGTCCAAGCCGACCGTCCTCGAGATCTTCACCTACCGTTACTTCGGCCACTCCATGGCCGACCCGGACAAGACCTACCGCGACAAGGAGGAGATCAAGGAATACCGTGAGAAGAAGGACCCGGTCCTCGCCTTCGAACAGGAACTCCTGCGCGAGAAGGTCCTCACCCCCGAGCTTTCCCAGGAGATCAACGACGCCGCGATGGCCGAGGCCGACAAGGCCGCCGTCTTCGCCGACGAGTCGCCGGACCCCACCGTCGCCGACATCACCAAGCACATCTACTGGGAAGAGGACAACCGCGGTCCGGACACGACCAGCCGCGGCACCATCATCTTCGAATAATCCTTCTTCGCACCTACTGTCATGGCTGTCATTTCCTACCGCGAAGCGCTCCGCGCCGCGATGCGCGAAGAACTCAAGCGCGACGACAAGGTCGTCCTCATGGGCGAAGAAGTCGCCCAGTTCAACGGCGCCTACAAGGTGACCGAAGGCCTCCTCAAGGAGTTCGGCCCGAAGCGCGTCGTCGACACCCCGATCTCCGAAGCCGGCTTCATCGGCCTCGGCATCGGCGCCTCGATGCTCGGCATCCGCCCGGTGATGGAACTGATGTTCTGGTCCTTCTCGTACGTCGCGTTCGACCAGATCGTGAACAACGCCGGCAACATCCGCTACATGTCCGGCGGCCTCATCAACTGCCCGATCGTCATCCGCGGTCCGGCCAACGGCGGCACCAACGTCGGCGCCACCCACTCCCACACGCCCGAGGCCATCCTCGCCTCCCACCCGGGCATCAAGGTCGTCTGCCCGGCCACCCCGTACGACGCGAAGGGCCTCCTCAAGGCGGCCATCCGCGACAACGACCCGGTCTACGTGATGGAGAACACCATCCTTTATAACGACAAGGGCGAAGTGCCGGACGAAGACTACATCGTGCCGCTCGGCGTCGCCGACGTGAAGCGCGAAGGCACCGACCTCACGATCGTGGCCCACGGCCGCGCCGTCATCACCAGCCTCAAGGCCGCCGAGATCCTCGAGAAGGAACACGGCGTCAGCGTCGAGGTCGTCGACCTCCGCTCCATCCGCCCGCTCGACGAGGAGACCATCCTCGCCTCCGTCCGCAAGACGCACCGCGCCCTGCTGGTCGAAGAGAACAAGCCCTTCTGCGGCGTCGACGCCCAGGTGGCCTACCTCATCCAGTCGAAGGCGTTCGACGAGCTCGACGCCCCGATCCACCGCGTGTCCTCGATCGACGCCCCGCAGATCTACTGCAAGCGCCTCGAAGACCAGCAGCTCCCCGACGTGAACCGCGTCGTCCGCGAAGCCCTCAAGGTCCTCGCCTAATCCCCTCCCCTCTCAAATCCGATGGCTGAAATTATCGATATGCCGAAGCTCTCCGACACGATGTCGGTGGGGACTTTGGTGAAATGGAACATCAAGGAAGGCCAGACCGTGGCCTTCGGCGACATCCTGGGCGAAGTCGAGACCGACAAGGCCACGATGGAACTCTCCTGCACGGTGCCGGGCACGATCCTCAAGATCTACGCTCCTGCCGGCTCGCAGCTGCCCGTGGGCGCGCCGATCTGCGCCATCGGCAAGAAGGGCGAAGCCGCCCCTGAGCCTTCCGCCGCGCCGGCCCCCAAGGCCGCCGCTCCCGCGACCGCCGTCCCGGCGATCCCCGAGAAGACCGACGTGAGCTGCATCCCGGCCGCTCCTTCTTCTTCCGGCTCCGTCGCGCCGCAGTCCGACGCCTCCCGCGCCAAGGCCTCGCCTTACGCGAAGCGCATGGCCGAGAAGGCCGCGCTCAACGTCGCCGCCCTCGCCGGCTCCGGCCCCGGTGGCCGCGTCGTCGGTCGCGATGTCGCCGCCGCTGCTTCGGCTCCGGCCGTCGCCGCTCCTTCCGGTCCGCTCAACGTCGCGGTCGCTCCGCCCGCCGACGGCAAGGGCATCCAGCCTGACGCCGACGTCCCCGTGGGCGGCATGCGCCAGACGATCGCCCGCCGGCTCCTGGAGTCCAAGGTCACCGTCCCGCACTTCTACCTCGAAGTCGAGGTCGACGCCGCTCCGCTCATGGCGATGCGCGAATCGCTGAACAAGCGCCTCGCCGAAGCCGGCGCCGACGCGATCAAGCTCTCGGTCAATGACTTCATCCTGAAGGCCTCCGCCGAGGCCCTCCGCCGCGTCCCCGCGGTCAACGCCTCCTGGGCCGGCACGAGCATCCGCACCCACGGCGCGGTGCACCTCTCCTTCGGCGTCGCCCTCGAAGACGGCCTGGTCACCCCGGTCATCCGCGACGCGCACGCCAAGACGCTCAAGGACATCGCCGTCGAGGCGAAGTCCCTCATCGGCAAGGCCCGCTCGAAGAAGCTCACGCCGAACGAGATGTCGGGTTCGACCTTCACGGTCACCAACCTCGGCATGTACGGCGTCACCGGCTTCTTCGGCATCATCAACGTGCCCAACGCCGCGATCCTCTCCGTCGGCGCGACCATCAAGAAGCCCGTCGTCGACGCCCAGGACCGCCTGGTCATCGGCCACCGCATGGTGATCGGCCTCTCCGGCGACCACCGCGTGGTCGACGGCGCCAACGGCGCGCAGTTCCTCCAGGCGCTCAAGCAGCTCCTCGAAGAACCGGCGCTGATGCTGATCTGAGCGGAGCGAAGGCTCTTCCTGAACCCGGGCCCGCGAGGCGCCCGGGTTTTTTGTGCCCGCGTCAGAACGTACGGACGGACGAGAGACCGCCGTCCACGTGCAGCACCTGGCCGGTCATGAAGCGGGAGTGTCCGGAGAGGAGATGCGCGACGAGCGCGGCCATGTCTTCCGAGCGGCCGACCTGCTGCAGCGGGTGACGCTTCCCAGCGGCTTCCTTCTTGAGGTCGGAGTTGAGCAACGGGCCGGCGAGCGGGGTGTCGGTCAGCGACGGGGCGATGACGTTGACGCGGATGGCCGGCGCCCATTCGGCGGCGAGACTCCGGGCGAGCGCTTCGACGGCGCCTTTGGCGGCGGCGATGCTCGCGTGCATGGGCATGCCCTGCGCGACGGCGACGGTGGAGAAGAGCACGACGGACGCGTTACCCGACGCCTTGAGCGCGGGGAGCGCCGACTGCAGCGCGGCGATGGCGCCGAAGAGGTTCACCTGCAGGTCTCGCTGGAAATCTTCCGGCACCAGGCGATGGAACGGCTTGAGTGAGATCGAGCCGGGGAAGTACACGAAGCCGTCCAAGCGCTCAGGCCAGGCGAGCGGACCGGGCGCGGCGGCGTCGAACGGCTGCGCGACGATCCCGAGGTCGGCGAGCTTCTCGGGCGAGCGGCAGGCGGCGTGCACCGTATGGCCGTCGGACTGGAGCTGCGCGACGGTCGCGCGGCCGATGCCGGAGGTGCCGCCGATGATCGCGATGTGCTTGGACATGTCCTTAAGGTTGCGGGCGGGCCTTCCGGGTCAAACGACCGCCGTCTTTTCCGGATACGAAAAAGGCCGGAGGCGAACCTCCGGCCTGATGCGGGCGACCTGCGGGCCGCTTACTTCTTCTTCGGAGCCGCGGGCTTGCGCGGGGTCTTCTTGTCGAGGTTCGCCTTGAGTTCTTCTTCCGAGAACTTGGAGACGACGCCGGCGGCGGGGACTTCGGCCTTCGCGGTCCAGACGATCGCGTTCAGGACGAGCGTGCGCTGGCTGTCGTTGGCCCAGCCGGCGTGGTAGTGGCCGCCGGTGAAGCCGAAGCCACGACCGCCGTCCTTACGCTCGACGGCCCAGGCGACGACCGCGGGCTTCTTCTCCTCAAGGACCAGCTTCTTCACGTCCGGGTTGCCGGAGTGCGGGCCTTCGTTGCGGCTCATGGTCTCGGCCGGAGCGACCGCAGACAGGAGCGGGGTGACGCCTTCCATGCCGTCACGGAAACGCATGTTGAAATACCACTCGTCGTTGGAGCCGAACGGCTTCACGCCCCGGCTGGCCGGGTGGTCCGGGATGACCTTGAAGTCGGCGGTCCAGTGCGGGTTCACGGACCAGTGCTGCTCGAAGTAACCACCGAGCCAGTCCTTGAACTCGAGCGCGCCCTTGCCCTTGGAGGAACGGCCCGCCGGAGGCGGACTCACGGGCTTGCCGTCGACGCTCAGCCAGCCGGCGCGCTCATAGGCGGGCTCGACGGCGTAGTGGAGACAGACGAAACCGGTGCCGGCCGCCATCTTCTTGGCGAGCTGGTCGAGGTGCGGGAGGGCCGGGTGGCCGTTGCCGCCGTCGGAGTAGATCACGATCGTGTCGGCCTTGGCGACGCGCTCGTCGGACGGCCATTCGCCGTTGAGCGAGACGTCGACATTGACGAGGTCGGCGGCGGACTGCTTCAGGCCGGAGGCCAGGAGCTGGATGCCGGCGTTATGCTCGTGCTCGCCCGGACCATGGCTCGGCTTGCCGGCGATGAGCAGGACGTTCTTCTTGTCCGCGGCCGAGACGAACGCGGCCGAGAGCAGGAGGAGGCTGAGGAAGGACTTCTTCATGGGAGCTTACTTGATCTCCTTAAGGACGAGGTCCTTGAACTGGACCACCATGGGCGGGCCGGCGTGGAGCTGGAGGGCGAGCAGGCCCTTCTTGGCGCCGACGGCGGTCTCGTCGGTGACGTCGACGGTCTGGACGCCGTTGATGAAGTGCTGCAGGTGGCCGCCCTTGGCGACGACGCGGTATTCGTTCCAGTCGCCTGCCTTGATCTTGGCCTGGATCTCGTCGGTCTTGCCGAGCGAGCCGGTGACTTCGATCTTCGGCTTCTTGGGGTCGGCGCCTTCCTTGATGACGACCTTCTCGCCGCGCTTGGCGAGGATGCCGCGGCCCTTCTCTTCATAGAGAATGCCGGAGTAGGTCTTGCCCGCTTCGAAGTCGCCCTGGTAACCGGAGATCACGAAGCCCTTCGCGTCGACGAGCTTGCTGCGGTACTGGACGCCGGAGTTGCCGCCGACGATCTTGTACTGGAACGTGAGCTCGAAGTCGGCGACTTCGCCTTCCCAGACGAGGAAGGTGTTGCCCTTGGTGGGCTTCTCCTTGGTCGTACGGCCGGTGATGACGCCGTCTTCGACGGACCAGAAATCGAGGCCTTTCCAGCCCGTGAGATCCTTGCCGTTGAAGAGGTTCTTGTCCTCGGCGGAGACCGACGCGCAGAGCGCGGCGAGGGCGAGGAGGGGGGTGAGGAGCTTCATGAGGCGGGTGCGTCGGGAGATTACTTCTGCTTGCCGAAGAGGCGGTGCAGGTTCTTCAGGCCCTTCACGGCGATATCG
Organism: Verrucomicrobiota bacterium; assembly: GCA_046052185.1. Classification (GTDB taxonomy): domain Bacteria; phylum Verrucomicrobiota; class Verrucomicrobiia; order Opitutales; family UBA953; genus UBA953. The sequence goes on along the minus strand of JBJOMV010000045.1, from coordinate 756 downwards.
TCGCGGCGGGGCTCCATGGCGCGCCAGATGGCGGCGGCGCGGGCGATCACCTTGACGTCGGTGGTGAAGGATTCGATGACGACTTCGTTCTTGTAGCCGATCTTCTTCAGGGCGGCGACGATGGGCTTCCAGTCGAGCGAGTCGTTGCCCGGGGTGCCGCGGTCGGTGCCGCAGGCGTGGAAGTGGCCGAGGTGCTTGCCGGCCTTGAGGATGGCGGCGGCCTGGTTCTTCTCCTCGATGTTCATGTGGAACGTGTCGAGGTGGAGCTTCACGTTCGGGAGGTTGACGGCCTTGACGAGGCGCAGGCCCTGGTCGCAGGTGTTGAGGAAGTCGGTCTCGAAGCGGTTCAGCGGCTCGATGTCGAGCTCGACGCCCTTCTTCTGGGCGTGCTTGCCGATGGCCTTGAGGTTCTTGACGACGAGTTTGAAGTGCTTGGCCTTGGTCTTATCGTCATGGGCGCCGATGAGGCCGACGACGGAGTAGAGCGGACCGATGATGCGCGGGCAGCCCATCTCGGCGGCCTGGTCGACGAGCGCCATGATGTACTTGCGGCCGTTGGCCTGGTCCTTGGCGGAACCGCGGAGGTCGCGGCCGGGGCCCATGGCGGCGCAGATGGAGCCGATGGCGATGCCGGCCTTGGCGGCGGCGGCCTTCAGGAACTTCGGGTCGACGTGCGAAGGATCTTCGATCGCGATCTCGACGGAGTCGAAGCCCCAGTTCTTGAGCTTCTTGAACATGGAGACGCTCTCGTTGGTG
>JBJOMV010000044.1:0-16897 GCA_046052185.1 Verrucomicrobiota bacterium | reverse complement strand
CGCCGACTGAGCTCAAGGCGCTCCTCCGCGATTACGACCGCCTCAACGCTCGTACGGATGGCGTCGTCGCCACCTGGGCCTGGTTGTTGGTGGATGCGACGGCGCGCGGCTGAGTTGATCCGTTGATAAGTTGGCCGGTTGGCCGGAAAATGAGAGGCCCAGAGGCTCGGTTGAATAGAGAAACAGGTAGGGATGCGATGACATCGCATCCGTTCGAGTCCGATGGTCGGATCTCGTCGGGGCTTAGCTGGCTTCATCGACGTCCGAAATCCGTCTGCGAACGGACGTGATGGTGATCACGTCCCTACCTCGAGGCATGGATGCAAGGAGATCAAGCGGAGTCCGGGTGCTTTCCAACCGCCAACCTCTAACCGCTGACACCCGTCTCGGATTTAGGCACATACCTCTCGAGATAGCGCCAGAGCCAAGGAAGGAGGATGAGGGCGAGGGTCGCCGCGGAGAGGTTGAAGGCTGAATGGACGAAGGCGACTTTCAGTCCGGGTTCGTCGATCATCGCGAGGAGCGGACGGATGGCGAACTGCAGCACCGTCACGAAGAGCGCCAGACCGGCGAGGTCGAGGCCGGCATTGAAGAGGGCCAGCCGGCGGGCGAAGGAGCCGAGAGCCGAGGCGGTGATGAGCGCGACCCAGCCCGTTCCGAGATTGGCGCCGACCACCACCCAGATGGAGAGCGTCGGGTCAAGCAGGCCGCCGGCGACCGAGAGGACCGTGAGGCCGACGACGACGGAAGAGGACTGCACGAGCATCGTGAGGGCCGCGCCGAAGATCAGCGCGCGCAGGGGCGTGGAAAGCGTATCGCGCCAGGCCAGCACTTCGGGCGTCTGCGCCAGCGGGAGTAGGGTCGAGCTGATCAGACCGAGCGCCAAGAAGATCAGTCCGAAGTGGAAGACCGGCCGTCCGTAGGGACGAAGCGAGCGCGGCCCCATCAGCGACCAGAGGCCGCCGAGGGTCACGAGCACGGGACCCATGCCGGTGAATTTGAAGGCGATGAGCCAGGCGGTGACCGTCGTGCCGATGTTGGCGCCGATCATGACGGTCCAGGCTTGGCGCATCGGCATGACCTTCTGTTCGGCCAGCCCCATCGTCACGAAATTCACCACCGACGAGGATTGCACCAGCGCCGCGCCGACCGCGCCCGTCAGCGCGCCGACGAAACGGTTCTCCGTGGCCTGGCGTAGTCCGCGGCGGAGGCGTTCGCCGCCGAGCTTGGTCACCTCGCGGGCGAAATCCCGGAGGCTGTGCAGGTAGAGCATGACCGCCGCGACGGCGGTGAAGAAGAGGTCCACGGGAGAATGATTAGAGTATGGAGTATGGAGTATCGAGTATGGAGTGGGCTCAATGAGAAGAGGACTGCGTTGATGACTGCATGGATAATGTGCATGCTATGGTGTGCATAGAGTGCATCGAGGTAGGGTCGGGACCGCCTCACGACATAGCTGCATCGAGGTAGGGGCAGCACTGCGTGCTGCCCTAGTTGCATCGGGGAGGGCTGAGCGGCCCGCTCAGCCCTGCCCAAGCTGGTGGCGTCAGTGACCTACGCGAGGGTGGGTGGCTTGGAGCATCTTCTCCATGGCGGCCACGGAGCCGGCATGGGCCGGTTCGTCGATGCGGTTGACGGTCTCGGCCGGTTCGTCCGCGGCGACGTAGAATTCACGGGCGACGGGCTGGCCCGTGGTCCAATCGCGCCATTCGGTGTAGCGGCCCTCTTTGGTGCGCACGGAGTAACCCATGGTCGTCGGTCGGCCGTCTTTAGTGCGGTCGAAATAAGCCGGCCGCGGGTGCTGCGTGAAGGCCGCGTCCTTGACCGTGGCGGCGGGATTCCGGAGCACCGGCAGCAGGCTCGTCCCGTCCAGCCGGTCCTTGCGCGGGAGACCGCAGATCTCGAGCAGGGTGGGGTAGAGGTCGATCAGCTCGGCGAAGGACGCGGTCATCGCGCCGCGGGTCTGCCCGGGAAGCGAGATGAGCATCGGCACGCGGGCGTCGAACTCGAAGTTGGAGGTCTTGCCCCACAGGGAGTGCTCGCCCAGATGGTAGCCGTGGTCGGAGACGAACACGATCACCGTGCGGTCGGCGACGCCGGAACGGTCGAGCGCGTCGAGCAGTTTGCCGACCTGGGCGTCGAGGTAGGCGATGTTGGCGAAATAACCGTGCCGCATCTCGGCCGCCTCCGCCGGGGTCGGCGCCCGGCCTTTGCCCAGGATCTCCGAACTTTCGTGGAACGCCTGCGCGGGCGCGCCGGCCGGCCGACGGCCGTCGTAGTCCGCGAACTGTTCGCGTCGGTAGAGCGACCAGTATTTCGCCGGGGCGTTGAAGGGCGCGTGCGGTTTCCAGAAGCCGACCGCGAGGAAGAACGGCCGGTCCTTGACCTCGGCCAGCGTGCGTACGGCCTCCGCGGCGACGCGTCCGTCGTAGTAGGCCTCGTCCGGCACGTCGCGGCATTCCGTCATCGGCACCTGGCCGTATTTCCGCAGGCCGGTGACGCCGGTCACCTGGTTCGGCGGAAGCGCGCCCGAGACGATGGGCGCATCATCGCCATGGTTGGCGTAATGCAGGAACTCCGGCGCGCTCCAGGCGCGCGCATCGCCTTTCTCCGCCGTGTGCCAGTTGTGGAAGATCTTGCCCACGCCGCGCGTCTCGTAGCCCGCGAGTTTGAACCGCTGGGGCAAGGTGACCACGTCGGGCCGCAGCTGGCGGAAGTGGACCGAGTTATTCCAGAGCCCGATGGTATCCGGCCTCAGGCCTGTCAGGAGCGAGGAGCGCGAGGGGTTGCAGACCGCCTGCTGGCAATAGGTCGCGTAGAAACGGGTCGCGCGCGTATTGAGCCGGACCAGGTTGGGCGCGTGGGCCCTCAGCCCGCCCATGCCGGCTTCGACCCGGAGGTCGTCGGCCATGATGAACAGCACGTTCGGGGGGCGCGGCGCGCGGTCGTTCGGCGCGCGGGAGACCACGAGGGCGACGGCGATGACGATGCCGACACCTAGGGCGATGAGGAGGGCGACGCGTCTCATAGGCATGCGCTCACCATAACCCGGGCCCGGGCCGTCCGAAGCCTGAAATCAGGCGCCGGCCTTCTTCTTGCCCTTGCCTGTTTTCTTCGCGTTAGGGGCGGTCTGGCCGGCTTCGGTTTTCTTGTTGGGCGTCGGCATCGGGGCGCCGGTCTCCTTGCGCCAGGCGACCAAACGGTCGTGCAGTTCCTTAGCCTTTTCGGGATTCGTCGTCGCGAGGTTCTTCGTCTCACCGAGGTCGTCTTTCAGGTTGTAGAGCTCGAGGTGACCGTCTTCCAGGTATTCCAGGAGCTTCCAGTCGCCGGCGTGGATGAGGCTCACCGGCGTCGTACGCCAGAGGCCGGGGCCGGAACCAAGGTAGCCAGGGAAGTGCTGGAAGATCGCATCGCGCTTCAGCGAAGGCGCCTTGCCCAGCATCACCGGCAAGAGGCTTTCGCCGTCGAGGCTCTGACGCGGCTTCGCGGCGCCGGCGAGTTCGAGGAGCGTCGGGAAGAGGTCGACGTGCGCCGTGGGCGCACCGTGCGCGGAGCCGGCCGCGACCTTGCCGGGCCAGCGGACGATGAAGGGCACGCGGATGCCACCTTCGTAGAGGCTGCCCTTGCCGCTGCGCAGCGGGGTATTGTCGGTGATGCCGCCGCCGTCCTCGTCGTCGCCGGCCTTCACCTTCTTGCCTTTCGCTTCCTTGCCGGGTTCGCGGATCAGCCCGTCGGGCCGGTCGTAACCGCCGACGCCGCCGTTATCGCTCGCGAAGATGAACACCGTATCTTCCGCTAGCTTCAGCTCATCGAGCTTGGCCATCACGCGTCCCACGCTCTCATCCACGCTCGCGATCATCGCGGCATAGGTCGGGCTGTTGTGTCCGCCGGCGCCGGGCTTACCCTTGAACTTCGCGATCAATTCCGGCTTGGCTTGGAACGGCGAGTGGACGCCGAAGTGCGGGAGGTAGAGCAGGAAAGGCTTGGCCTGGTTCCGTTGGATGAAGTCGACGGCTTTGTCGGTGAGGAAATCGGCGAGATACTGGCCCTGCGGGTATGCCGTCTTCGGTTTGGTCTCGAAATCGAAGTGGCGGCCCTCGGACTCGATCGCCTCGTCGAAGCCGCGCTTCGACGGATGGTAGTCGGGCGTGCCGCCGAGGTGCCATTTCCCGAACATCGCGGTCGCGTAGCCGGCCTTCCTGAGCTGGTCGGCGAAGGTATCGCGTTCGAGCGAGAGCTTCGTGACGTTATCGACCGGGCGCAGAGGTCGGGTTTGCCAGTCGAAGCGGTCGATCGAGCCGACGGTGTAGGTGCCGGTGCGGGCGCCGTATTGGCCGGAGAGCAGGGCGGACCGGGTCGGGGCGCAGTTCTGGCAGTGATGGTGGTTGGTCAGGCGCATGCCCTGCGCGGCGAGGCGGTCGATATTCGGTGTCTCGTAATACTTGCTCCCGAAGGCGCCGAGATCGGTCCAGCCGAGGTCGTCGGCCAGCACGAAGATGATGTTCGGCGGACGGTCCGCGGCGAAGAGCGGGCCGAACAGGGCGGCGAGCAGCAGGCCGAGGACGGGGAGGACGGGGCGCATGGTCAGAAAGGTAACCCCGACCTTGTGGCTAAGTTGCCCCGTCACGACATAGTTGCATCCGTTTCGGGTGGCGGGTGGCAGCCTCAGGTGGCTGGTGGCGGGAATGATCAACTCAAAGGGAAACCGGAGACAGGATGATTGGCTGGGGGAGATGCAGTTTCAGGTCTCGGGTCTCTGGCGCAGGTTCAGGTGCGGGCACCAGGTTCGGGTGCGGGAATCAGGCCCGGGACCTGCACCCGAACCTGAACACCTGAACCTGATACCCGACGGCCGAGACCTGGGACCTGAAAATGTATCCTCAGCATCCAATCCGGTTTCCGGTCTCTCTTTGATTGATGCCTTTCCCCTTGTCACCATGTCCCCTTGCCCACGTGTCCCCTCGCGGCGGCTATGCCGCCGCGTTCAGATCTCGAAATCCGTGCCGGTCTCGGACAACGCGAGCTGGGCGACGGTGAAACCGGCGAGGGATTTGTCGAAACGCTTCGAGACTTCGCGCCAGAGCGCCGCGACCTGGGGTCCGGAAGCGCCCTTGAGCGTGATCTTGGTCGTCACCAGTTCCGGCTCCACGACCGCGAGCACCTGCTTCAAGGAGATATCTTCGGCTTCTTTCGCCAGACGGTAGCCGCCGGTCTTGCCGCGCTTCGAGACGACGAGCCCGCCTTCGCGGAGTTCGTTGAGCAGCTGCACCAGGTAATTGGCCGGGATGTCCTCGAGCTTGGCGAGTTCTTCGATGCGCGTGACGGCCGTGCCGCGGTGGCGGCGGGCGAGCTGGGAGAGGACGCGGAGGGAATACTCGAGCTTGAGGGAGGCTTTCATGCGCTGTGCTTGGAGCCCGGGACGGGCGGCTTCGGTTCCGAACCTACGAGGATGAAGGTGCGGTCCGCAACCTCATCTGGCAGGATGGGGGCCTTCGGACGCGCGAAATAGGAGGTGCCCAGGAAGCAGATGCCTCGGTTCTGCACGACCTGGATGGCCCGGTCGTCCCAGAGCTCGATCATCCCGAAGTCCTTCTTGTCTGTCACTTCCAGTTCGGGGAGCCCGTTGGCCTTCAGCCAGGCCTGCGTGGCGGCGATGCCGACGGGGTCGCCGGCCCGGGCCGTCATGATCTTCACGCGGAGACCCTTATCGAGCCATTGGCGTACTCGCCGCATCATCAGAGGCACCGGCGGCCCGATGTGGTCCATGCCCTGCCAGGCGGTCGCTTCGGCCAAAGTGCCGTCCAGATCGACCCCGATCCAGCCCTGCTGGTTAGCCGGACGGGTGGACGGAGCGCGCTCCGACGGCGTCGGCTCCGCCGGAGCCTTGCTGAGGTCGACGGCGGGCGTCTTCGGGGCGAAGAGGGAGCGAAGCCACGCGAGCATGGCCAGACGGTAGGGATTGGGAGGGCAGGGGCAAGAGTGGAGGACACGAGGGCTCGAGGACACGAGGGCCTGAGGACACGAGGCCTCGAGGTGATGGGGTAGGGGCGCGACGGCGTCGCGTCCGGGTGCAAATGTGCAAATCAGCCTACGGCCTGTGCAAAGGTGCAAAGGTTAGGTGTTGGCGGTTAGCGGTTGGCGGTTGGGAACACATCAGAGGCGAAGCCGCCGATACGGGTGGTGTGTGGCGGGAGCCGCATGAGGTAGGGATGCGATGACATCGCATCCGCCTGCATCAAGGTAGGGTCGGGACAGCGTCACGACATAGTTATTCCGCGTAATACTCCATATGCTGAGTTTACTTAAAAGACGCCGCTGTCGTCGTGCCGGCACAGATTGTTGCGTGGCACCTGGGGGGCTTAATCTGCGGGACCCATTTTTCGGCAAGCCGTTGCCGATGGTGTGAACTCCCCGAGGGGATTACTTCACGATTTTCAATGTCCACCAACTCTCACCACCATCTAATGATTTCCACAGGAAATTAGTAATGTTCGTCGTTCTTACACCCGGGTAAGTTTCGGTAATGTAGAGTATTTTGCCGTCCGCGCTCGTAGCGATCGGGCTGATAGTTGAGCCGGGGTTGTCGCCCGGGTATCCTTCCGACTTGACCCACTGACACTTTGCAAAGGCGTCAGCCGAGATGAAGGAAGCCGAGAGAAGTAGGAGTCTGAACGCGGTTTTCATAAGACCGACATTCAACGGCCAAGACCGACGGGCCGCAATCACAGGCTAATATCCGCCTCTGTCTTTTCGTAGCTTATGGGCGTATATGGAGAAAACCATGCCAAGGCAAAATGCGATAACCCCGAACGCCATTAGCGCATCGTTCAACTCATAGGTTTCGCCCCCCTTTTCAATCCGGCGAGCCGACTCCCTTATTGAGGCAGCAAGCTCCGGCTTAACCTTTAATCGCCCAGCATCCAGGTCATCCGCATACCCAAGAATCTTAAACTGCCTTTCCTCCTTGGTCGATGCACTGATTTTAGCTGCTACGAACGAAACACCACCGACTACCACTAATGGCCAAGAAGCCTTGCGGAGCATCGCCTCAACTGATCCGGGGTCGGGGTCGGTCATGTCTGGAACTATGCCCCTGCCGCCGGCACGGTGCAATCCCTGCTTTGTTCGCTAATTATCCCCTGAGCTTCCTGGCGATAGAAGGTTGCTTCTATTCATCGTGCCGTTTGGCTTTTTAGTATGAAACTAATAAATCAGTTATTCACCTTAGCTATCCTTGCTTTGGCGCCCATTTTCGCCTTTTCGGCAGACAACGAAGCAACAAAGGCCTTTAAGGAGGACCTTAAGAGGGCTGAGGCCGGTGATCCCGAGGCCCAGTGCGAAATCGCAAGTATCTTTGCCGGAGGAAATCTATCTCTGGGCATAAAGGCAGACCGCAAAATCGCTAAGTCTTGGTATCTCAAGGCGGCCAACCAGGGCTACAAGCCTGTTTACCATAAGCTCTCCATGTTTCACGCGCTAGAGGCAAACATGTGCCAGGCTCGGAGGGTCAGCGAATCCGATGACGTAGCTGAGCACATCAAGTGGGTATTGATTGCTCGCGATAAGGAGGAGTATCCCGGCCGTGAGTGGGCTTTCGGTAAAATGTCTGAAGCAACTAAGATAGAAGGCGAGCGTCGGGCTAAGGTTTTTAGGGCTGAGCAAGCTAAGAAAAGTCCTGCCCCCGCTGGGAAATGAGCGAACCTCTCCAGGTCAGAGTTTCCCGTGAAGGAAAAGAGCTGGGCAGCTATCCTGCTCCGGAGGTGCTCTCCATGCTCAAGGAGGGCGCGTTTCTGCCGACCGACTTCTATTGGCACGAGGGAATGACTGACTGGGCGCCATTGGCCCAGCTCCAGGCTTCGGAGGCTCGCCGACTCTTGGCGGAGAGGGCTCTTCTGCAGAAACAAGAGGAAGAGCGCAAAGCAGCCGAGCTTGCCAAGAAGCGGGCAGAGGAAGCCGAGCGACTAAGGCAGGAGCAGATTAAGGCCAAAGAAGAGGAAGATCGCGCGGTTGCTGAGGCCGTTCGGATTCGACTAGAAAAGGAAAAGGCAAAGGCTAAGGAGGACGAGGCCGCTATTTCTGAGGCCGTACGTGTTCAGTGGGTGAAGAATAAGGCAAATGAACGGTTAGACGAAAATGGAGGCCTTTTTAAGTTCCTCGGAACCGTTGCTTTTATTATTGGTGTTTTTGTATTGTTGCGTGGATTTGCAGGTGATCCAGATGGAAGCGCAATCCGGCAGCAAGTGCTCGTGCAAACGATGACAAACGGCATTCTGCTCATGATTTTGGGATACATGATGGCACGTCGATAGGCTCGCTTGCGGCTGCGTCTGCGTCTCATCGATTCAGCACTCGATGCAGTCCTCTACGCAGTCATCGACTCAGTCCTCTTTCGCGAACGCAGTGCGCTCGCGAACAGGGTGCTCGGGGCGGGGGTCGAACCCGCACACCTTGCGGCGCCAGAACCTAAATCTGGTGTGTCTGCCATTCCACCACCCGAGCGAAACCTGTCAGATGAGGTTTGCGCGTCGGACGGCGGAGGCAAGCGCTTAGGCGAGGCGACCGAGGGGAGAACCGACCTTGGCGTAGACTTCCACGGCGGTCTCGCCGGCGTGGATGAGGTCGTCCTCGAGCTTGATACGGCCCGGCTCGAAGAGCGTGGCGACGAACGATCCGCCGAAACGGAAGTAGCCCTTCTCGTCGCCCTTGGAGACGGCCTGGCCCGGCTTATAGGTCTCGATGATGGTGCCGACGTTGGTCGCGCCGACGGAGACCATGGTGACGAGTCCGAACGGTCCGGCGTCGATGGTCACGCGCTGGCGCTTGTTCTGCCAGAGATACGCGGCGCTGCGACGCAGGGCGATCGGGTTGACGGAGTAGAGCTGGCCCTTGGCGAGCACGGGTTCGCCAGGCACGCCGGCGACCGGGAAGTGGAAGCGATGGTAGTCGACGGGGCAGAGGCGCGAGCAGACGACGGTGCCGCGGGCGTAACGCTCGCCGAGCGCGCGGTCCGCGACGAGCGCGGGGATGTCGAAGGTCTGGCCCTTGGCGAAGATGCCGTTCACGCGCGAGGCGTCGGGGAAGCCAAGATGACGTCCATCCGCGGGCAGCACGGCCATCTCGGGACGCGGGTCCAACGGACGGGCCGAGGCCTTGAGCTTGCGGTAGAAGAAGTCGTTGAAGGTCCGGTAGGACTTGAGGTCAGGGTCGGCGAACTCGCTGGGGTCGAGGCCGAAGGCCTTCACGAAGGGCTCGACGCGACGCGCGCTGTTCGGGCGATCCATGGCCCAGCCGTATAACTTGGAGAAAAGGGCGCGTTTGACGACGGTATGGAGGGTCAGCTTGCCGAGGGGGTTGCCGTAGATGCGCTGCAGCCACTTCTCGCCGTAGACCTGTTCGGTCTCCATGCGGCCGGTGTGGCGATTGAGCAGGGTGATGGGGGCGTCGGCTTCCATGCGGGCAGATTTGCTAAAAATGGACTTCAAGGGAACCATATATCTGTCAAAACAATCCATACCCCCATGTCGCGCCTGGCTTACGTCTTCCTCTTCCTCGCCGCGCCTCTCATGGCGCAGTTCAGCCCGGTCAAGAAGACCCCCGAAGTGATCAAGGCCGAGATCGAGACCGAAGTGATCCGCGCCCGCCTCGACCTGGCCGCTTCGCAGCGCAAGCTCGCCGCCCTCAATCAGACCCTCGAACTCCGTAAGCTCGAAGCCGAAGCCGCCCTGCGCGCCGCCCGCGCCGAGGCCGCCGCCGCGCCGATCGAAGCCGAGCAGTCCAAGCTGAAGCTCGAGGCCGCCCTCGCCGCCGCCCAGGCCGCCGTCGCGTCGGCTGACAAGGACCGCGCCCGCGCCGAACTCGAAGTGCAGGCCCGACTCGCCGCCGCCGAAGTCTCCGTCGAATACGCCAAGGTCTCGTCCGTGGCCACGATCGCGCGCCTCGAACAGAAGGTCGCCGACATCGCCAGCGGCGCCAAGATCGCCTACCCGAAGGACCCGCTCATCGACGGCGTCCTGCACATCTCCGACCGTCGTATCCCGTTCAACGGACGCGTCGACGACAAGCTCGCCCAGTTCGTCTGCGGTCGCATCGCCTTCTACAACGCCCTCGATAGCGAAGCCCCGATCTTCATCGTCATCGACCGCTCTCCGGGCGGTTCCGTGATGTCGGGCTACATGATGCTTCAGGCCATGGAGACCTCCAAGGCGCCGGTCTACGTCGTCGTGAAGGGCTACGCCGCCTCGATGGCCGCGATCGTCACCACCCTCGCCAAGCGCTCGTTCGTCTACCCGAACACGATCGTCCTGCACCACCAGGCCTCCGTCGGCCTGAGCGGCAACGTCACCCAGCTCAAGGAGCAGCTCAAGTGGTCCAAGGTCTGGTGCGAACGCATCTTCGTGAAGGTCGCCGCGCGCATCGGCACCACCGTCGACGACTTTGTCGCCCAGATGTACAAGGGTACCTCCACCGGCGATTGGAAGATCCTCGGCGATGAGGCCGGCCGCCGCAAGTGGGTGACCGACGTCGTGGAGCGCATGGCCGAAGATTCCCTCACCGCCGCGAGCCCCGTCCCGCCCGTCGTCGCCGAACCCAACCCCGACGGCTTCAACGCCGGCAAGACGCAGGACGGCCGCGCTCGTCAGGCCCTGCCGCCGCTCGGTCCCTGTGACATCTGGTGGATGTACGACCCCACCGTCGAATTCGTCCTCCGCTAATTTCAAAACACAAAACTCCCATGCATCTCCGCACCTCCCTCCGCGTCCTCGCGCTCGCCGTCTTCGCGGCCGCGAACGCCCTCGCCCAGCAGGCCGCGCCGGCCCCGGCCGCCCCCGCGGCTCCGGCGCCCGTCGCCGCGCCCCGCGAAGAACTCACCCCGCAGCAGAAGGCCGCGATGAAGGAAGCCGAACGCATGCGCCTCGAGAAGTCGCGCATCGACGCCGAACTCGCCCTCGCCGAAGCCAAGCGCGCCGAAGAGCTCGCCCCGCTCCAGGCCGAGGTCGCCCGCCTGACCGCCGAGCGTTCGCTCCGCCTCGCCAAGGCTTCCGCGGAGGCCGCCGCCCTCGAAGACGAGCGCGCCAAGCTCGAGCGCCAGGCCGCGCTCGAATCCGCCCGTTCCACCGCCCGCCTCGCCGAACGCTCCAACAAGATCCGCGAGCTCGAAGCCGAGGCCAAGCAGCTCCAGCTCGAGGCCGCCAACACCGTCGCCCGCCTCTCCAACGAGATCCAGCGCTTCCAGAAGGAAGACGAGGCCCGCAAGATCGCCAGCAAGGCCAAGCCGAAGTATCTGAAGGACCCGCTCGTCGACGGCGTGCTGTACATCAGCGACCGCCGCATCGCCTTCAACGGCGCCGTGACCGAGCAGCTCGCCGACTACGTCTGCACGCGCATCGCCTTCTATAACAACCAGTCGTCCGAGTTCCCGATCTTCATCGTGGTGGACAACTCCCCGGGCGGCTCCGTCGCCGCCGGTTACCAGATCCAGAAGGCCATGGCCGCCTCCAAGGCGCCGGTGCACGTCGTCGTGAAGGGCTTCGCCGCCTCGATGACCGCCGTCATCTGCACGCTCGCCGAGCGCTCCTACTGCTATCCGAACACCATCCTGCTCCACCACCAGGCCTCGAACGTGGTCCGCGGCAACATGACCTTCCTCAAGGAGCAGATCGACTTCACCAACCAGTGGTTCGACCGCCTCGCCACGCCCGTCGCCAAGAAGATGGGCATCTCGCTCGAGGAGTTCGTGAAGCAGATGTACGCCAACGATTCCACCGGCGACTGGCAGGCTTTCGGCGACAAGGCCAAGGAACTCAAGTGGGTCGACAACGTCGTCGAGCGCATCGAGGAGACCGCCGTGCTGGACCTGCTGCCCGTACCCGTCGCTCCGACCGCCATGCCGCTGCCGCAGCCGCCGACCCGCACGGAAGTCTCCGGGGTCACGTCCAAGGTCGACGACAAGGGCCGTCCGTATTTCGAACTCCCCGCGCTCGCCAATCCGTTCGACGCCTGGTGGCTCTACGACCCGCAGGGTCTGTATCGCGCGCGATGAGTGGGTAGGGTCGGGATCGCGTCACGACATAGAGAGGCCGCCTGATCGGGCGGCCTTTTTGTTTGGCGGGTTCCAAAGGTAGGGCTGACCGGCCCGGTCAGCCGTGGTTGAGCGGGCCGCTCAACCCTACCTGATGCAGCTAGGTCGTGACGCGGTCCCGACCCTACCCATGGCAGATTGATCTGCCATCCCCGTCGCAATCATACCACCCGCCGAGGTTTATCGGCCCTTTTGATTTGCGGGGGCACGGGGATTAAACTTCCTCGGCCATACCCCTTATGCGCACCTCGTCGCTCCTCGCCCTCTTGGCTTCCGCCGTTTTCGTGACGGCCGCCGAAGACGGCGCCCAGATCTACAACTCCCTCTGCGGCGCCTGCCACGGCCCTGACGGCAAGGGACTCAACGGCCTGCCGCCCCTCGTGGGTAGCGAGTGGCCCAAGGGCGCTCCGGCGCGCTCCATCAAGATCGTCCTCAACGGCCTCAGCGGTCCGGTCGAAGTCGCCGGCAAGACCTACAATATCGACATGCCGCCCCAGGGCGCCGTGCTCAGCGACGAGAAGATCGCCGCCGTGCTCACGTACGTCCGCAAGAGCTTCGCCAACGGCGCCGGCCCCGTCTCCGTCGACGAAGTGAAGTCCGTCCGCGCCGCGACGGCCAAGCGCGTGACCCCTTGGACCGCCGACGAGCTGCTTAAGGCCCACCCGTTCCCGCCGGCCAAGACGGCCCTCAAGAACCTCGTGGGCACCATGTACAAGGGCGAATGGAAGACCTTACCTGATTTCTCCACGCTCAAGCCCGCCCTGATGGAAGACTTCAACGCCGGCGTCATCGACGTCGCCCAGTCCGGCCAGAAGGACGCCTTCGCGATGGTCTGGACCGCCCAGTTCGACGCCCCGGTCGACGGCAAGTATAACTTCACCTTCGACTGCGATGACTTCGGCGCCCTCTATGTCGGCGGCGAACGCATCGCCGAGATCAAGGGCATCGGCCCTGTCGGCGGCCGCGTGAAAGAAGTACCCGTCATCCTGAAGAAGGGACTCACTCCGATCCGCGTCGAGTACGTCGAGTTCGCCGGCCAGGAGGTCGTCGTGCTCGGTTACAAGGGCCCGAAGGACAAGGCCATCCAGTGGCTCTCCAAGACCAAGGCCAAGGTCGTGAAGGAGAAGGTCTTCATTCCGATCGAAGCCAAGGACGGCGTCGCCGCGATCTACCGTAACTTCATCGACAAGACCACGCCGCGCGCGATCGGCATCGGTTTCCCCAACGGTCTCAACATCGCCTACAGCGCGGACAATCTCGCCGCCGAGCTCATCTGGACCGGCAAGTTCATGGATGGCGGCCACCACTGGACCGACCGCGGCGCCGGCAACGAGCCGCCCGCCGGCACCAACGTGATCAAGCTCTCTGACGGCCAGGCCGTGCAGCTCGCTTCCGGTGACGGCGCGGTCGTCCGTTTCGACCGCACCAAGGACGACAAGGAGTGGAAGTTCTCCCCGGTGAAGCTCGCCGCCGAGTTCAAGGGCTACGACCTCGACAAGGCCGGCAACCCGACCTTCCGCTCCGCCGGCGAAGGTACCGCGCTCAGCGACGCCTGGGCTCCGGCGACCGACGGCGCCAAGCCGGCGCTGACCCGCACCCTCAAGGCGGGCGGCGACAAGCCGCTCACCGTGGTGCTCGCCCGCGACCTTGCGATGACCGTGCCGGTGAACACCGACAAGATCGCCGAAGTCGCCGGCGGACTGCTCATCCGCGTGACTGCCGGCCCCGGGCTCAAGCTCGACGAAGCCACGAAGACCCTCTCGCTCACCCTGAAGCCTGGCGAGTCCGCCGTGCTGGGTTACTCCTACCGCTGATCTCCGAACGGAAACCTCTCATATGAAACACTTCTTCCTCCTTCTCGTCGCCGCCGGCCTCGCCTACGCCGCGCCCGCCGCTCCGGCCAAGGCCCCCAACTCCGGCAAGCTCGCGACCGTCGACGCCGTCCGCGCCGCGGAGAGCCGCCAGCCCGAGTTCTACGAACGCGTCGAGATCCCCACGCCGGCCGGCGAGGTCTGCGAGGTCTCCTCGATCGCGCTCCTCCCTGGCAAGAAGGTCGCCATCGGCACGCGCCGCGGCGACGTGTGGATCGCCGAAGGCGCCTACGAGGCCGACGTTTCCAAGGTCAAATGGACCAAGTTCGCCTCCAACCTGCACGAGCCGCTCGGCATGTTCTGGAAGGACGGCTCGCTCTTCGCCACCCAGCGTCCGGAGCACACCCGCCTGACGGACAAGGATGGCGACGGGCGTGCGGACAGCTTCGACACGATCTGCTCCAAGTGGGGCATCAACGGCGACTACCATGAATACGCCTTCGGTTCGGATCCCGACAAGAACGGCGACGTCTGGATGGTGCTCTGCCTGACGGGTTCCTTCCACGCCCACTCTCCGTGGCGCGGTTGGGCCGCCAAGATCACCCCGGAAGGCAAGTTCATCCCCGTCGCCTCCGGCATCCGCTCTCCGGGCGGCATCGGTCACAACGACAAGGGCGACTTCTTCTACACCGACAACCAGGGCGTGTGGAACGGCTCGTCTTCGCTCAAGTGGCTGCGCCCCGGTTCGTTCCAGGGTAACCCGACCGGTAACAAGTCGGCCGCCCTCGCGAACTTCCCCGCGCCGCCCGAGCCCACCAGCGGCTCGCGCATCCTCACCGAGCGCCTCAAGTTTCCCGAGTTCGTGCCTCCGGCCGTCGTCTTCCCGCACGGCAAGGTGGGCAACTCTCCTTCTGGCGTCGCCTGCGACATGACCAAGGGCAAGTTCGGTCCGTGGGAAGGCCAGATGCTCGTCGGCGAGCAGACCGCCTCGCAGGTCCAGCGCGTGAACCTCGAGCAGGTGAACGGCCTCTACCAGGGCGCCGTGTTCCACTTCCTCGGCGGCTTCGAAGCCGGCCTGATCCCGGTCCGCATGGACCAGGAAGACGGCACGCTCTTCATCGGCGGTTCCAACCGCGGCTGGGGTTCGCGCGGCTCGAAGACCTTCACCTTCGAGCGCGTGCGCTTCAAGGGTAAGGCCCCCTTCGAGATGCATGACATCTCCGCCCGCGCCGATGGCTTCGAAGTCACGTTCACGCAGCCTGTCGACGCCGCCGCGGCCGCGGACGTGAAGAACTACACGATGGATACCTTCACCTACATCTACCAGTCGAGCTACGGTAGCCCCGAGGTCGACCAGACCACCCCGACCGTCAAGTCCGCCAACGTATCGGCCGACGGACTCAAGGTGCGCCTCGTCGTCGACGGCCTCGTCCGCGGACACATCCATCACCTCGTGCTCGGCGACATCAAGGCTAAGTCCGGCGATGCGCTCTGGCACAGCGAAGGTTGGTATACGCTGAACGAGATTCCGGCCAAGTAACTCGAAGACACGAGGGCCGGAGGGCTCGAGGTAAGTGAGAGGGCGCCGATCGGCGCCCTTTTTGTTGGGGTAGGGTCGGGACCGCGTCACGACATAGAGGCATCTCGTGGGAGGACTGAATAGAGGACTGCGTTGAGGACTGAATGGAGGACTGAATGGAAGGAGAGATGGCTGAATCGATGACAGAGGGCTGCGTCGATGGCGGAACGGTTTGCCAACGGATCATCCCGTTTCCGGCCGCCCCTTGAGTTCGGGTCAGTCCCAGTCGCTAACCGCTTTCATCTGATATGGGTAGGGATGCGATGACATCGCATCCGCCTGAATCGAGGTAGGGTCAGCACTGCGTGCTGACCTAGAGGCGAACGCAGATACAGGCTAGGTCAGCACGCGGTGCTGACCCTACCCAAGACAACTATTTCGAGACGCGGTCCCGACCCTACCCAAGGCAGGCTAGGTCAGCACGCAGTGCTGACCCTACCTAGGATGATAGGACAATGCCCTTATGCTCCCAACTGGTCATATCATCGCGGGGAACACGGTTGCCACGAGGGCGGGGTGGAAAGAGAACAGGTCAACCCCCGCGCCCCGCCATGCATATTACCTGGATTGATTGGGTCATCGTCGCTGCTTCGATCCTGATCTGTTTCGTCCCCGCGCTCTTCCTCGCCAAGCGCTCGAGCGGCAGCACCGCCGAGTTCTTCGCCTCCGGACGTTCGGTGCCGTGGTGGCTGGCCGGCCTCTCGATGGTCGCGACCACGTTCTCGTCGGACACCCCGAACTGGGTGACCGAGCAGGTCCGCAAATACGGCGTCGCCGGCAACTGGCAGTGGTGGGCCTTCGTGCTCACCGGTGTCGCCACCGTGTTCTTCTTCGCCCGCCTCTGGCGTCGCTCCGGCGTCATGACCGACCTCGAATTCTACGAGCACCGTTATTCCGGCACCGCCGCCTCGGTCGTGCGTGGCTTCCGCGCCATCTATCTCGGACTCTTCTTCAATTGCTTCATCATGGGCATGGTCACGCTCGCCGCATGCAAGATCGCCAATATCCTCTTCGGCATGCCCGCCTGGCAGACCATCGTCGTCTGCGGCATCCTCAACGTCGTCTTCGCCGCGCACTCCGGCCTTTGGGGCGTGCTGGTCATCGACATGGTGCAGTTCTTCATCAAGATGACCGCCGTCTTCGCGGCCGCCTGGTTCTCGCTCGTCGAAGTCGGCGAACGCCTGGTCGGCAAAGGCGCCGGAGGTTGGGCGGGACTGAAGGCGCTCGTCGCCAAGCTTTCGACGCAGCAGGTCGTCACCACCGACGGCGTGCCGGCGATGTCGGTCGCCGACGGCAAGGGCCAGCCGATCCTGGACATGCTTCCCAATTTCACCATGCCCGAACTGGCGTTGATGATCTTCATCCTGCCGATCGCCATCAGCTGGTGGGCCAACTGGTATCCCGGTTCCGAGCCCGGCGGCGGTTCGT
>JBJOMV010000043.1:0-16937 GCA_046052185.1 Verrucomicrobiota bacterium | reverse complement strand
CGGGGTCCGGCGGGCTTGTTTCTAAAAACTTGACCAGCGGGACTTCGTTCCTACGTTCTTCGCTTCCACCGACCGCCTCCTTCGTCTAGCCCGGTCCAGGACACCTCGTTTTCACTGAGGTAACTGGGGTTCGAATCCCCAAGGGGGCGCCAGGTGGAAGCTTTTCAGATCCGCACTTTCCGACAGGGGAGGGCGGGTCGCTATTTCCGGGTTGTTCACATTGCCCCTTGCGTAAGTTCAAAAATTATTGAAACATCAGGAAGCCCCCGACCGCAGGGCCAAAACCTGATGAAGCCCCCCTCAGAAAAGTCCGCCGGCCGGCGTCCGAGCCGCCCCTCTTATGAGCCCCTGCAGCCGCATGAGATCGAGCTCGCGGATTTCTTTGTCCGGATGGCCGGGATCCTGGGCGTGCCGCGCTCGGTCGCGGAAATCTACGCCCTGCTCTACGTTTCCTCGGGTCCGGTCGATTTCGACCAGATCCAGGGTCGTCTGGGCATCAGCAAAGGCTCTGTCAGCCAAGGACTTAAGTTCCTTCGCGACCACGAGATGATCCTCTCGGTCAAGGAACCGGGTTCTCGTCGCGAGCGCTGGCAACCCACGCCTTCCCTGGCGGCCTCACTGGTCGCGCTCCTCCGCAGCCAAGTGCTGCCCGCCCTCGAGCAGGCCCAACCCGGACTGCAACGCGTCCTCGCCGATGCCCAAGCCCGCGGCTCCCAGCCCGAAGTCATCGAGCGCCTCAGCCGCCTCAATCGTTGGAACAGCCGAGCCCTCGAGCTCGCGCCACTCCTCCTTCCGCCCCCCGGGGCCTGACCCTTTCTGCCGGCTCGGCCGGTGACAGTCTTTCCTTCCCGTACGTGCACGCGAAATTCGCCTCCACGTGCGGTAGCCTGCCCAAATAAGCAAAAAAGGTGTTAGCGGTTAGCGGCTAGCGGTTGGCGGTTAGGGATAAATCAAAAAGCAACCGGAGACCGGATATTCTACCCAGCCGCTCGGTTGCATCCTCCGTCGTCTGCCCTCTGTCCTCCTCTGACATCCTTCATCTTCCCAACCGCCATCCGCCAACCGCTAACCGCCACCACCTTAAATAAAATGCGCATCGCCATCACTTCCGGCTACTTCGACCCGATGCACCGCGGTCACCTCGAGCTGCTGGATCTCTCCCGCGCCCAGGGCGACGTGCTCTGGGTCATCGTCAACACCGACGCCCAGGCCGCCCTCAAGAAGGGCAAGGCCTTCATCGACCAGGATACGCGTCTCGCGGTGACGTCCGCCCTCCGGGTGGTCGACCGCGCGGTGCTCTCGATCGACACCGACGGCTCGGTCTGCGCCACGCTCGACTGGCTCATCGGCGAAGCCAAAGCCCAAGGCCATGAGGCGATCTTCTGCAAGGGCGGCGACCGTAACGCCGGCAACATCCCGGAGATGACCGTCCTGAACAAGCACGGCGCGAAGCTCATCGACGGCCTCGGCGCCAAGATCGACAGCAGCTCCCGCATCATCGCCGGCGCGAAAAAGCCTTCCGCCTGAACCGAACCCCCTTACCCCAACATCACATGAAAAAGCGCGCGCTCATCACCGGCATCACGGGCCAGGACGGCTCCTATCTCGCCGAATTCCTCCTCGGCAAGGGCTATGAGGTCCACGGCGTCATCCGCCGCTCCTCCTCCTTCAACACCTCGCGCATCGAGCATCTCTACATGGAGGACCTCGTGCGCGACATCCACACGAAGAAGATCCAGCTCCACTACGGCGACCTCGGCGACGCGACCGGCCTGATCCGCCTCATCGGCGACGTCCAGCCCGACGAGATCTACAACCTAGGCGCAATGTCCCACGTGAAGGTGTCGTTCGACATCCCGGAATACACCGCTGACACCGACGGCCTCGGCACGCTCCGCCTGCTCGAGGCGATCCGCATCCTGAAGATGGAGAAGAAGGTCCGCATCTACCAGGCCTCGACCTCCGAGCTCTACGGCAAGGTCGTCGAAGTCCCGCAGTCCGAGACGACGCCTTTCTACCCGCGCAGTCCGTACGGCGTCGCCAAGATCTACGCGTACTGGATCACCCGCAACTACCGCGAGGCCTACGGGATGTTCGCCTCCAACGGCATCCTCTTCAACCACGAGTCCGAGCGTCGCGGCGAGACCTTCGTCACCCGCAAGATCTCCCTCGCGGTCGCCAACATCGTCCACGGCCGCCAGGACTGCCTCTACCTCGGCAATCTCTCCGCGCAGCGCGACTGGGGTTACGCCCCGGACTTCGTGCAGTGCATGTGGCTCATCCTGCAGCACAAGCAGCCTGACGACTTCGTCATCGCGACGGGCAAGATGTATACCGTCCGCGAATTCTGCACGCACGCCTTCCGCCGCGCGGGCATCGAGCTCGACTGGCAGGGCACGGGTGCCGACGAGAAGGGCGTCGACCGCAAGACGGGCAAGACGCTCGTCGCCGTCGACCCGCGTTACTTCCGCCCGACCGAGGTCGAGCAGCTGCTCGGCAACCCGGCCAAGGCCGTCCGCGAACTCGGCTGGAATCCGCAGCAGACCTCCTTCGAACAGCTGGTGCAGAAGATGGTCGACCATGACCTGAAGCACGTCGCCCACGAGAACCGCTGATGGACCGCTCCGCGAAGATCTACGTCGCCGGCCATCGCGGGATGGTCGGCTCGGCCATCGTCCGCGCGCTGCGCGCCGCCGGCCACACGTCCGTGCTCACGCGCACGTCGGCGGAACTCGACCTCCGCGACGGCGCCGCGACCCGCGCGTTCCTCGCCGCGGAGCAGCCGGCCTACGTCGTCATGGCCGCCGCCCGCGTCGGCGGCATCAAGGCCAACTCGGCCCAGCCTTACGACTTCCTCTACGACAACCTCGTCATGGCGGCCAACGTCGTCGAGGGCTCCCGGCACGCCGGCGTGCGCAAGCTGCTCTTCCTGGGTTCCAGCTGCATCTACCCGAAGCTCGCCGCGCAGCCGATCCGCGAGGATTCGCTCCTCACCGGTCCGCTCGAGGTCACCAACGAGGCCTACGCGGTCGCGAAGATCGCGGGCATCAAGCTCTGCGACCACGCGCGCGCGCAGTATGGCTGCGACTACATCAGCGCGATGCCGTGCAACCTCTACGGTACGGGCGACAACTTCTCCCTCGAGAACTCCCACGTGCTCCCGGCGATGATCCGCAAGATGCATGAGGCGAAGCTCCGCGGCGACGCGTCGCTCCGGCTCTGGGGCACGGGCACCCCGCTCCGCGAATTCCTGCACGCCGACGACCTCGCCGAAGCGTGCCTCATGCTCCTCGACCGGTATTCCCAGCCCGGTCACATCAACGTCGGTTCCGGCGAAGAGCTCACCATCCGCGACCTCGCCGGCCTCGTCGCCCAGGCCGTCGGTTTCACCGGCCGCCTCGAATTCGATCCGTCCATGCCCGACGGCACGCCGCGCAAGCTCATGGACGTCTCCCGCATCCGCGCCCTCGGTTGGAAGCACCGCATCACCATGGCCGACGGCATCCGCGATGCTTACGCCTGGTATCTCGCGAACTACGCCGAAGCGCGAAGGTAGTTGATCCGTTGACCAGTTGGCCGGTTGGCCAGACGTAAGCAGAGAGTATAGAGTATGGAGTATCGAGTATCGGGGGAGTGCTTGCCTTGGGTAGAGATGCGATGACATCGCATCCGTTCGGAGCCAGGACGGACGCGATGGTGATCACGTCCCTGCCCCAAGACACTATCGTGCCCTCCTGACCTCGGGGTCCTCGTGCCCTCCGCTCCCTTCCTATACTCAATACTCGATACTCTCGTATCTCCCCGTGCCCACGTGCCCACTTGCCCCCTGATTTAATTCCATGCCCTCCGTCACCCTCTGCATCCCCGCCCGCATCGCCTCCACGCGCCTGCCTCGCAAGGTCCTGCTCGATCTCGGCGGCAAGCCCGTCGTCCAGCATGTCTGGGAGCGCGCCAAGCAGGTCCGCCAGGCGGACCGCGTCGTCCTGCTCACGGATTCCGAAGAAGTCGCCGGCGTCGCCCGTGGTTTCGGCGCGGAGGTCCTGATGACCGATCCGGCCTGCCCTTCGGGCACCGCCCGCATGGCCAGCGTCATCGAACACCTGCCTGGAGATTTCTTCCTCAACGTCCAGGGCGACGAGCCGTTCATCCAGCCCGACCTTCTTGACGGACTCATCTCGCGCTGGAAGGAGACGAAGTGCCCGCTGGTCACCGCGGTCTCCAAGCTCCACGCGACCGAGCGCCTGCTCGCGACGAGCGTGGTCAAGGTCGTGCGCGCCGAGAACGGCGAGGCCATCTACTTCTCCCGCAGCCCGATCCCGCACCTCCGCGGTGTCGATCCCGCGGAATGGGTCACGCGTCGCGATTACTGGGTGCACATCGGTGTCTATGGTTACGACCGTGCCACCCTCGCCGGCTACGCCCAGCTCAAGGCCACCGAACTCGAAGCCGTCGAATCGCTCGAGCAGCTCCGCTTCCTCGCCCACGGCCTCACCTTCCAGACCGTCGTCACCGATTATCATCCCGTCGCCATCGATACTCCTGAGGATCTCGAAGCCGCGCGGCGCCTCTTGGCGTAAAAAGGAGACGTGAGTTGATCCGTTGATCGGTTGGCCGGAAGTTTAATCAGAGTATGGAGTATTGAGTATGGGGTATCGGGGGAGTGCTTGCCTTAGGTAGGGTTGAGCGGCCCGCTCAACCGGTAGGGATGCGATGACATCGCATCCGTTAGGCGCAAGGCGGACGCGATAGTGATCACGTCCCTACCTCAAGACACCCGGCCCTCTGCTCTCTTCCTATACTCTATACTCCATACTCTATACTCTCGTATGGCCTGAGCCTCCGAGCCTCCGGTCAACTAAGCCTCTAACCTCCGGCCCTCCGGCCCACGTGCCCTCCTTCCCATACTCCATACTCTGAACTCGATACTCTCGTTCACCATGTCCACTCCCCTCCATTCCGCCCGCGCCCTCCTCCAGGCCGAAGCCTCCGCGCTCGCCGAACTCGCCACGCGTCTCGACGGCGCGTTCACGCAGACGGTCGACCTCATCGCCGCGCATCCCGGCAAGGTCGTGCTCTGCGGCGTCGGCAAATCCGGCCTCATCGGCCAGAAGGTCGCCGCGACGCTCTGCAGCACGGGCACGCCCGCCATCTTCCTGCACGCGGCCGACGCCGTGCATGGCGACCTCGGCATCCTGCAGGCCGGTGACCCGGTCGTGCTCATCTCCCGCTCCGGCACCACGGCCGAACTGGTCCGCCTCATCCCGGTCCTCCGTTCCTTCAAGTCCCCGATCATCGCGATCGTCGGCAACACGCAGTCGCCCCTCGCGACCCAGGCCGACGTCGTCCTCGACATCGGCGCCCGCCCTGAAGCCGATCCGCTCGGCCTCGTGCCGACGACGAGCGCGCTCCTGACCCTCGCGCTCGGCGACGCCCTCGCCGCCGCGCTCATGACGAAGCGCGGCTTCGGTCCTTCCGACTTCGCCCGCTTCCATCCCGCCGGCCAGCTCGGCCGTAACCTGACCCTCACGGTCGGCGAAGCGCTCCAGCCGCTCGAACGTTGCGCGGTCGCCAAGCCGGGCGACGCCCTCCGCGACACGGTCATCGCGATGACCCGTCACCCGCACGGCGCCGCCTGCGTGCTCGCGGCCGACGGCACGCTCGCCGGTCTCATCACCGACGGCGACCTCCGCCGCGCGCTCGGCCGCGGCGTCGACATCAACACCGCCCGCGCGGCCGACATCATGACGGTGAATCCCATCCGCGCCCACGGTCCGATGTCCCTCGCCGAAGCCGCCCGCATCATGGAAGACCGTCCCTCGCAGATCTCCGTCCTGCCCGTCACCGACGCCGCCACCCAACGCTGCCTCGGCCTCATCCGTATCCACGATATCTATCAGGCGGGGATTGTGTGAGCATTCGGTGCAAAAGTAAGAGACAAGATTCAGGTGGCGGGTGGCAGCCCCGGGTGGCTGGTGGCGGGATAATTTTCGCTCAAAGGGAGACCGGAAACCGGAAAGCATGCTTCGGTCATTTTCTTGAAG
This sequence comes from Verrucomicrobiota bacterium, assembly GCA_046052185.1. Taxonomy (GTDB): domain Bacteria; phylum Verrucomicrobiota; class Verrucomicrobiia; order Opitutales; family UBA953; genus UBA953. Next base: position 10,896 of record JBJOMV010000043.1, on the reverse strand, counting down.
GTGACGGGTGCCGGCCACCGGGGCATCAGCCCTTCGGGTTTCAGCCGTTCAGCTTTCAGCAGCCGGCTCCGGGTTCCCGCGGCTGATGGCCGAAATGCCGACGCCCGAGTCGCCGACTCCCGTGCCCGTCACCCGTCACCTGAAGTTGGTTTCACCTTTGCACTTTTGCACAGGAGCTTCGCTCCGATTTGCACCTTTGCACTGTCTCTAGTCCGCATCCAGCCCTCCGGCCCTCCGGTCCTCCTTCCCTCATGTCCTCTCAAAATAACTTCACCGCCCGTGAACGCACCGTGATGCTCCTCGCGGGCGTCATCCTCGTCGTCGCGCCGTGGGGTTGGGCCGGCGTGGTGCTCTGGACGGTCGCCGCGGCGCTCGGTTTCGCTTCCGCCGCTTTCCTCGCCGTCTGCGCCGAAGCCCGCGCGCAGCGCGTCGTGATGGCGGTCGCCGCCGTCGGCCTGCTCGTCGCCGTCGGAGTCGCCGCTTCCGGCGGCTACGAGCCCTTCACTTACCGCTGGCTCGATCACGTCTGCTTCCCGGCCGCGTTGCTCGCCGGCTCTTCGCTCGCCTGGTTCCTGCTCTCGCGCGACCTCGTCTCGCGTCCCGCCGCCGAAGCCCGCGCCGAGCTCTTCCGTTCGATCCCCTTCTGGGCGGGCGTCCTGCTCTTCGCCTACTTCGCGATCCAGGATTGGAACGCGTGGGGCATCGCCGTCGACCGCGAAGCCTTCTGGGCCGCGCAGGGTCTTCCCGGCATCGACGTCGGTAAGTTCGACGTGCGCCCGCAGCCCTACGTGAGCTGGCTGCCTTCGGGCCTGCAGGCGCCGTTCTCCGCGTCCGACACCAAGCAGCCGCCGATGAACGCCTGGCGGCAGATGATGGTGTTCGGCGCGCCGTGGTTGCTCTTCCTTTCGTTGCGTCATGGCCTCCGCCGTCGTCGCGGTTACCTGATTCTCGGTTGGGTCACCGTGCTCGCGGCCATCGCGGTCGGCGCCTTCGGGGTGCTGAACCAGAAATCGTCCGGGACGGTCCTCGGCTTCCCGGTGCCTTACAATACGCAGTCCTTCGGGACGTTCATGAACCGCAACCACGCGGGCGTGTATCTCTACCTGCACGCGGGCGTCGCGCTGGCGCTCGCCTTCTGGCACATCCGTCGCGCCGGCGACAACGTCCTCCGCGGCGGTCCGCATCTCGTCGCCGCCTTCCTCGCCTTCGCCCTCGCGCTCCTCGCCGGCCTGACCAACAGCACGGCCGGCGCGGCGTTCGCGTTGCTCATGCTCGTCGTCGCTCCGCTCACCGCCTATTGGTTCGGCTTCCCGGGCTCGAGCGGTTCGCGTCGGCGCATCATGCTGATCACCGGCGGCGCCCTCGCGCTTTCCGCCGCCTCGGTCCTGCTCGTGGCGGACCTGCAGCCGCTCCTCAATCGTTTCAAGGTCAAGGCGACCACCTATCAGGCGACCGGCTTCGACGACCGGGCGCCGCTGCGTCGCGCGACGTGGGCGCTCGCCACCGAAGGCGGCTGGTCGGGTCGCGTGTGGGTCGGTTATGGCGCGGGTTCCTACCGCTGGGTCTCTCCGCCTTACCAGGCGCTGCAGCCGGAGCTCCGCCGCGAGGGTAAGCTCCACTTCCGCGCGATCCATGCGCACAACGACTGGCTCGAGATGCTCGCCGAGGTCGGCGTGATCGGCCTGTTGCCGCTCCTGGTCTTCTTCGGTTGGCTCGGCCGCAAGCTCTTCCGCGCCTTCCGTCCCGGCCACCCGGAGACTTACCCCCTCGCGCTCGGGCTCATCTTCCTCGGCCTGCATGCCACGATCGATCTGCTCATCTGGTTCACGCCGCTGATGTTCACGGCCGGCTTCGTGCTCGCGGCGATGACGACCTTCACCGAGCAGTCCTCCTTCGAGCAGGACCGGGCCCGTTCCTGACCTTGCGCCAGCTCATCCAGCATCTGGGTTCGGGTCGCACCGAACTCGTCGACGCGCCCGCGCCCGGCCCGCGCCGCGGCCGCCTGCTCGTCCGCGCTTCGCGTTCGCTGGTCTCGCTCGGCACGGAGCGCATGCTCGTCGAGTTCGGTCGCGCCGGCTGGCTGAGCAAGGCCCGGCAGCAGCCTGAGAAATTCCGCGCGGTCCTCGCGAAGGTCCGGACCGAAGGCCTCTTCCCGACGCTCGCCGCCGTCCGCAGCAAGCTCGCCCAGCCGATCCCGCTCGGCTACTGTCACGTGGGCGAAGTCCTCGACGCCGGCCAGGTCCCCGGCTTCGCCGTCGGCGATCGGGTGGTTTCTAATTCTCCGCACGCGGAAGTGGTGTCGGCGGATCCGGCCTTCGCCGCGCGCGTGCCTGCGGCCGTCTCCTCCGAACACGCCGCCTTCGCGCCGCTCGCGGCCATCGCCCTGCAAGGCCTGCGCTTGATCGATGCCCGGCGCGGCGAGACGGTCGTGGTCATGGGCCTCGGGCTCATCGGTCAGCTCGCGGTCCGGCTCCTCCTCTCCCGCGGCATCGTGGTCGTCGGCGTGGATCCCGATGAGGCCAAACGCGCCGTCGCCGCGCAGGCGGGCGCGATCATCCCCGACGGTGCGACCGGCCTCGCGGCTCTCCTGCGCTCCGGCGCGGCCGGCGTGCTCATCACGGCCAGCACTTCTTCCGACGAACCCGTCAACCTCGCCGCGCGCCTCTGCCGTCGTCGCGGACGTGTCGTCCTGGTCGGCGTCACGGGGCTCACGCTCAACCGCGCCGACTTCTATCAGAACGAAGTCTCGTTCCAGGTCTCGCGCTCCTACGGTTCCGCCGATCCGGCCGACCCGTCATCCGCCCGCGTCAACTTCGACGAAGTCCTGGCGCTGATGGCCTCGGGCGAACTCGACGTCGCCCCGCTGCTGACCTCCGCCCATCCGTTCAGCGAAGCGCCGCGCATCTACGACGACCTCCGTCGTCCGGGCGCCTACGGACTGCTGATCGAATACGCCGTCCCGAACAGCGCCCTTACCCGCACGATCCCCGGCGTCGATTGGGACAGCCGATCCGTCGGCGGCGTCGGCGTCATCGGCTGCGGCAACTTCGCCGTCCGCGTGCTCGTCCCGGCGCTCCGTCGCCAAGGGGCGTCGCCGGCGATCTTCGCTTCCGCCAACGGACTCTCCGCGCGCCTTCTCGCCGGCCCCGCCGCCACGTCGACGACCGACGTCGCCGTGCTGCTCGACGACCCTAAGGTCGAGAAGGTCTTCATCGCCACCCGACATGACGAACACGGCGAACTCGCCCGGGCCGCGCTCGTTGCCGGCAGATCCGTCTGGGTCGAGAAGCCGCTGGCGCTGACCAAAGCCGACCTCGACGCCACGCTGGCCGTCGCGCGCGCGAGCTCGGCCGTCCTCGCCGTCGGCTTCAACCGCCGCTTTGCGCCGCTCGCCGTTCGTCTCCGCGCCGCGCTCGCCGCTAAGTCCGGCCCGCGTCGCTTCACGGTCGATGTCAACGCCGGCCGCCTGCCCGCGGATCACTGGACGCTCGATCCGAAGCAGGGCGGGGGACGTATCGTCGGCGAAGCCTGTCACTTCGTGGACCTGCTCCGCTTCCTCTCCGGCAGCGCGATCGTCGCGGCCCGCTGCGCGTCGCGTGATCTCGACGGACAAGATGGCGGCTGCTTCGAGCTCACTTTCGCCAACGGCGACGTCGCCGCGCTGAATTATCGCACCGATCTCCCGGCGCATCTGCCCAAGGAACGTATCGCCGTCACCGGCGAAGGCTGGTCGGCCGAGATCGACAACTGGCGCGCGCTCCGCTCGACGAACGTCCCTGGCGCGTCCGCTCTCCCGGCCTGGCTCGGCGGCCCCGCCCGCGGCAAAGGCCACGTCCAAGCCCTCGCTGCTTTCCTCGCCGGCACCTCCGTCCCTCTCGCCGAGATCGAAGAAGTCTCCCGGTGGAGTATTCGGATGCAGGGGATGAAGGCGTGACCTGAAGTGCAAAAGTGCAAATCGGCCTTCGGCCTGTGCAAAGGTGCAAAAGTGGGAGACATTTTCGGGTCTCAGGTCTCGGCCATCAGGTCTCAGGTGCGGGTTGTCAGGTGCAGGCACGGGTGCGGGGAAATTTAGGCCCTGAACCTGCACCCGAACCTGAACATCTGAACCAGGCTCCCGACGGCTGAGACCCGAGACCTGAAAAGTTTTCTAGCCCCAGCCCTAGCTCTGGCTCTAGCCCTTAAAACACCTTTGCACTTTTGCACAGGAGCTCCGCTCCGATTTGCACCTTTGCACTGTCTCTAGTCAGCCCTCCGGCCCTCGCGCCCTCCCTCCCTCGATCCCAATGCCCTCCCTCTGCGTCCTCGGTCTCGGCTACATCGGCCTTCCGACTGCGTCCATCTTCGCGACGAAGGGACGCCGCGTGCTCGGCGTCGACGTTTCCGCGTCGGTCGTCGACACCATCAACAGCGGCCGCATCCATATCCAGGAGCCGGACCTTGACGTGCTCGTGCGGGCCGCGGTGCAGTCCGGCAATCTCAAGGCCGCGACGCTGCCCGCGCCGGCCGACGTCTTCATCCTCGCCGTCCCGACGCCTTTCCTCGCTTCGGCCGATGGCGCCCGCGTCCCGGATCTTTCCTTCGTCGAAGCCGCCGCCCGTTCGATCGCCCCGTTCGTCGCCGCCGGCAATCTGATCATCTTGGAATCCACCTCTCCGGTCGGCACGACCGAGAAGGTGAAGGGCTGGCTCGAAGCCGAACTCGCGAAGCTCGGCCGCAAGGTCGACGGCTTGCTCTATGCCCATTGCCCGGAGCGCATCCTCCCCGGCCAGATGCTCAAGGAGCTCGTCTCCAACGACCGCATCTGCGGCGGACTCACCCCGGCCGCCGCCGAACAGGCCCGCGATCTCTACGCTTCCTTCTGCACCGCGCAGATCTTCCTCACCGACGCCCGTACGGCCGAGCTCGCCAAGCTGACCGAGAACGCCTTCCGCGACGTGAACATCGCCTTCGCCAACGAGCTCTCGCTGATCTGCGACAAACTGGGCGTCGATGTCTGGGAACTCATCCGTCTGGCGAACCGCCATCCGCGCGTGAAGATCCTCCAGCCCGGTCCTGGCGTCGGCGGACACTGCATCGCCGTCGATCCGTGGTTCATCGTCGACGCCGCCCCGGCCGAAGCGCGTCTCCTGCGGACCGCCCGCGAGGTCAACGACTCCAAGCCGCATCACGTCGTCGCCCATGTCCGCGCCGCGGCTGGTCCGGGCGCTACCGTCGCTTGCCTTGGCCTCGCCTTCAAAGCGAACGTCGATGACCTCCGCGAATCACCCGCCGTCGAGATCGCCGCGCATCTCGCCGATGCGGGCCTGAAAGTCCTCGCCGTCGAGCCGCACGTGACCGCCTTGCCCAAGGCGCTGCAGGGCAGGGCGGAGCTCGTCCCCCTCGCCGACGCGCTCGCCCGCGCCAGCGTCGTCGTCCTCCTCGTCGATCATCGTGCCTTCGTCGGCCTTACCCTTGAGCAGCTCAAGGGCAAGAAGTTGATCGATACGCGGGGAGCGATTCGAAACTGAAGTGCAAAAGTGCAAACCGGCCTCCGGCCTGTGCAAAGGTGCAAACGTGAAGACAGAGTATTGAGTATGGAGTAACGAGAATCGGGGTAGTGCTTGCTTTGGGTAGGGTCGGGACCGCGTCACGACATAGCTGTATCGGGTAGGGGCGCGACGGTGTCGCGACCTTTGGAGAATAGGCGGACAAGAAGAGAGACACTTTCGGGTCACAGGTCTCGGCCCTCAGGTCTCAGGTGCGGGTTGTCAGGTGCAGGTCCGGGTGCCGGGTAAATTCAGATCCTGAACCTGTACCCGAACCTGAACACCTGAACCTGGCTCCCGACGGCCGAGACCCGACACCTGAAAAGTTTTCTAGCCCTAGCCCTAGCTCTGGCTCTAGCCCTAAAAACACCTTTGCACTTTTGCACAGGAGCTTCGCTCCGCTTTGCACCTTTGCACTGCCTTTAGTCCCGCCCTCATGTCCTCGGGCCCTCCGGCCCTCTCGGTCGGCTTCCTCCATTCAGCCCTCGATTCAGTCATCGACGCAGTCCTCTAGGTTTCAGTGCTCCTCCCTCTCCTCCATCACCTCGGTCCGCGCTGGCTCCTCCGGCGTGCGCGCTGGGCGTGCGAGCGTAAGCTCGGACTCTGGGAATGGCGTTCGCCGATGCGCCCATGGAAGGATTTCGCCGTCGGCTTCGACCCGGCGGCTTGGCGTACGTCCGCTCCGCGCCTCCCGATCGCGCTCCTCGACCGCGCGCACCTTGCGCCGCAGCTGGACGCTTGGTCGCTGGAAAGCGGACATACTCCCGTCGCCGAAGCCGATGCCTTCGCCCGAGGTTACGCGCGGGTCTTTTCGCATGGGCTGGTGGAGATCGGGCGGCCGGACCGATGGACGCGCAGCGTCCTCACCGGACACTCCACCGATCCTTACGCCCATTGGTCCCGGCTGCGCGATACGGAGACCGATGACATCAAGGGCGTCTGGGAGCTCTCCCGCTTTTCCTGGGCCTATGCGCTCGTCCGCGCCTGGCTACGTGATGGCGAACATCGTCACGTCGAACTCTTCTGGACCACGCTCGAGGATTGGATGACGCGCAACCCGCCCAACCGTGGGCCGAACTGGATGTGCGGACAGGAAGCGTCCCTCCGTCTGATCGCCGTCACTTTCGCGGCGCAGGCCTTCCGCGATCACCCGGCCTCGACCGATGCGCGGCTGACCCTTGCGGCGCGCCTGGCTGACTTCACCGGACGGCGTATCAGCTTCCACTTCGATTACGCCGTTTCGCAGCAGAACAACCACGGCATCTCGGAAGCCATCGGCCTGCAGACCGTCGGTACTTTCTGGCCCGGCGTCGGCGGCGCTTCAGGCTGGTATCGAAGCGGGGTAAGCGAACTCGCCGAACAGTGCGCCGCGCTGATCGGCCCCGACGGCGGCTTCAGCCAGCACTCCACGAATTACCATCGGCTGCTCCTGCAGCTCCTGACCTGGTCCGAACTCGTCGAGCGTTCCGTCCGCGATACCTTGCCGGAAGCCGTCCGCGCCCAGGCCATCGCGGCGACCGACTTCCTCGCTTCGCTGATGGAGGCGGACGGCACCGTCCCTCGCTATGGCGCCGACGACGGAGCCAATCTGTTCCCTTTGAGCGGTTGCGCCTATGATGACTTTCGCCCGGCGGTCGGCGCGGCGCTTGCGGTCTTCAAAGGCGAGCGTCTGCCCGCCGGACCTTGGGATGAGACCGCCATGCTGCTGCTCGGACCGACGGCGGCCAGTGCGGCTCCCGCGATTCGCCTCGACGCCAACTATGTCTCGGCCGGCGTCTTCACCCTTCGTCACCCACGCGGCACGCTTTTCTTCCGCGCCCCGCAGGAATTCCGCACGCGTCCCTCGCACGCCGACCAACTCCATGTCTCGCTGCGCTGGGACGGCGAGTGGATCGCCGAAGATCCGGGCACTTATTCCTACAACGCCCCGGGCGGCTGGGATGGTTTGGCCGGCTCCCGTTTCCATAACGTCGTCACCGTCGGCGGCTTCGACTCCATGCGCCGCGTCGGTCGCTTCCTCTGGCTCCCGTGGGTAACCTGCGCTCCTCGCTGGCAAGCCGACGGACTCGTCGCGGCCCACCTGGGCTTCCCGGGATTCAAGTCCCTGCGCCGGGTCATCAAGACCGCGAACGGCTTCGTCATCGTCGACCGCCTGACCGGACTCCTGAAGCAGGAAGGGCAATGCATCCTCCGCTGGCATGGTCGTTCTCGGGCCGGCCTCGAGCAGCTCACCGTCGCCTGTTCCGCGCCCTCGACCGAAGAATACGTCAGCGCGCTGCCCGACGGCGGGGAAGGGTGGCACTCGACGCATTACGGCTCGAAAGAATCCTCCTGGTGCCGCCGCATCACCGCCACCGGGAACGATATCACCTTCGTCACCGCCCTTGGCTGTTCCCTCCGCCTCGAAGCGAACAGCTTCTTCGTGGACGGGGAGGAGTATGCGCTCGAGTGAAACGCTTCAAGAAGGTGCAAAAGTGCAAATCGGCCTGCGGCCTGTGCAAAGGTGCAAACGTAAGGTGTTGGCGGTTAGCGGTTGGCGGTTGGGAGCGTAACAAAAGCCTTAGGTGACGGGTGCCGGCCACCGGGACCTCAGCCCTTCGGGTGTCAGCCGTTCAGCTTTCGGCAGCCGGCTCCAGGCACCCGCGGCTGTAATGGGTAGGGTCGGGACCGCGTCACGACATAGCTGCATTTTAGGTATGGGCGCGACGGTGTCGCGACAGCAGGAAGTCAGACGGACGCGTCACCGACGCGTCCCTACCTCAAGACAACTGAATGTATTTTCCTACCCCTACCCCTGTCCCCACCCCTACCCCTTATCTCACCTTTGCACTTTTGCACAGGAGCATCGCTCCGATTTGCACCTTTGCACTGTAGCCCCTCCTAAGCCTCCGGCCCTCGGGTCCTCCTGACCTCCATCCCTCGATTCAAATGTCCTCCCTCGCCCTCATCGTCGGTACGCGCCCCGAGTGCATCAAGCTCGCGCCGGTGTATGCAGAACTGCGTCGCGCGGGTAAGGTACGGCCGTTGCTCGTCTCGACCGGCCAGCATCGCGAGCTCCTCGATCAGGCGTTGGGTTCGTTCGGACTGAAGCCCGACGTCGATCTGGGCCTCATGACGCCGGGCCAGTCGCTCCCCGAACTATCTTCGCGTGTACTCACAGGTGTCTCGGCCTGGCTGGCCGAAGCGAAGCCCTCCGCCGTGCTCGTCCAGGGCGATACTACCACCGTGCTCGGTGCGGCCATGGCTTCCTTCTACGCCGGCATCCCCGTCGGACACGTCGAAGCCGGACTGCGCACGGGTGATCTCCGCTCGCCGTTCCCGGAGGAGATGAACCGCCGCGTGACCTCGACGCTCGCGCGCTGGCATTTCTGCCCGACGGAAGCCGCCAAGGCCAATCTCCTCCGTGAGGGCATCGCCGCCGCGGCCTGCCATGTCACCGGCAACACCGTCATCGACGCCCTCCTCGCCACCCGTGCGAAGATCGGCGGCTTCGAGGCCGCCGCGGTCGGCGCCCGTCTCGGCATTTCGCCCGCCTTTGTCGGCTCACACCTCGCCGCCCCGAAGTCGCGCTGGATCCTCGTCACCGGCCATCGCCGCGAATCTTTCGGGCCCGGCTTCGAAAATCTGTGTCGCGGCATCCGCCAGCTCGTCGACACGCATCCCGACCTCGGCGTCGTCTATCCCGTCCACCTCAACCCCCGGGTCCAGGAACCCGTGCGCCGTCTCCTCGGCGGACACCCGCGGATCGCGCTCGCCGCGCCGGCGGCCTATGAGGATTTCATCTGGCTCATGGACCGTTGCGCCTTCGTGCTCACCGATTCCGGCGGCGTGCAGGAAGAGGCCCCTTCGCTCGGCAAGCCCGTGCTCGTCATGCGCGAGAACACCGAGCGCCCCGAAGGACTCGCCGCCGGTACGAGCGAACTCGTCGGCACCGACCCCGCCCGCATCGTCGCCGCCGCGAACCGTCTGCTCACCGACTCCGCCGAATACGCGCGTCGCTCCCAGCTCCGCAATCCTTACGGGGATGGTAACGCGGCGGCGAGGATTGCCCGGGTGATGGAAGAGGCGCTGTAAGCGCTGAGTAAGTGCAAAAGTGCAAATCGGCCTGCGGCCTGTGCAAAGGTGCAAATGTGAAGACCTTTTCAGGTGCCAGGTGCCGGCCACCAGGGCCTCAGCCTTTCGGGTGTCAGCCGTTCAGCCTTCGGCAGCCGGCTCCGGGTTCCCGCGGCTGTAGTGGGTAGGGTCGGGACCGCGTCACGACATAGCTGCATCGGGTAGGGGCGCGACGGTGTCGCGACCTTTGGAGAATAGGCGGACGCGATAGTGATCACGTCCCTACCTCAAGACACCTCCAGCCCACCGGCCCTCTAGTTTGTCTTTCATCAACTCAGTCCTCTATTCAGCCCTCTATTCAGTCATCGACTCAGTCCTCTACGCTTCGCGTTTTGCGCCTCCTCTACTTCCATCAGCATTTCGCGACCCCGCGGGGCGCGAGCGGCACGCGTTCATATGAGTTCGCGCGGGCGTTGATCGCGCGCGGACATCAGGTGACGGTCGTCTGCGGGGCGCATGCGTACAGCGGCTTGGAGTTGCCGCATGATGCCGCCCGCGGTTGGCATCGTGGCGACGTAGACGGCATCGACGTCATCTCGCTGCCCCTGGCCTATGCTAACCGGGACGGACTTTTCCGTCGGGGCTGGACCTTCCTCCGCTTCGCTTTCCGTTCCGTCCGCCTGGCGCTCGAGCTCGACTACGATCTCGCCTTCGCGACCTCGACGCCGATCACCGCCGTCATCCCCGGTCTCGCCGCCAAATGGTTCCGCGGTAAGCCGTTCGTCTTCGAGGTCCGCGACCTCTGGCCCGAACTCCCCCGCGCCCTTGGGCTGCGTAATCCCTTCGTCCTCGGCGGCATGTCGCTCCTGGAGTTCCTCGGTTATCGGTCCGCCGATGCGTGCATCGGACTTTCGCCTGGCATCGTCGACGGCATCCGCGCCCGGGCCGACGAGCGTCTGCCGGTCGCGATGATTCCGAATGGTTGTGACCTTGAAGTCTTCCATCCGTCCAAGCGAACCAAGCTGACGCTCCCCGGCATCGGCCCGGATGATTTCATCGCCGGCTTCACCGGCGCCCATGGCGTCGCCAACGGGCTCGACGCCTTGCTTGACGTCGCCGCCGAGCTCAAGCGCCGGGGAGACTCCCGCGTGAAGTTCGCCTTCATCGGTGACGGCAAGGAGAAGGAGAGACTCGCCCAGGCCGCGTCCGAGCGTGGCCTGACCAACTGCCTCTTCTATCCGCCGGTGCCTAAGGCGGAACTCGGCGCGATCACCGCCTCGCTCGATTGCGGACTCATGGTGCTGAAGGATGTCCCGGC
>JBJOMV010000042.1:0-17112 GCA_046052185.1 Verrucomicrobiota bacterium | reverse complement strand
TGTCGGTCGGGCGGACCCGTAACGCCAAGATTTTCAGCACCGTCTCCCATGATCAGGGCTCGACCTGGTCGAAGGTTGAGTTGACCGAATTGCCTAATCCTAATTCCGGCACCGATGCCGTCACCCTCAAGGACGGCAGACAGCTCCTGATCTATAACCATACAGCCAAAGGGCGCAGCCCGCTCAATCTCGCCGTGAGCAAGGACGGGATTACTTGGGACGCCGCGCTGGTACTTGAGGATGAGCCTAAGGCCGAGTTTAGCTATCCCGCCATCATCCAGACGTCAGATGGGATGGTCCACATGACCTATACTTGGAAGCGCAAGCTGGCGAAGCACGTGGTCATCGACCCAGCCAAACTGGTCGCGCGGCCGATGGAAGGCGCGGCTTGGCCGAAGGCGGCTGAAGGATCCGGCCAGGCTGGCCTTGAGCGGCTGAAGTATAACAACCCCGGACTCGTCGTGGATCTTGGCGTCGGCCTCTGGGCCTGGCCCTTGCCCATGGACGTCGATGGCGACGGTAAGTTCGAGCTCGTCGTCAACTGCCCCGACAAGCCTTCGAACGGCGTGTATGTCTTCCGGGCCGACGCCGACACGTCGAAGCGTCCTTTGCCGGTCTTCAAGCCGGGCGTGCGCATCAGCAAAGGCCTGCAGAACGTCGAGCTCAGCCAGGGCGCCGATGGTAAGCCGCGGGTCCTGTCGCCGGCCGTCGAGTACCCTGATTTCGCGAAGACCGGGCTCGAGTCCGGCAGGAAACTGCCGCTGCCGACGAATATCCACCCGAACAAAGTCCGCGCGAACATGTGGAAATATGCCGACTACGATGGTGACGGGAAGACCGACGTCATCGTCGGCGTCGGCGATTGGACCGACTACGGTTGGGACAATGCTTACAACGAGAAAGGCGAATGGATCAAAGGGCCACTGCGCGGTTTCGTCTATGTCGTGCGCAATGAGGGCACCGATGCGAAGCCCAAGTATCAGGCACCCGTGCGCGTCCAGTCGGCCGGAAAGGACCTCGAGGTCTTCGGCTGGCCCTCGCCTAATTTCGCGGACTTCGACGGCGACGGAGATCTGGATCTCTTGTGCGGCGAGTTCCTGGACGGTTTCACCTATTTTCAGAACATCGGGGCGCGGGCCGAGCCGAAGTATGCCGCAGGGCGTCGTCTGACCCTGCCGGCGGGAGTGACCACGGGAGCGCGTCCGGCGGCTTGGAAGGCCACGCTCGAAGCCAAGGCCCTGCTGGGGTCGCCGCGTCCGCTGACCATGGACCTCGAGATGATCACCCCGGTCGCCTTCGACTGGAACAAAGACGGTAAACTCGACCTCATCGTCGGGGACGAGGACGGGCGGGTCGCGTTCATCGAGAACACCGGCCAGTTCACCGACGACCATACGCCGCAGTTCTTGCCGCCGAAGTATTTCAAGCAGCAGGCGGATGAGATCAAGTTCGGCGCGCTCGCGACGCCGGTCGGCTTCGATTGGGACGGCGACGGCGACATCGACATCATCTCCGGTAACACCGCGGGCTATGTGGCCTTCTTTGAAAACCTGAGCGGGAAGGGTGTGGCGTCGCCCAAGTTCGCCGCCCCCAAGCTCCTACAGGCGGACGGGAAGACCTTGCGGATCATGGCCGGACGTAACGGCAGCATCCAGGGGCCGGCCGAAGCCAAGTGGGGTTACACCACGCAGACCGTGGCCGACTGGGATGGCGACGGCCTGCCGGATCTGATCGTCAATTCCATCCTCGGTAAGGTCGTCTGGTATCGGAACATCGGCATGCGCGCGGAGCCTAAGCTCGCCGCGGCCCAGCCCATCGAGGTCGAATGGCAAGGCGCGCAGCCAGTGCTTGCCTGGGGTTGGATGAAGCCGCAAGGCAAGGCCTTGCTGACCCAGTGGCGGACGACGCCGGTCGCCGTGGACTGGAACAAGGACGGCCTCATGGACCTCGTCATGCTGGACCAGGAGGGCTACCTCGCGTTCTTCGAGCGAGCCAAGGTGGACGGCAAACTCATCGTGAAATCACCTCGCCGGGCGTTCTGTGACGAAAAAGGTCAGCCCCTGCAGCTCACGAAAGGCACGTCCGGACGGAGCGGGCGTCGCAAGCTGTGCGTCACCGACTGGGACGGCGACGGGCAGATGGACTTCCTACTCAATTCCTCCAGCGCCAACCTGCTCCGCCAGGTCGGGACGAAGGATGGCCAGTGGCTGTTCAAGGACGAAGGACCCCTCGTGAAGCAGAACATCGAAGGCCATGACGTCAGTCCGACCACCGTCGACTTCGATGCGGACGGCGTGCCGGATTTCCTCGGCGGTGCCGAAGACGGCAAATTCTACTTCCTCAAGAATCCCCGATCCACGGTTCAGCGCTGAGCTTATTCGCTCAGCGGGCGGTTCGAGACGCCACCGGTGCCGGGTGCCAGGCTATTACCGCTGAAGCGGAGTCCGCGGGGCGTCTTGGGCCCGCCGGGCGGACCGGCGATGACGATCGCGTATTGATAGCGGGGAGCGCCGATGGAGTGCAGAAGGTTGCCCTGGATGACCACATCGGTGAGGGGCGGATCGTCGGGCTGTTGGCCCGTGTCGAATTTGAGGGGGGCGCGTTGATCGCCCCAGATCCAATGCGCATCGCCGTGGCCGAAGTCTGAGATGATATTGGCCGAGATCACTGAGCCTCCGTCGGCGTTCGCCGTCTCCGGCTTGTCCGGCTGACCCGGATGGGCCGCGGCGCCGGGCATGAGCCCGATCGCCCAGAGGGAGTTCTTCACGAACTGGTTACCCGTGATGAGCACATTGCGCGATCCATGCATCGCCTTCATCCCCATGAAGCTGTTAGTGATGACGTTGTGGGCCACGATCACGTGGTCGGCGTGCAGGTCGAGGCCTTGGGCGGCGTTCTCGACGTGATTGCCTAAGATGCGGGTCATGTCGCTGGCCTCGGGCGCGGTCACGATGATGCCAGAACCTTGTTGCCAGTTGTCGGTATAGCCTGCGTCCCAGGTCGCTTGGCTGAGGAAGGTGCCCTTCGTCGGGTTCTTCTTCGTCCAGACTCCCAGCTGATGTTTCTCCTTCATCTCCTTGGTCGGCCGGAACACCTCCTCGACCACCGTATTCCCTTCGATGAGCGTCCCTTGGCTGGCGGTAACCTGGATACCCGTGCCATCGGTGCAATTGAAGGCGTAGCCCCATTCCAAGCTCCGGGTGCGGTCATCGACGGATACCCGCATATAGTTGCGAACGAGGCAGCCCGTGATGCGGGCGAAGCGGCACTCGCGAAGTGCCAGTGCCCCGGTGGCAGATTGGTTGTCGAGGATGCGGACCTGGTCGACGCGGAGATAGGCGCAACGGATGGCCAAGAGTCCGGACTTGCGAGCCACCGTCTTGCCTGGGGCTCGGGTGAGCGTCACGTCGCGCAGGAGCACGTCTTTCAATCCTTCGATCTCGACGATCGGTTCGTCCGGGTTGCTTTGCACGATGCGGCCCGGGCCGCTGAGGCCTGCGCCATCGCCGCGGAGGACCAGCTTGCGCGAAATCGGGTAGTCGCCGGCGGGCAGCGTGAGCACTTGGCCCGGATGGGCGTCGAGGGCGGCCTGCAGGTCGGGGTAGTCGGCGACATTGACGGCCCAGGCCGAGATGGTCGTCAGCAGGCAGGAGGCGAGGGCGGGTAAGCGCATCGGGGTATGCCTAGGACAACACCGGCCTTATCGGGTTGCTAGATTAATGATATCGGACAGCAAAGAGGTGCCCCATGAAACGCTGCGTCTTCCTTGTAGCTATGGTCCTGTCTTTCGCCTCCTTGGCGGCCCAGACGGAGCAGCGTCCCCTGACCGTCGGGGTCATCGGGCATACTGGCCAGGGTAATTACGGTCACGGGGAGGACACCGTCTGGCTGAAGATTCCCGGGACTAAGATCGTGGCGGTTGCGGATGCCGACCCTAAGGGCCTGGCCGAGGCGGCCAAGCGGCTAGGAGGCGTCAAGGCTTACGCCGATTACCGGACCATGCTGACGGAGGTCAGGCCGGATATCGCGGCGATCTGCCCGCGTCATATCCATGAGCATCGGGACATGATCGTCGCCGCCGTGGAAGCCGGCGTGAAGGGCATCTATATCGAGAAGCCGTTCGTACGAACCTTGGCCGAGGCCGACGAAATCGTGAAGCTCTGCGCGGACAAAGGCGTGCGCCTCGCCATCGCGCATCGGAACCGCTATCATCCCGTCCTGGAAGTCGTGAAGCAGCTCGTCGCGTCCGGTGAGATCGGCGAGCTCAAGGAAATCCGGGTGCGTGGGAAGCAGGACCAGCGCGGCGGCGGGCTGGATCTTTGGGTCTTAGGCGGACACGGGTTCAACCTCGCGACCCTCTTCACCGGACCGGCGATCTCGTGCGAAGCCACCATCCTCGTCGAAGGCCGTCCGGCGACCAAGGCGGATATCCGCCCCGGCGACGAAGGCGTCGGGCCGATCGTCGGCGACGAGATCCATGCTCGTTACGAGACCAAGAGCGGCATCCCGCTTTATTTCGATTCCAAGAAAGGCAGCTGGTCCAAAGGCACGCCGTTCGGGGCGCGCTTGATCGGTACCAAGGGCGTCATCTCGCTCCAGATCGACGAGGAGCCGCTGGCCATCTTGGAGCGTGACGGCCAGAAGACGCCGATCACCACTGCGGGCATCGGCAAGCCAGAGCCCATCAAGGACATCAAACTCGTGAATGGCGGCCACCATGGCGCCGTGCGTGATCTCGTCGCCGCCATCGCGGAGAAGCGCGAGCCGCTTTGCGGACCGGAAGCCGGCCGGGAGACCGTCGAGCTGACTTTGGGCGTGTTCGCGTCGTTCGCCGCAGGAGGCAAGAAGGTCGCACTACCGCTCGCCGACCGGCAGCATCCGCTGCGCTGAAATCATGCGAACCTGCTTCGTATTTCTGCTGCTTACCCTCCGCCTGGGCTCCGCGGAACTTCCGGTCATCAAGGTCGCCGTCTACGACGACAAAGGCGCGACCGGAAAGGGCATCCCCTGCGTGACGGAAATCATGAGCAAGACGGCGGATATCAAGCTCACCCGTCTCAAAGGGGCGGACATCGCCGCAGGCGGGCTCAAGGGGTATGATCTCGTCGTGTTCACTGGCGGCAGCGGCAGCGCCGAGGCGGCCGGCCTCGGCGAGAAAGGCCGCGAGGAGGTCCGGGATTTCGTGCGCAATGGCGGCGGGTATGTCGGCATCTGCGCAGGGGCGTATCTGGCCTGCAGTGGTTTCGAGTGGGGCATCGGGGTCCTGAACGCCCGGACCGTCTCGCCCAAGTGGCGGCGCGGGCAGGGTGAGGTGAAGATCGGCGGCGAAGCTTTCGGCCAGAAGCTCGTGGACCAGGGCATCCGTTACTCCAACGGCCCGATCATCAAGGCTGACGCGCGCAAGGACCTGCCGGAGTTCGAGACCCTGGTCACCTTCCATACCGAACTTGCGGAGAACGGCACTCCCGTCGGCGTCATGGTGAACGCCCCGGCCATGGTGCGGGCGCGATACGGACTCGGAAAGGTCTTCACCTCGAGTCCGCATCCGGAGCAGACCGCCGGGCTGGAGCCGCTCGTCGAGAAAGCCATGCGTTGGGTCGCCCGGACCAAGGGTCCGACCGAGGAGCTTTGGAGGCGGCTCGAAGCCATGGAGGTCGACAAACTTTGGCTGCCGGGCGCGATCGTCGACTGGAAGACCGGACTCCCTACCGGCCAGCCGATCAAAGATGCGAAAAGCAAGCATACCCATTGCAGCCAGTTCGTGGCCGCCGTCGCCGACCGCCTGGCGATTCCGTTGCTGCGTCCGCCGGAGCGCGGCGTCGTCGGACTGGCCAACGCGCAGTTCGATTGGCTGGCGTCCGATACCGGCAAGAAGTCCGGCTGGGTGCGGCTGGTTGACGGGGCCGCGGCGCAAGCCGCGGCCAACGACGGTCGGCTCGTGCTGGCCTCGCTTAAGAATCCGGACGCGACCCGGCCCGGACATATCGCGGTGGTCCGTCCTGGCACAAAGGGCCCTGAGGCCTTGGCTTCGGAAGGCCCGGACGTCATGCAGGCCGGCGGGACAAACGCCCTGCGGACGACCTTACGTCAGGGCTTCGGCAACCATAAGAAAGAATACGACCAGATCGCCTTTTACGCGCACGTGGTCGAGCTGCCTGCCGCGAAGTAAGCCTACTTCTTCGCCTTCTTACCCGGACGCGGTTCCTCGCCCCAGTTATTGCGGGCGGGGCCGGTCCAAGGATCGACGAAGCTTGCGGCCGCCCAGTCGTTCCACTGCTGGATCAGCAGCCCGGCGACGGCCTTGTTGACGTCGATCAGGTCGTGCTGCTCGGTGCGGTCTTGCTCGATGTTGTAGAGCTCCCATTCGCCCTTGAGCTTCATGACCGCTTTCCAAGGTCCGCTGCGGACGGCGCGGTTGCCCTCGTGTTCCCAGAAGATAGGCTTCACGCGGTGGAGGGGCTCGCCGGCGAAGGCTGGGCGGAGGCTAAGGCCTTCCATCGGCAGGATACGGTGGCCGGCGAAAGTCGCCGGATAGGTCGCGCCGGAGAGGTCGACCGCCGTCGCCATCACGTCGATCAGGTGGGCCGGCTGTGGCTCCAGCTTGCCGTGGCGTTCGGCCGGGATGCCCTTGGGCCAGTGGGCGATGAGCGGCGAGCTGACGCCGCCCTCGTGCGTGAAGTGCTTATAACGTCGGAAGGGCGTGTTGTTGAGCGTCGCCCAGCTCATGCCTAGGAAGACGTGGGAGTTCGCCGAACCGATCTCGTCGCCCTGCGTGATGCCGCGGGGGCCGCCCTCGGCGTTACCGCCGTTGTCACTGAGGAAGAGGATCAGCGTATCGTCGAGCATGCCGCGCTCCTTGAGGCCGGCGACCATGCGACCCACGCTCTGGTCCACGCAATCGAGCATCGCGGCGTAGGTGGCCATCATGTGGTCGAAGCGGTCCTGGTCTTCGGGTGAGAGGGAATCCCAGGCGGCGACTTCCTCGGGGCGGGCCGAGAGGGGCCACTTCGGGTCGACCAGGCCCATCCCGAGCTGTTTCGCATGGCGGGCGGCGCGGAGCTTGTCCCAGCCGGCCCGGTATTTGCCGCGATACTTCGCGATGACCTCCGCGGGGGCCTTGAGCGGAAAGTGCGGGGCGCCGTGGGCGAAGTAGAGGAAGAAAGGCTTCTGCTGCTGTTTCGCGTCGTCGACGAAGCGCAGAGCCCAGTCGGTGAACATGAAGGTCGAATACCATTCGCCCGCGCCGAGTTTCGGGTCTTCCGCCCGCGTCTCGACGCCGTCGAGGTAGACGAATTCCGTGCCCGGCTTATGTTTTTCATTCGGGAAATAGAGTTCGCCGAAGCGGGTGGTCGCCGTGCGTTGGAAGCCCTTGTTCCAAGGCGTCGTGCCGGCCTGCTGGCCGAGGTGCCATTTGCCGACCATCGACGTATGGTAGCCCGCGGTCCCGAGGACCTGGGCGATCGTGACCGCCCGGTCATGGAGGCGGCCGTGGGTACCGCGCGATTCGGGCAGGCGCATCCCGTCCAGATGGCCCATGCCGGCCTGATGAGGGTAGAGTCCCGTCAGTAAGGAGGCGCGCGTCGTGCTGCAACGGGCCGTATTGTAGAACTGGGTGAACCGAACGCCTTTCTGCGCCAGCGAGTCGATGTTCGGCGTCGGAATCTCGCTGCCGTAGCAGCCGAGGTCGGCCCAGCCCATGTCATCGACCATGATGAGCAGCACGTTCGGCTGGGCGGCCGGCAGGGCAAGCCAGGCGAGCAGGGACAGCAGCAGCGCAGGGGTTCGCATGCCTTCACGATGCCGCCAAGGACGTTACAGGCAATCTCAGGATACCCCATTCAGCGCACCGTCGCCTGACAGACCATCTCGAGGATGCGCGGGATGCTGTAGTTCTCGTAGGCGCCGTTCTTGGGCGGTACGGGAGGGGTCGTGTGCGTGCCGAAGCTGTCGGCCGGCTGCTGGATACGCGTCAGGTCGGGGTTCCACTGGCCGTCCTTGCCGCCGAGCTTGTAGATCACCAGGTCGAGGGAGGGTACGACATAGAGGCAGAAGCCACCCGCGCCCGTCTTGTAGAACGCGTCGCGCGGGGCGCCGACGATCTGACCGGCTTGGTTGTGTTCGAACTGCAGGCTGAAGGGGAAGTGCGGGTTATAGGGCAAGGACTGCTGGCAGAGCTTGATGTAGTCGGCCGGGATCAACTGGCGGTCCTTCCAGCGTCCGCCTTGGGCGAGGCAATAGCCGAAGCGGGCGGCGTCGGTGGCGCGGAGGGCGATGGAGCCGGCGCCGTTGGCGTGGGCCATCGTGACGTCGCCGCGGTAGAGGCAGTAACCCCATGGGCCCCAGCCCATCGGTTGGGCGAACTTCTCGTCGATGTAGGCCGGCAGTTCCTTGCCCGTCACGCGACGAAGGACCATCGAGGCGATGTGCGGGGCCGGAGAGGAGTACGAATAGCCTTCGCCCGGAGCGGTCCAGAGCGGCACGCGGAGAGAGGAGCCGTCGACGTCGCGGATATCCTGGCCCTTGGAAGGTTTGAGCGGTTGGGCCGTGCCGCGGATGACGCCGGTGGGCGTGGCGCCTTCGCCATTGTGGCCCGACGTCATGCAGAGCAGGTGGCCGAGGCGGATGTCGGCCTCGCGCGGATCGCGTAGCGGGAACGCCTCGGGCAGGAACTCCTGGGTATAGACCTTCGTGTCGAGACCCTGAGGCAGCTTCGCCTTGAATTCATGCAGCATCACGCCGCAGGCGATGCTCGTGAAGCCTTTGCCCGTGGAGGCCATGTCCGGGTTGGCGTTGCGGTGGGCTTTGCCGAAATACTTCTCGAAGACCAGGTAGCCTTTCGAGATCACGACCAGGCCGCCGTTCTCGGTGTTGGAGCGTTCGACGGCCCGGTAGGCCTGCTCGAGCTTATCCATGTCGACGCCCGCGAGGGTGCGGGCCTCGTTCGCATCCTTCGGGATGCGCCAGCCGCCTTGGGCGTCGGACGGCGGGAAGTAGTCGGCGGCGGAAGCGGAGAGGGCGAGGAGGGCTAAAGGGAGGAGGGTAAGGCGCATGGGGATAGGCAGAAGATGGAGGATGGGGGATGAAAGATGAAGGATGAAAGGAAGAGGGGGCATAAGCGACGACACGAGGGCCTGAGGGCTCGAGGACACGAGGATAGGAAGGCCGAGAGTATCGAGTATGGAGTATCGAGTATAGGGAGAGGCAGAACTCAAAGGGGGCAGCATAGGGAGACCGGATAATTGCCTGAGGGCTAAAGTTTGAGGACACGACGGGCCGGAGGGAGCGAGGACCAGTGGAGCTGGCACCTGGGCGCTGGTTGCCGATGGCTAAATGGCCGATACCCGAAAGGCCGACCACCGTGGCTGTCACCCGTCACCTGATGAATCGTGTCCGCAGGTAACATTCCGGTCTCTGGTTTCCCTTTGCATGGGCTGACTCGTTGCGGCTGTTCGCATGGGTTTGACGGAAAGGAGGGGCGGGGTCATAGGAATGATATGAACCGACTGTTACCCCTCGTCGCGGCGTTCCTCTGCGCGCCCGTCTTCGCCCAAGTTCCGAGCCAAGCGGCGCCGGCGGCTGCCTTGAAAGTGACCGCCCGGGCGGAGCGCGCCAACGCGACTTATCAGGTCGGCGAGAAGGTCACGTTCAGCGTGTCCGTCGAAGATAAAGGCAAGCCCGCCAATGGTAGCCTGATCGACTGGGTCATCGTGAAGGACGGCCTGGCGACGGAGCAGAAAGGATTTTCCCCGGTGACCGACGGCAAGGCCACCGTCGTCGGTTCCTTGGACGAACCCGGTTTCCTTCAGCTCAAGGTCACCGCCCATCGTCTCGACGCGCGCAGCAAGCCTCTGGCCGTCTCGGCCATGGCCGGCGCGGCGGTCGAACCGACCAAGATCGCACGCAGCCTGCCTGTGCCGGAAGATTTCGACGCCTTCTGGGAAGGCATGAAGCGGAAACTCGCCGCCATCCCTGTCGCACCATCCGTCCGTCCGGTGAAGGCGCCGATTCCGGGCGTGGAATCCTTCGATGTCACCGCGCCGGCACTAGGCCTGCCGATCTCCGCTTACATGGCGAAACCGGTCGGCGCCAAGCCCAAGAGCCTTCCCATCATCCTCACCGTCCATGGGGCCGGAGTGAACGACAGCTCTCTGGGCGGATCGGCGAGCTGGGCCGCCCGAGGTTTCCTGGCGATGGACATGAACGCCCACGGTCTGCCGAATGGTAAGCCGCGCCAATATTATGCGGATCTCTATGCCGGCCCGATGAAGGGTTATCGCTACGAGAACCGTCAGGATCGGGAGAAAGGATATTTCACCGGCATGATGTTGCGCCTCGTCCGCGCGATCGATGTGCTCACCGCGCAGCCGGAGTGGGACGGCAAGCACGTCGTCGTCTCGGGCGCCAGCCAGGGCGGGTATCAGGCCATCGCCGCGGCGGGTATCGATGGACGCGTCACCTTCTTTGCCGCGGGCGTGCCTGCCGGTTGCGACCATAGCGGCATGCTGATCAACCGCATCGCCGGCTGGCCCAAGATCGTGCCGGTCGAGGACGGTAAGCCTGATCAGGCCGTCTTGGAAGCCGCCCGGTATGTCGACTGCGTCAATTTCGCCGCCCGGACCAAGGCCAAGGGTGCTTATTTCACCGTCGGCTTCATCGACGCCACCTGTCCGCCGACGAGCGTCTATGCCGCCTATAACCAGCTCACGATCCCGAAGGAGATCTACGATGACATCCCGAGTGGCCATGCGCATTCCCAGCAGGCCCGGGACGGCATGACCAAGGCGGTGCTGAGGCATGTCGGGAAGTGATGCACGCCGATGACAGATGACGGATGGCAGATGAAGGATGGGGCTGGAGTATCGAGTATGGGGGGTGGCCGGTTCATCGGTTGGCCGGTTGGACAGGGAGACAAACGAGAGGCCCGGAGGCCCAGTTGATCAGAAGGATGTATCGTTTAAGGTAAACACCGGCGGGAAAGGCTGGTAACCTTTGGGCTGGGCCCGTGTCATAGGGATACCCCGATGCGACTGCTCTGTGCTTTCATGCTTACCTTGCTGGCGTTGCCGGCGGCGGAGCCCATCTATGAGACCAAGAACCTGGTAGCTTGGTGCATCGTACCTTTCGATGACCAGAAGCGCACGCCGGAGCAGCGGGCCGCCATGGTGGCGAAGATGGGGTTAACGAAGGTCGCCTATGATTGGCGGCAGGAGCATGTCGCCGAGTTCGAGGCGGAGATCCTAGCGTATAAGAAGTACGGACTGGAGTTCTTCGCGTTCTGGTCGACCCATGACGAAGCCTTCAAACTTTTCGCGAAGCATCAGTTGCGACCGCAGGTCTGGGTGATGACGAGCGGCAAGGGCGAAACCCAGGAGGCCAAGGTAAAGAGCGCTGCCGAAGGCCTGTTGCCGACCGTCGCTAAGGCGGCGCAGATCGGGAGCAAGGTCGCGATCTATAACCATGGCGGCTGGGGCGGTGAGCCCGAGAACATGGTCGCCGTGGTCCAGTATCTCCAACGGCACCATGCCGTCAGTAACGTCGGCATCGTCTATAACCTGCACCATGGCCACGGGCATCTGGCGCGGTTGGACGAAGCCCTCAGGCTGATGCTTCCGCACCTGCTGTGCCTTAATCTGAACGGCATGGACATCGGCGGCGACGCCAAGGGCCGGAAGATCCTGCCGATCGGCGCCGGGACGGAAGACCTCAAGGTATTGAGGCAGGTCCGGTCGAGCGGATACGCCGGTCCGGTCGGCATCCTCAACCACACCATGGAAGACGCCGAAGGGCGCCTATTGGATAATCTCGACGGATTGCGTCACCTCGTGCCGCAGATCGACGATCTCCCTCCCGGCCCCAAGCCCAAGTATCGGACCTTCGCCGTCGGCGGTCCGGCCGGGGCCAAGCCGACCTTGGTCGTCGCGGACGAAGCGCCGAAGGGCGAACCGTCGTCGTCGGTTGAGTTTGGCAAAGCCTTGCGGGGCGGGCAGGTCGTGGACGCATCACCGGAGGCCTTTCGCTGGCCTTGCACCATCGAAGCGCGGGTCCGTTTGGATTCCAAGAAAAGGTATAACATCATCGCCGCCGGCGGACCGAAGAGTTCGCCCCGGCATTGGGAAATCTACACCCATCTCGGCAGCGGGTATTTCAGCGTCTATCTGCCGGGACGCGGCGGTGATTTCTCCTCCAAGGTCGATATCGTGGATGGCAAGTGGCACGACGTCGTCGCGAGTCTGGACGACCAAGCCGTCACCTTGTGGGTGGACGGAAAAGTCGTGCTCGAGCGAGCCCCGAAGCCCTATCAGGAGGCGCCGGTGCCCGATAAGCTGGCTTTTGGTCGGCTGGTCGAGGGTGGCATCGGGTGCGACGGATTGGTGGATGATATCCGGATCTCGCGCGGGGTCATGAAGCCGAGGAAAACGGAGGGACCGCGTCTGCCGATGGACAACACCATCGGGCTCTGGAGCTTCGACGCACTCGGTGCGTCCGTCCCGCGGGCGCCGACGCCCCCGATCGCCGCCTTCGAGCCGGAGCGCTCGCCCATGCGTCCGGAGCAGGATCCGCATGCCGCTCATCCCGTGAACCGGGATCGCGTCTTTGATTTCTATGCCAAGCAGGCGGTCGCATTCGGTGGTGTCGCGCCTCGGCCGGCTTTGATACCTTCCTATCCCGGTCTTGACGGCGGGCGGCAGGGCCATTGGGGAAACCAGAACGATGCCGTCACATGGAAGGATGGGCGCTGGGGGGCGTCAGACCTCGGCAACCTGTTCAGCGGCGTCCTGCGGGTCGACGGCATGAGCGTGCCCAAGGCTGTCTGGGTCAGGAAGGGGGACGAAGCGGCGGCGTTCGATCCGGAGACGCTCAGTTTCCGGGCGCGCTGGCGAGGTGGGTTCGTTAAGTTAAGTTCGGCTCGCCATGGTTTCGCCAGCGGGCCGGCGGTCGACGGTAAGACTTTCGCCCGGGAGAAGAATCCGGTGCCGCCGAAGGGCGCGCGTTACCTCGGGTTCTATCGGCACGGGGAGGAAGTCATCTTCGCTTATGAGCAGGATGGTCGGAGGCGGCTGGTGTCCGCCTGGCAGTCCGACGAGGCCGCCTTGGAGAAGCTGACGCACGGCGGGCCGGCCCGCTGGTCGAAGGAACTCACGACGCCCATCACGCGCGGGGCGCAGAAGCCTTTCGCCGTCGATACCATCGGCGTCCCTTTTGAGAACCCCTATGGCGCGTTATTCTTCATCAGCGGGATCGATTTCCTGTCTGACGGAACCGCGGCGGTCTCCACCATGACCGGAGAAGTCTGGCTGGTGCGTGGATTGGCGGGCGACACGGCCGTCTGGCGGCGTCATGCGACCGGCCTGCATCAGGCCTTGGGCGTGAAGGTCGTCGATGGCAAGGTGCTCGTCCTCGGGCGCGATCAGATCACCCGGCTGCATGACCTCAACGGAGACGGCGAGGCGGATTACCACGAGTGCTTCTTCAATCGCTATGTCACCTCTCCCGGCGGCCACGATTTCATCGTCGGATTGGAACGGGATAACGCCGGACGTTTCTATGTCGCCTCGGGGAACCAAGGCCTCCTGCGGCTGACCCTGCCCGACAAGGTCGAGGTGCTCGCCACCGGCTTGCGCAACCCGAACGGCGTCGGCGTCTCGGCGGACGGCCGTTTCATCACCTCCAGCGTGCAGGAAGGGGACTGGACGCCCTCGTCGGCCGTCTGCTTGGTCGAGGAAGGCTTCAGCCAGGGGGCGCATTTCGGCTGGGGTGGTCCCAAGGACGGCAAGCCGCCGACGCCGCCCTTGCTGCATCTCCCGCGCGGTGAGGACAATTCCAGCGCCGGGCAGCTTTTCCTCGGGGCCGGTCGATGGCCGTCGCTGGCGGGCGAGGGCAATCTCCTGCATTTCTCCTTCGGGACTGGCAGTGCTTGGACGATCACCCGTCAGAAAGTCGGCGGAATCTGGCAAGGCGCGGCGCAGCGTCTTACCGGTGCTTTCCGTTCGGGGGCTCAGAACGGGCGGTTCAATCCCGTCGACGGCCATCTCTATGTCACGGGCATGCAGGGTTGGGGCAGTTACACTCCGGAGGACGGTTGTCTGCAGCGCGTGCGACATGTCGGCGGGGCGCCGGTCCTGGTCGGCCATGAGGTGCGCGACAACGGCGTTTTGCTGAAGTTTGACAGCACCCTTCGCGCGACCGAGCGAGCCAAAGCCTTCGCGCAGGCCTGGAACTATCGTTACAGTCGTTCGTATGGTTCGCCGGAGTTTTCCGTGCGTCATCCGGAAGCCGTGGCGCACGATGTCCTCGAGGTCGGCGGCACGTATGCGGATGCCTCTGGGCGGAACATCTTCGTGCATCTTCCGCAGCTCCTGCCCTGCAGTCAGCTGCACATCAGGCTAGGCGAAGACGCCGAAGTTTTCCTTTCCGCGCATGCCTTGGGCGAACCTTACAGGGACTTCATCGGTTATCGGGCCATCGCCAAGGAGTCGTCGCATGTCCATGTGGCACCCTTCGCCCAGGTGGGGAAATCTCGTCCCGTGCGCTGGGAGACCGAGCTCTGCGGCCCCGATCCCGTCGTCCTGAAGATCCAGGCCGGCAACGCCTTGAATTATATGCAGAAGGAGCTCAAGGCCAAGGCGGGCCGAGCCGTCGCGCTCACCTTCGAGAATCCCGACATCATGCCGCATAACTGGGTGCTTGTGAGACCCGGGGCGGAGGAGCGGGTCGGTACCGCCGCCGCCTTGATGGTGTCGCTGCCGGACGGCATGGAGCGCCACTACGTCCCCGAGTCTCCGGACGTGCTCATCCACACACGCATCCTCGAGCCTGGCATAAAGACCACGATCTATTTCAACGCGCCCAAGGAGCCGGGCAGGTATCCGTATCTTTGTTCCTTCCCCGGACATTCCCAGTTGATGCGCGGGGTGTTGGTGGTGGAGTAGTCGACCGAGAGTCGAGGATACGAGGGCCGCAGGGCACGAGGGCAGGAGGCCTCAGAGTATTGAGTATGGAGTATCGAGTATGGGGGACGTTAGTTGGACGGTTGAACGTTTGGCCGGTTGACAAGGGATGCCGCGATGCACGTAAGAGGCTCGGAGGCACAGAGGCTCTGTGGACCAGGGATGAAATCGGGGTAGGGCATGGCTCTCTGAGCCCGCCGGCGGGTCACACATGTCCATCGGTGAACGGACGGCTCGGAGAGTCGTCCCTACCTTGGGGATAGGATTGGCGTTGCGGAGGGCAGGGACGGGCTGAAAATCGGAGCATGGATAAATCCAAGGCCCGTCTGATTCTTCGTTTCCTGCTGGTCGCCTTGTTCGGGCTCATCGTTCTTTCCATCGGCATCGCCTTCGTGGCCGACAAACTGCTGCCCGATGCCTTGGCCGACTGGGTTCATCAGGAGAACGCCGGAGAGTTCGGGCTCACGGATATCTTGGGGCTGCTGTTTTGGGGGGCCGGACTGTTCCTGTTTTTCGTCAGCATGGTCGGCCTGTTCTGCTATCAGCGCTGGGCGGCCTGGCTGATGGCGGGAGTCATCGCGGTCTTTTCGATCCAGCTGCTCTTCAGCCCTACCGTCGAGCCGGGCGTGCTGTCCCTGATGGGCAGCCTGAGCGACGTCCTGACCGGTCTGGTTCTCGGCCTCGCGTTCTTCACCGACGCACTGCAGGCGGGAGAATAAGTCCGCTCAGATATCCGTCCAGTCGCCCGGCTTGGGCAAGGGCGGGGGGAGGGGCTGGCGGGGCAGGTCGGCCTTCGTCTGGATGGTCGCGCGTTGGCGGCCACGCAGGGCTTGCGCCGCCTCGAGCACCGCCGGGTTGCAGTTCTTGTCGAGCGAACTGAGGTAGACCCAGTGCGTCGCGCGGGTGACGGCCACGAAGAGCATGCGACGGACGGACGAATGGCGGGCACGGATGGCGGATCTCGTCACGCCGGGCATCAGCACCGAATCGAAAGTCAGCCCCTTGGCGCTGTGGTAGGTCAGCACCGCCGGACGACCCGAGCTGAAATCCAGGACCGGACGACGCCCCTGCGTATCGGTCTGCGTCTGCTGGTCCGCCATGATGCCTTGGGCGCGCAGGAAGTCGGCGAACAAGCCGACCTGGGCGAAGGTCGGGAAGAGGATGGCCACGCGTTCGTTGCGCAGGAGGCGTTCGCGGAGGATCTCCACGAGCCGTCGGCGTTCATCGGCTTCGTCGGCGGCCAGGTAAAGCAGGGGTGTCTGTCGCTCGGTCTGGAGCGTCGCCACATTGAGACGGAAGGCTGCCCGCTCTTCTTCATCGGCGATGAACTCGCAGGCCAGATCGACGACGTAGGGGCAGGCCCGGTAGGTCGCACGCAGGTCTTCCTCGCGGCGGCCGGGGCCGAGCGCCCGAAGCAGTTCGCGGGCTTCGGGTTCGTGGTAGAGGGATTGCTTGAGGTCGTAGGCGACCGTCACGTGGCGGGCGGATAGGCGCAGGATCGCGAAGCAGTCTTCATCGAGGTCCTGCCCCTCATCCACCAGCGCCGCATCGAGCGCCGGGGGTAAGGCGCGGGCCTGCAGGTGAGCCAGGAGCTGCTGACGGATGCGGGTGAAGTCGGGATGCCCTTGGGCGCTCGTCGGCGGCGGTCCGATCAGCTCGACGTGGCGGAGCCGGCACCAGTGGTCGAAGGTCAGCACCTGTTCGGCCGGCAGCTGGAGTTCGTCCGTCGCCGAACGGATGAAGTCACGGAGGACGTTCGTATAGACCAAGGTCGCGACCCGCTCTGGCCGACCCGTGGCCAGGCCTAGGCGCCGGGCGCGATGCAGGAGCACCACCGTCTTGCCCGAACCCGGGCCGCCGCGGAGGACGAGGGGCTTGTCCGTCGGGGCTTCGACGCAAGCCGTCTGCGCCGGCGTCAGCCGATCGGGGGGCGGCAACCAGGTCATCGCGGGTCGGTTTCCAGGCGAGGCAGATGTCCGTCGTCCTCGTCGGGGCGCAGCGGACCGGCCTTGCGGCGGGCTTCTTCCTCGGCGGCGAGCCGACGGTGGACCGGATCGGCGGACATCGTCGCCGCGGCCTGATACCAGGAGAAAGTCGTCTCGTCGAAAGAGGTCAGGTCGGAGCCGAACCGATTGAAAGCGTCGAAGAGCGCCTCGGTGGCTTC
>JBJOMV010000041.1:0-17137 GCA_046052185.1 Verrucomicrobiota bacterium | reverse complement strand
GGCGTGTCCTTAAGAATGCGAATACACTATCCATGCGGGTTCAGCGTACGCTGATCCCAGGGAGTTTTCGCGCTTAAAGACCTCGGCCTTCGGCCCGCTCCCCTTCCCTCCCGGGATAAATCCGCGCCTTTCCTTCGCCTGCGTGCCGGCGTCGGGATGACTGCTCCGCACGCCTCCATGCATCACGAACGTGAACACTAACACTTCCAACGAACAGATCCTCGCCCTCCTCCAGCAGCTCGCCGCCCAGAACGCCGAACTGCTGAGGCAGGTCGCGGAGCTGCAGGCCAAGACGGACCTCCTGGAACACAAGATTGATTCGATCGCCGAAGAAGCGGGATTGATCTGACGGCGGCGGCGAAGCCGCAGCCGTCAGATCGGAGTATTGAGTATGGAGTATCGAGTATCGGGGGTGATTCCGGGTGACGGGTGGCGGACAGGGATTAACTCAAGGGGGATCGGAGACCGGATGGTTGGCTGGGGGCACAAGTAAAAGGCAGTGCAAAGGTGCAACTGCGGCGGAACCGCGTGCAAAAGTGCAAAAGTGAGAGGCAAAACATTTTCAGGTCTCGGGTCTCGGCCGTCGGGAGCCAGGTTCAGGTGTTCGGGTTCGGGTACAGGTTCAGGATCTGAATTTTGCCCGGCACCCGCACCTGTGCCTGAACGCCCGTACCAGAGACCTGAGGGCCGAGACCTGGGACCTGGAAGACTCTCCGGTTTCCGGTCTCCCTTTGTGTGGAGATTGGGGGATAGGAGGGCGCGACGTAGTCACGCCCCTACCTTGCGGCCACCGTTCGGCGTCCGGCGAGGCAGGGCGCGACGGGGTCAGACACGTTCAGCATTCCGAACGAAGTCAGACCCCATCGCGTCGAGGATGACCGGGCCGGTCATCCCTACCAAAGGCAGCTATGTCGTGACGCGGTCCCGACCCTACCTGTAGGCAGCGGATGCGATGTCATCGCATCCCTACCCGAGGCAAAGGGACTCCCCCGATACTCGATACTCCAGACTCGATACTCTGAATTGAAGAATTTGAGCTCAGCTCAATTTCTTCAATTCCCCGGTGCTGTCGCCGAGCTGGACGTCACGGATGTCCATGCGGTTGAGCATGCTGACCCAGAGGTTATTCAGCGGGGTCTCCTTCGGATACACGATGTGGCGGCCGGGGCGGAGCGTGCCGCAGCCCTTGCCGGCGAGCAGGATCGGGAGGTCGTCGTGGTTGTGACGGTCGCCGTCGCCGTTGCCGGAGCCGTAGACGATCATCGAGTGGTCGAGGAGGTTGCCGTCGCCTTCCTTCACCGACTTGAGGCGCTCGAGGAGGTACGCGAGATGCGTGGCGTGGAAGACGTTGATGTCTTGGATCTTCGCCAGCTTCACGGGGTCGTGGCCGTGGTGCGAGATGCTATGGTGGCCGTCGCGCACGCCGATGAACGGGTACGAGCGGTTGCTGCCTTCGTTGGCCAGGACGAACGTGGCCACGCGGGTGGTGTCGGTCTGGAAGGCGAGGACCAGGAGGTCGGCGAGCAGGCGCAGATGCTCGGCGTAGCTTTCCGGGATGCCTCGGGGAATGGTCGCATTGGCCGGGACCTTGGGCTGGCCGGAAGTGCCGGACTTCTGGATGCGCAGCTCCATCTCGCGCACGGCGGTGAAATA
The DNA here is from genome assembly GCA_046052185.1 of Verrucomicrobiota bacterium. Classification (GTDB taxonomy): domain Bacteria; phylum Verrucomicrobiota; class Verrucomicrobiia; order Opitutales; family UBA953; genus UBA953. Next base: position 15,484 of record JBJOMV010000041.1, on the reverse strand, counting down.
TTCGTCGAGCTTGCGCTGGTCATCGGCGCCGAGGCGGACGTTGAGCTCACGGAAGTCGTCGCGCACGGCGTCGAGGACCGACTTGCGCTGGGCGTCGCGGCGCTGACGCTCGAGGTCGGTGCCGGCGCCGAAGAGACGTTCGAAGATGAGCTTCGGGTTCACTTCCTTCGGCATCGGCTGAGTGGCCGAGCGCCAGGCGATGTTGGACTGGTAGATGCAGGAGTAGCCCGAGTCGCAGCCGCCGGCCAGCTTGCTGGCTTCGGTGCCGATCTCGAGGGAGGCGAGACGCGTGCGGTCGCCGATGCGGGCGGCGGCGAGCTGGTCGGCGGAGACGCCGGCGCGGATGTTGGCGCCGTCGGTCTTGCGGGGCTGGGCGCCGGTGAGGAAGGCGGACATCGCGCGCGCGTGGTCGCCGCCGCCGTCGCCGTTGGCGCGGGCCTTGTCGGCCGTGAGGCCGGTGAGCACCGAGAAATCGGACTTATGCGCCGCGAGGGGCGCGAGGATCGCCGGGAGCTTGGACGGAAGGGAGCCTTCGTTGCCGACGCGCCAGCCGTCCATGTTCACGCCGTTGGGGACGTACAGGATCGCCATGCGGTTCGGCGCGGCCTGCTTGGCGGGCGTATTGCCCGCGGCCCAGCCGGTCTGGACGCCCATCGCTTCGAGCCACGGCAGCGCCATGACGGTGCCAAGTCCTTTGAGGACCGTGCGGCGATGGAGGAGGTCGGACGACATGGCGGGGTGCTTACTTCTTAGCAGGTTCTGACCCGCCTTCAACCTGGGAAGTTCCCCGGCGGAGGCGGAAAGGGTCGCTCTGGACCACGCCCATGACGAGGGCCGAGAAACGACCGTCGGCCTTGAGGGCCGCTTCGGTGATCTTATCGACCGCCGGGCCGTCGTAGTAATCGAGACCGCGGCCGAGGCCGAAGGTGAGCAGCTTGGAGGAGAGATTGCGGACCACCTTTTCCTTGTCGGCGAGGAGGAGCTTCTTCAGCTCGCCCGCGCCGGCGAAGGAGCGGCCGTCGGGCAGCTTGCCGGCGGGGTCGATCGGCTGGCCTTCGTCGCTCTGACGGATCTGGCCGACCGCGTCGAACTTCTCGAACGCGAAGCCGATGGCGTCCATGCGGGAGTGGCAGGAAGCGCAGGCCGGATCGGCGCGGTGCTGCTCCATGCGCTGGCGGAGGTTGCCCTTGAGCTGCTGGCCTTCGAGGGTCGGGACGGAAGGCGGCGCGGGAGGCGGCGGCGAGCCCAGAATCTGCTCCATGATCCACTTGCCGCGCTTCACCGGCGAGGTGCGCGTCGGGTTCGAGGTGGCCGTGAGGATCGACGCATGGGTGAGGATGCCGCCGCGCTCGCCCTTGGGGAGCGTCACGCGCACGAACGGCGAAGGACCACGGCCGCGGGGAAGGTCGGCGTCGATGCCGTAGAACTGCGAGAGATTGCGGTCGAGATAGGTGAAGTCCGCGTCGATCAGGTCGAGCACGCTGCGGTCCTCGCGGACGATCTCGGCGAAGAACAGCTCCGTCTCCTTGATCATCGACGTGCGCACCGCGTCGTTGAACGCCGGGAACATCGTCGGGTCAGGCGAGACCGTGGAAAGCTGACGGAGCTGCAGCCACTGCAGGCCGAAGCCTTCGGTCAGGTAGCGGGAACGCGGGTCCTTGAGCAGGCGACGCGTCTGGGCTTCGAGGTTGGCCGAGAGCTTCTTGGCGTAGGCCAGCTGGAAGAGCTCGTCGTCGGGCATCGAGCCCCAGAGGAAATAGCTGAGACGGGAAGCCAGGGCGAACTCGCTGATCGGATGCGCGTCCTTGGCCGTCGGGGCCTCGTCCTGCTCGGCGCGGAAGATGAACTTCGGCGAGGCCAGCACGACCGCGATCATCGCCTGCGCGCCGGACTCCCAGTTGCCGCCGTTCTTCTCGCCCTCCAGGAAGACCTTCACGTAGCGCGTGAGCTCGGCGGGCGTGGCCGGGCGGCGGAACGCGCGGCTCACGAAGGAATTGGCGACGAGGCGGGCGCGGGCTTCGCCGGTCGCGTTGCCGATGACGACGGCCAGGCGGCGCTGGAGTTCGGTGCGCGTGTCGGTCGGGCCGAGGAGGCGGAGGCGCAGGCCGGAGAGCGTGCGGTTGTTGCCGGTGATCTTCGTGGGCGGGTTGAGCCACTTCAGCGTGAACTCATGCTGGCCGGCCGTGAGCTTGACCTTTGCTTCGGCGACTTCGGTCTTCTTCACCTGCTTGAACTGATAGGTGCCGACCTCACGGCCGTCGACGAGGAAGGCCACCTTCGGAGGCGGATCGCCGGACGAACCCGTGGAGCGGAGCGCGACCGAGATCACGTAGTCGCCGTCGCGGGAGGCCGTCATCGGACCCACGAGATACGGCGACGGATCGAAGTAGCGCTGCTGGCTTTCGCGCTTACCGCGGGGCGACATCTCGATCATCGCGAGGCCCGTGCCTTCGAGCTCGGTCGGTTTGGACGGCATCGCCTTGGCGGCGATCGCCTCGCCCACGGAGAGGAAGCGCTCGAGGTGGACCGGCGAGAACGTCAGCACGTCGCCGATATTATCGAAACCGTAGCCCGTGTCGTCGGCCGGGAAGTCGGCGGAGAAATTCTCGTCGAGGAAACAGAGGTCGCGGATCGTGTGGTTGAACTCAGCGCGGTTGAGGCGGCGGATGGTCACGTCGCCCGGGTCGGGCTTCGCCTTGGCGATGGCGGCGGCGAGCAGCTTGTGGACCGAGGACTGGAGGGCTTCGACCTCGGCGGGGGACGGGCGGGTCTTCTTCTTCGCCGGGGGCATCTCGCCGGAGGTGACTTGGTTGACCACCTCGCGCCAGACGCGCTGGTCGCGGAAGAAGCGGGAGTCATCCTTGAAGGCCTCGAGGTTGAGGTGGCCCTTCGCCAGTTCGGCGTCGTGGCACTCGTAGCAGTACTTGTCCAGGAACGGCACGACATCCTTCTGGAAATCCTGGGCGGCGGCCGGGGCGACGGAGGCGCAGACGACCGCCCCAAAGACCGCGCAGGTCAGGGTCGGCCGAACCATGCGGAAGGCCAAGGGCAGCATCACTTAAACAGACAAAACCAGAGGGGTAAGGTTGCAAACCAAAGGCCCAATCCGTCAAAAAACTGTCAAAAGGGTGTAAAATTCGTAAGACACTCTCTGACAATGGATTATGGGTAAATGTCGGGAAATTTAGGGTCTTTCGGGGCAGCGAACGAGCAAAGCCCCTCATGAAAGCCGATAATACCTCGATTCTGGGCCTCCGACCCCCCAAGATTAGCCACTAAATCGGCAACCTAAGCCTCCGCTTGGTGTTTCAGAGTTACCCCCTTTCCCCTTAATAAGATGCGTCCCCTTATTCGACCCACCTCTGCCCTGCTCATGGCGGCGATCTTGGGCGGCCTGCCGGCGTTCGCTTTGGACCTCGAAGGCCTGGCCAAGAACTCGCCGTTCGGCGGCACCGGCGCGGTGGCCGGACCCGGCGCGGCTCCGAGCACGCTGGAGTTCCGCGGCATGTACCGTGAGGACGGCGTCAACTACTACAGCATCTACAACACCCAGACCAAACAGTCGAGCTGGGTGGCCGAAGGCGAGGCTCCTTCCACGAACGTCCCCGTCGTCATCAAAGGCTTCGACGCCGTGAACGAGACCCTGAACGTCGACAACGGCGGCCAGCCTCAGCAGATGGCGCTGCACCAGGCCGTCGTCGTGACTTACAAAGGCCCGAGCCCGGCGCAGCTCGCCGCCGTCTCCGCCGCGGCCGCCCCGCAGGCCAGCGTCGGGGGAGCGCCCTCGTTCGTCGCCGGCAACTTCAACCTCACGCCCGAGCAGGTCGAAGCCTTCCGCGCGCAGATGCGCGAGCGCTTCGGCAAGCGCGGACAGGACGGCGGCAACGGCGGCAACGACGGACGTAGCCGTGGCGACGTCCCGACCAGCGGCAAGACGCCGAACGCGGCGCCGACCACTTCCACCAAGCCGCCCAAGACCCCCAAGGTCCGCTGATCTTCCCTCCATGACCACCGTCCAGAAAAACACCGCCCGCCGTCTGCGCAAGGGCTTCACCCTGCTCGAGATCCTGATCGCCGTCGCGATCGTCGGCATGCTCGTCGGCCTCGCCGTCACGAACACCGACAAGATCCTCGGCCAGAGCCAGGAAGGCGTCGCCAAACTCTTCGTCAACGAGTCGCTCAAGACTTCGCTCGTGCGCTACCGCATCGACAACGGCGACTACCCGTCGACCGAAGAAGGCATCAAGGCCCTGATCAGCGCGCCGGAAGGCAAGGCCGACAAGTGGCGCGGACCTTACATGGAAGCCAAGGGCGGGCGCTCGCCGCTCGACCCGTGGAACCAGGAATACCAGTACCGCTACCCGGGCACCAAGAACACCGAGAGCTACGACCTGTTCTCGATGGGCCGCGACAAGAAGCCGGACACCGAAGACGACATCGGCAACTGGTGAAGCCGGACGCGCAGCATCGATCCGGCCAGCCGGAGCGCCGCGGCTTCACCTTATTGGAGACGCTGCTCGTCCTCGGCCTGATCAGCATGCTGGCGGCCGTGCTCGTGGGCGGCTCGGCGCAGCTCCTCAAGGGCACCGCGCGGTCGGATCCCGAGGACGCGCTCATGGCGCTGCTGCAGACGCTGCGTCGCCAGGCCGTCGAGCGCGGCCAGATCCTCGAGCTCTTTCCCGGAGAATCGTCCGACGAGGACGGCCCGGATTTCACCTGGCAATTTGAGAACGCGCCGGATGATGCCGCCCCGCACGAAGAGAAGCTCCCGAAGGTCGAAGGCGTGTCCGTGAAGATCCTCGCGCCCGAGACCGTCGGGGCGATCCTGCTCGGCGGCGTGGCGTCGGAAGAACCCCTCGCGCGCCTGCGCTTCTACCCGGACGGCACGTGCGACCGCGTGCGCCTGGACATCCGCCGCAACGAGGAACGCCGCCTCGTGCCCATCGATCCCCTCACCTGCGCGCCCTTGCCGGCCGTCGACGCCAGATGAGACGCCGCGGCTTCACCCTCATCGAAGTGCTCATGAGCCTCGCGATCTTCGCGCTGGCCGCCGTGAGCCTGGGCGCCGCGTATTCGAACGTCCTCATGAGCCGCCTGGCGCTCAAGCAGGACGAGCAACGGCTCGACGACCAGGCCCGCTGCCGCGCGGCGCTGCTCGAGACCCCGGGCTTCGACGACGTCGAGTCCGGCGGCGAGATCAACCTGCCGGGCGGCCGCAAGGCGCGCTGGCAGGGCAAGATCGAGGCGACCTCCGTCAGCGACCTCTTCGCCGTGCAGCTGACGGCCGAGATCGAACCGCCGGACGGCGGCGAAGCGGAGGAATTCACCGAGACGCGCATGCTCCTGCGCCCCACCTGGTCGATCCCCGCGGACCGGCAGAAGATCCGCGACGAGGCCCGGCAGCGGCTCGAACAGGAGCGCGGCTACAAGGAAGCCGACGGCAACTCCGCCTTCATCAGCGCGCCCACGCGCGGCAAGAAACTCGTCCCCTCCAACCCCGGCGCCAAAGGCGCGGCCGCGCGGCCGCCGGCCTCGACCGCGCCCGGCGGCAAAGGCGGCGCCCCCGGCAAAGGCGCGCCGCCCGCCCGCACGCCCGCGGCGGCGCCCGCGCCGCGTCCCGCCCAATGAGCCGCGCTTCCCGTCATCGCGGCTTCTCGCTGCTCGAGATGCTCGTCTCGCTCGCCCTGCTCGGGATCCTGATGGTCACGCTCAACACCTTCCTGTTCTCGATGAGCGAACTGTGGGGCGGCGGCCGCGACCAACGGCTCTTCGACCAGCACGCGCGGGCGGCGACAGCGCTCGTGCGCCGGGCCTTCGCGGAAGCGACGCTCGGACCGGGCGCCTCGGGCGTCGCGCTCAAGGACGTGGACAACGGCGCGGGCACGACCGAGCCGCGCCTCGGCTTCCTGCTGCCGGACGCCGGCCGCCTGGCCGACTGGCCGGAAGCGCCGCTGCCCGACGTGGACTTCACGGTGTTCGTCGAGGAAGGCCGCGGGCTCGTGTTCCAATGGCAGTCGCGCCTCGAGCTCGAGCGCGACATCACCGACCGGCATGAGACCGTGATCAGCCCCTTCGTGACCGGCCTGAAGTTCGAATACTACGACCCCGAGCTCAAGGAGTGGACCGTCGAGGACGAGCCCGTGCAGGAGCCGGCCAGCACCGCCTGGCGCAAGCCGGCCCGCGTGCATCTCGTCTTCGAACGCGGCGCGCTCAAGGCCACCAAGGTCCTCGACCTCCCCATCAAGCGCTCCGGCGCCACCGCCCCATGAAGCGACGCCGCGGCTCCGTCATCATCGTCGTCCTCGTGCTCATCACGCTGGCCTCGCTGCTGCTGGCGCGGTTCATGGAGGACAACTCGCTCGAGCTCTCCATCGCCACGCACGAAGCGGACCGCCGGCGCCTGCGGGCGGACGCGCAGAGCGAGCTCGAGCTGGCCTTGGCCGTCATCGCCGAGATCCGCTCGATCGACCTGAACAAGGTGCACGCCCCGAGCCAGGGCTTCGACGACCCGCACGCCTACGCCGGCTTCCCGCCGCGCGACGGCCTGACGGTGCAGTTCGATTACGAGGACGAGTCGGCCAAGCTGCCGCTGAGCGTGCTCACCAAGAACGACCTCATCCAGCTCCTCTATTCCCTGGGCATGGAGCAACGGGACGCCGAGCGCGTCGCCGACGCCATCGTCGCCTGGCAGAGCAAGTCCTACGAGTCGCTGGAGGAGGAGGCCTCGGACGCCGCGTACCAGCGCGCGACGCTGTCCTTCCGGCCGGCGCGCCGCCCGATCCGTAGCTTCGAGGAGTTCCGCAGCATCGGCGTCGCCAAGGAACTCTTCTTCGACGAACGCGGCCGGGCCACGCCGATCTTCCAGGCCTTCAAGGCGTGCGTCAGCCTCTACACCTTCCCGCAGGCCAACATCAACACCGCCTCGGACGCCGTGCTCCTCTCGCAGGGCCTGGACGAGAACCAGCTGGCGCTGATCCGCGAGCGGCAGGCCGAGATCGGCCGGCGCATCGTGGGGACCCCGCCCTACTTCCGCGTCACCAGCGAGGTGCGCCAGCTCATCGGCGGCGGGGCGAACCTCGCCAAGTTCGACGACGAGATCATCCTCATGTGGGTCCGCGTGACCGTGAAGGAAGGCCTGGCCAAGTGCCGGGTCAGCGCGTTGGTGGCCATCCGCGAGGACGTCGCCTACCCGAGCGCGGCGGCCAACCCCGACACCAATCCCGACATCGGCCTGAACGGCCGCTCCGCGACGGCCACGACCCCGCGGACGACGGGAACCTCGACAGCCGCTCCGCGGTCCACTACGAGAACCCCCACCCCTTACCTCACCCCCGGCATCGAACCGCCCGCCAACCTAGGCAAGTCGACCATGAGCGGTCGCGTCGCCAGCAACACGATCGCTTACCCCTTCCAGATCCTCGCCTGGGAGGAAGACAACGGAGCTCCGCCCGAGCCGAAGCCCCCCGCCGAAAATTCCGAAACCGCGGCCCCGCCGCCCCCCACCAAATGACCACCCCCCTCAAGCGCATGTTCCAAGGCGCCCAGACCCAGGAAGCCGCCATGCTGCCCGGCAACCGCTTCTTCGTCCGCCGCCTCGCGGTCGAAGGCGAAGACGTACCCGGCCAGGTGAACCTCGCGCTCGAGGCCGTCTCCCCTTTCCCGCTCGAGCAGATGCTCGTCGGTTTCGTGACCTCGACGGACGGCAAGCAGGTGCTCGCCTACGCGGCGCATCGCCGCCGCTTCACCGCGGAGGAAAGCTTCGCGTGGCCGGAAGACTGCCAGGTCGTCCCGGAATTCCTCGCGCTGTGCGGCCACCGGACCGCCGGCGACGGCGTGGTCGTGCATCGCGGCGAAGAACGCCTGACCGCGCTGGCCTGGAAGGCCGGCGAAGAACTCCCCGCCGCGATCGCCGTGGCCGAACTCGCCGACACCGATGAAGCCGGCCTGGCCAAGGAAGCCGCCGCCCGCGCCGGACTCCCGGCCGACGTCGCCGTCGAGACCGTCGAAGGCGCCCTCTCCGGTTCGCTCGTCGAAGGCGCGCTCGTGCTGAAGCGCGAAGGCAACGGTACCTTCACCATCCCCAAGAAGGGCTTGGACGACTCCGACATCCGCGACACCGACTTCCTGGCCGAGCGCCGGAAGAAGGAACGCCTGAACATGATCCTCTGGAACGCCGCCCGCCTCGGCGCCGCGGTGCTCGTCGTCTCGCTCCTGCTGGACATCGGCGCCTTCGTCATCAGGATGCGCTCCGGCACCTTGGAGGCCGCCAACGAGGCCCGGCGGCCGCTCGTCGAAGACATCGTGGAGTCGCAGAAGATCACGGACCGCATCCTCGAGCTGGGCGTCAAGCGCCTGCTCCCGATCGAGATGCTCGCGCTCGTGAACGAGAAGCGACCCGCCACCGTCGAGTTCACCAACGTGCACTGCGAGCTCAAGAAGCCCAAGGACAGCGTCCTGACCAAGCCCATCATGACGGTCGACGCCCGCACCCCGAACGCCGGTGACATCTCGGACTTCCTCAAGGCCGTCCAGTCGCTGCCGGAAGTCGAGTCCGTGACGAACAGCGAACCGCGCGTGCGCGACACCTCGACCACCTTCCGCCTCGAGATCACCTTCCGCCAGACCGCCCTCCTCAAGACGGCCGAAGCCCCCAAAGCCCAATGAAACATTTCTTCTTCAGCCTGAAACCCCGCGAACGCTTCATGGCGCTCGCCGCCCTGCTCGTGGCCGCGACCCTGTGGTCGACCGGCGCGTGGGGCCGCGTGCAAGGCGGCTGGGACGCCTGGCGCCTCCTCGAAGAGGACGCCCTCGCGCAGAAGGCCACGCTCGCCAAGGAGCGCGAGGTACGCAACGCGACCGCCCTCGCCGTGCAGGGACTCGACTCCGGCCATGGCTATGATCCCGCCAAGCTCGTCGCCGAAGCCGTCAACGCCACGCGCGACGCCGGCCTGAGCGCGAACACCGACGCCCCCAAGACGACCAAGTCCGGCAAGTTCGCGGTGCACTCGCTGCAGTTCAGCTGCCGCAAGGCGGACATCGGCAGCATCCTGCGCTTCTACGACAGCGTGAAGGCGCGCGCCCCTTACCTCGCGATCGGCGACATGGTCATGACCACCGAACGCGGCGGCAACGGCACCGTGACTTTCAAGGCGACCCTGACCGCGCTCGAACTCATCGGCCAGATCCCCAGCGGGGTGAAGGCGGAGGGAGCGGAGCCGGAGGCGAAGTAAAATAGAGGGCACGAAGGCGCGAGGGCACGAGGGCGCGCACTAGCGCGAGGGGCTTGCTGGCACGGGGACATGAATCGAGGGCTCGAGGGCCACTTGCGAAGCTTGCAGCTTGATGCAGTGCAAAGGTGCAAACCAGAGCGGAGCTCTTGTGCAAAAGTGCAAACGTGGGAGACAAATCCTTTTCAGGTTTCGGGTCTCGGCCGTCGGGAGCCAGGTTCAGGTGTTCGGGTTCGGGTTCAGGATATGAGTTTTACCCGGTACCCGCACCTGTACCTGAACAACCGAACCTGAGACCTGAGGGCCGAGACCGGGGACCTGAAGATGTCTTTCACATTTGCACCTTTGCACAGGCCGCAGGCCGGTTTGCACTTTTGCACTCAGGCCCGCACGGGGTGCGGTGCCTACCTTAGATACAGCGGATGCGATGTCATCGCATCCCTACCCTTAGAAGCGGAAGCTGGAGCTGACTTCGAAGACGGCGGCGACGATCGCGAACGCGATGAAGGCGACGAACGAGAAGGCGGCGACGAGGACCGAGGCGGAGATCGTCTGCGAGATCGTGCCGAGCCAGCGGTCGAGCTCGGCGCGGTAGGAGCGGGAGATGTCGCGGAGGCCGGGCGCCAGGTTGCCGGTCTGTTCGGCGACGGCGACGCGGTCGAGGAGGAGGCGCGGGAAGTAACCCGTGCGGGCGAGGGCCTTCGAGAGGCTGTCGCCTTCGAGCACGCGGTCGGTGGCTTCGCGGAGCTGCTGACGGAGCGCGCGGTTGGGGGCGGTCTTCTCGGCGAGGCGGAGGGCTTCGGCGGTGGTGATGCCGTTCTCCAGGAGCACCGCGAGCGTGTGGCAGAAGTTGAGGACCGAGACGCGCATCACGAACGAGCCGGCCAGCGGGACCTTGAGGAGCAGGCCGTCGGAGGCCAGCTTGCCTTCCTCCGTCTTCCGCCAGCGGGCGATGCCGATGACCGTGAGCACGCCGGCCACGAGCAGGATCGGGCCGACCACGACGAAGACGTCGGCGAAGGTCATCAGCAGCTTGGTGGAGAGCGGCAGCTTGCCGCCGAGGGAGGTGAGGAGCGTCTGCAGGCGCGGCAGCAGGAAGAGCACGAAGAAGATCACCACGCCGACGGCGACCACGCAGATGAACAGCGGGTAGGCCATCGCGCTGATGAGCTTACGTTTGAATTCCTTCTGCTCCGTGAAGTGGGTGATCAGGCGCTCGAGGACGTCGCGGATGTTACCCGTCGCTTCGCCGGCGGCGATGAGGTTGAGCGTCTGGCCGTCGAAGACCTGCGGGTACGCGCCCATCGCGGCGGACAGGCTCTGGCCTTCGCCTAGCTTGGCCCAGATGCCGGCGCAGAGGGCGCGGAGGCGCGACTTCTGGAGGCGGAGCGCGAGGAGGCGGAGCGCCTCGCCGGCGGACATCCCGGAGCGGACCAGGTCGGCCATCGACTCGAGGAACGGCAGGCACTCGGCCTCGGTCGGCAGCAGATCCTTGTCGGCCGGACCGCCTTCGCGGGCGGATTCCTTGGCGCGGACCGCGGCGCCGGACTCCTCGACCTTGACCGGCTTGAGGCCGCGGGCCTGGAGCCTGCGGAGCGCGTCGCGACGCGCGGGGGCCTCGATGGTGCCTTCGGTCACGGCGCCGGCGGCGTCGCGCGCGGTGTAATTGAAGACGGCCATCGCGGCGTTATTCGTTCGAGCTCAGGTTCCGGACGAGCTCGTCGATGGTCGTGAGACCGGCGGCGACCTTGAGCCAGCCGGCCTTGGCGAGGGGACGCATCCCGAGGGCGATCGCCTTCTCGGTCAGCTCGCGGTTCGAGATGCGGCTGATGATCAGGTCGTGGAGCGGCTTCGGGTGGAAGATCTCGAAGACCCCGACGCGGCCGCGGTAGCCCGTGCCGCGGCACTTACGGCAGCCCACGGCTTCCTTGAGGGAGGTGACGTCCTTGAGGAAGGACTCGTCCATGCCGAGCGTCTCGAGCGCCGGCAGGAGCTTCGCGCGGTCGACCGGGACCGTCTTGGCGCAATCGGCGCAGAGGCGACGGACGAGGCGCTGGGCGATGACCAGTTCGACGGCCGAGCCGACGAGGAACGGCTCGACGCCCATGTCGATGAGGCGCGTGATGGCGCCCGGAGCGTCGTTGGTATGGAGGGTCGAGAAGACCAGGTGGCCCGTGAGGGAGGCGCGGATGGAGATCTCGGCCGTCTCCAAGTCGCGGATCTCACCGACCATGATCACGTCCGGGTCCTGACGGAGCGTGCTGCGGAGGGCGCCGGCGAAGGTCAGGCCGATCTCGGCGCGCGTCTGCACCTGGTTGGCGCCGGGCACTTCGTACTCGATCGGGTCTTCGATCGTCACGATGCGGATGTCGGGCGAATTGATCGCCTGGAGGAAGGCGTTGAGCGTGGTCGACTTGCCGGAACCCGTCGGGCCCGTCACGAGGATGATGCCGTGCGGGTAGTCGAGGACCTTGCGGACGGCGGCCTGCTCTTCGGCGTTCATGCCGATGCGGTCCATGTTGTAGGCCTCCTTGCGCTGGTTGAGGAGACGCAGCGAGACCGACTCCGCGTAGATGGTCGGGATGGTCGAGACGCGGATATCGAGGACGTTCTTGCCGTCGCGGAAGTTGATGCGGCCGTCCTGCGGGAGGCGGCGCTCCGAGATGTTGAGGCGCGCCATGATCTTCAGGCGCGAGATGATCGCGTCCTGGAAGCGGGCGAGGTTGTCGGGCAACGGGATCGCGATGAGGATGCCGTCGACGCGGTAACGGATGCGCAGGTTGTTCTCCTGCGGCTCGAAGTGGACGTCCGTCGCGCCTTCGGCGACGGCCTGCGTGAGGACCTCGGTCACGAAGCGGACGACCGCGGCGTCCTGGTCGGCCTCGTCGGACGCGGCGACTTCGGCGGCGGGCAGGTCGTCGCCTTCGTCTTCGAGGCTGCCGGAACCCACGCCGTAGTTCTCGTTGATGAGGGCGGCCACGCGTTCAGGCGGGGAAAGGTACCACTTCGGGCGGCGGGCGGCGAAGGTCGCGACCCAGTCGGCCGTATCGGTGTCGGGCGGCAGCGCCGTGACGAGGCGGAGGCGGCCTTCTTCGCCGCCGGGGAGGAGCGTCGGGACGACCTGCGCTTCGGAGGCGATGCGCGCCGGCAGGATCTTCATGCCGTCGGGATCGATGGCGGGCTCTTCGAGGACTTCGAGGCCCGTGAGGCGCGAGAGCTCGGCGAGGAGCGAGGCTTCGTCGAGGCCGAGGGCCTGCGCGAGGAACTTGAAGCGGGCCTCACGCGGCGTCTCCGCGAACGAAGCGCGGGCCTCGTCGGTCAGGCGCTCGGCGAGGGCCGAGGGCAGTCCGTGCCGGTCGACGGTCAGCATGTCACTTCTGCGCCGGGGCGGCGGGGATCTTGCCGGGGACGTTGTCGAGGACCTTCTTCGCCTCGGCGCCGAGCGCGCTGGCCGTCGCGCGGCTGATGGCGTCGAGGTTGTCGACGGCCGAACCGTTGAGCACGTAAGGGCGGAGGAAGATGATCAGCTCCTGCTTCTCCTCGAGGACCGTCGACGAACCGAAGAGGTCGCCGAGGAACGGGATGGGACCGAGGCGGGAGGTGGACTTCGTCGAGATGGTGCGCTGCAGGCCGCCGAGGACGACGATCTCGCCGCTCATCGCGCTCACGTAGGAGTCGGTCGTGCGCCGGCCGATGATCGGCTGGTCGTTGCCGTCGAGGATGGTGGAGCCGAGGATGTCTTCGACCGACTGCGAGACCTGGAGCTGCACCGCGCCGTCCTTGCCGATGAGCGGCAGCACCTTGAGCTGGATGCCGATGTCGCGCTGCGAGACCGTGGAGGTGATCTGGCCGGTCTGCGCGGCGATGGTCGAGCCGGTGATGACCGGGCGGGATTCGCCGACGAAGATCGTGGCCTCCTTGTTATGGGTCGTCGTGACCGCGGGCACCGAGAGCACCTTCAAGTCGCCTTTGCGCGGGGTGGTCGTCAGGCCGATGGTCGCGCTCAAGTCGTTGGTCGTCGTGTTGAACGTGCCCTGCGAGGCGTTGATCTGGGTGCTGTTCGGGGCCAGCGTGGTGTTGGTCGTGGCGGGCACGCCGTTCACGGCGAAGCCGCCGCCTGTGCCGCCGATGCCGACGAGCTTGCCGTTGTTGACGGTCAGGCCGAGCGTGTTGAAGCCGTTGGTCTCGTTATCGGAAAGCTTCACCTCGACGATCACGACTTCGATGCGGACCTGCGGGAGGACGATGTCGACCTTCTCGATGAGCTCATGGAGGAGGCGGAGGTCGTCGTTGGTGCCGGAGACCACGACGGAGTTGCTGCGGACGTCCGGGAGCACCGTGAGGTTGCTGCTGAATTCGTCGGCGCCCATCTGCGAGGCGCCGGGGGCGGCGGGCGCGCCCGGGGCGGCGACCGGCGTCGGCGTGCGGTTGAGGGTCGTGCTCCGGACGGAATTGCCGGCGCGGGCGGCGGCGGTGGTCTGGCCCGTGACGAGGGAAGTGACCAAGGTGGCGACCTGCTGGGCGTCGGCGTGGCGGAGGAAGATGACGTCCGTCTTGGTGTTCGGGTTGGACTTCTGGTCGAGCGTGTCGATCAGCTTGTCGAAGAAGTCGTGCTGGTCGGCCGAGCCCATGAGGAGCACGCGGTTGGTGCGTTCGTCGGCGAGGAAGGTCGTGCCCGTGCTGAGGCGGAAGGGCGCGCCGCCGGAGACCGTGGCGGGCGAGCGGAGCATCGACGTCAGCTTGTTGACCATGTCGGTCGCCATCGCGTTCTTGAGCACGTAGCTCTTGGTGACGACGAGGTCGAGCTGCGGCCTGTCGATCTGCATCGTCAGCGTCTCGATCTTCTGGAGGTTGGAGATCGAGTCGGTGATGAGCAGGGCGTTGTTGCGGCCGAAGTAGACGGGCGGCGAGGCCAGCGTGGTGTTGAGGCTAGAGGCGATCTGGGCGACGAGCTCCTGGGCGTTGGCGTGCTTGAGCGTGAAGATCTTGGAAGCGATGCGTCCGCTGGGGGGCAGCGAGAGCACGGAGCCGGCGATGAGCTGCGGCGACTCGGACTTCGCGACGAGGTTGGGGACGACCTTGAGGAACTTGTCGCCCTGCTGGATCACGGCGATGCCGTTGAGGTTGAGCAAGGTCTCGAGGGCGAGGAGGGCTTCGTCGCGGGTGATCGAAGCCGGGAGCGAGAGCGTGTAGACGCTGGCCGGGAGCGCCTGCGGGCGGAGGATGGACTTGCCGGTCCAGCGCTGCATCAGGTCGAGGACCTGGGCGATCGTCTCATCGCGGAGGATGACCGGGCCGATCTGGTCGGAACCATTGAGACCGGGGAGCGGGACCGCGGCGACGACACCCGGGACCACCGCCGGCGCAGCCGCGGCGGCGGGAGCGGCGGGAGCAGCCTGACCAAAACCCACGAGCGGGGCGGAGGCGGCGGCCAGCAACAGGCAGAAAATGGGCAGAGAAGCCCGCCGTTGACGATGGGTGGAATGAGCGCGGATCACTTGGGTAAGAGGGGGTACGGGTAGATAACACCAAACGGGAGGAATAGTTCGACGAAAAATCGGCTTTTGAGAGGTTTATCCAGAGGCTAAGCCCACCCAGGCCAGTGAGATGCCCTACGATAGTGAACATAGTTTCACCTTTTCCTTGCCTCACCGCGGAGATTGGGCCAAAAGGCCTGTATTCCTGCTATGCGCGAAGACATCCCCGAATGGCTGGGCAAGCCGCCCCTCCGCGGAACGGACCAATGGGAAGCCTGGCTGACCAAATGGCGCCGTTACGCCAAGGTCGAGCTCCGGGACGCCGCGGCCGACGACCCGGAATATGACTTCGGCCTGCTGACTCCGGAGGAGCGCTGGCGAGTGGCCTTGGCCCTCCAGGTCAAAGCCCAGATCGAAGCCGGCCGGCAGAACGCCCCCGTGCCCATGTCCTTGGCCCTCGGCCGGAAAGTCAGCGACCTCGACCATGCCGGGGTCGTCGCCTGGCAGGTCGGCCGCTCGGTCGTCTCGCCGATTCCTGACGCCGCCTTCACCGCCGCGCTCGAGTGGAGCAACGCGCGGGAGAACCCGCGACGTCGCCGGATCTCGCACGCCATCCGCTACGGCTTCATCGCCGGGCTGGGCGGCGAGGCCGCTTCGCCGGCTTGGTCTTCGCCCGACTACGTCGCGGCCTACGAAGCCTCATGGGAGCTCGGCAACGCGCTCGCCATCGAGACGGACCCGCGGGGATAGGTTGCGGAAAGCCCGTCCGCGGGCAGAGTG
>JBJOMV010000040.1:0-17271 GCA_046052185.1 Verrucomicrobiota bacterium | reverse complement strand
GCGGATATGGTCGCCTTGTACGGCGAGAGCGACATCGTCACGATCAACTTCTATTACCGCTGATGACGCTCCCGACAGATTGGATCCCCTTCGGACGCGGCGTGCGCGCGGTCGCCACCCATCCCTGCGGGCTGATCGCGGTCGCGAAGCCGGACGGCATCCTCTCTCATCCCAACCCCGGCGAGGTCGCGGAGAAGGGCACCATCCTCATCGCCGGCAACTACTCCCTTGAGGAAGAGGCGTTCCATGTGCGTGACGGCCAGGGCGGCATCCGCCGCGTCTACCTTCTGAACCGACTCGACTCCCCGACGAGCGGCGTGCTGCTGCTCTCGCTCGACGTCGGCGTGGCCGACGTCGTCCGTAAGATGTTCGCGCGTTCGCAGGTCTCGAAGCAATACGTGGCCCTCATCCGCGGCCGCGGCCTGCGCACCCCGCGTGGCACCTGGCAGGACCAGCTGTCGAAGTCCAAGGGCCCGGGCGGCGGCGTGCGCTCCGAGACGGGCGCGGGCGCCCCGGCGGTGACGGTCTACCAGTGGCAACGCGCCGCCGGCGGCACGCTCCCGCTTTCCCTGATCCGCCTCGAACCGCGCACCGGCCGCACGCACCAGCTACGCGTGCAGACCGCCGCGCACGGCCACCCGATCCTCGGCGACCGCACCTACGGCGATTTCGAATTCAACAAGGCCGTCGGTACGGCCCGAGGTTTCAAGCGGCTCTTCCTGCACGCCGAGACGACGCAGCTTTCGTTCGACTGGCAGGGCGCCAAGGTCGAGTTCAAGGCCGCCGCGCCGATGCCCGAGGAATTCACGGAGGCCCTGGCCGCCGATGATGACGAGACTCCGGGCAAGGGGCCGAAGCCGCCGCGCCGCGACGCCGGCACGCCGATCTCGCCCCGTCTGCGCATCCGGCTCTGAGTCCCGTCATGGCGCCCGCGTTCCAGCTCATCGAAGTCCGCGGACCTGAACTGGAGCCTTGGATCGATACGCTGGGCGGACTGCGCATCGCGGTGTTCCGCGAGTTCCCTTACCTTTACGAGGGGGATCTGAAGTATGAGCGGGAATACCTCCGCGGCTACCTCGCTTGTCCGCGCAGCCTCGTGGTCTTCGCTCAGGACGCCGCCGGTCGCACGATCGGCGCGACGACTTGCATGCCGATGGCGGAGGAGAGCGAAGGCTTCCGTGGTCCGTTCGAACGCGCCAGGGTGCCGACGGATGACATCCTCTATCTGGGTGAGAGCATCGTCCTGCCGGAGTTCCGCGGCGGCGGTCTCGGCGGCGAGTTCTTCGCCCGACGCGAAGCCCATGCGCGCCGGCTCGGCCTGCGCACGACGGCCTTCTGCGCGGTCGACCGGCCCGCCGATCATCCGGCCCGGCCCGCGGGCCACCGTCCGTTGGACGCCTTCTGGACGCGCCAAGGTTATCGTCGCCGTCCGGAACTGCAGGCGGTTTTCCCTTGGAAGGAAGTCGGCGAAGAGCAGGAATCTCCCAAGACCCTCACCTTCTGGACGAAGACATGGACCGCCTGACCCTCGCCTTGCTGACCTTCGACGTCGGCGTCCCCGCGGCCTCGCCCGACGCCTTCGCCGATCGGGTCTGCGCGCAGGTACGCGAAGCCTGGGATGACGGCGCGGATCTCGTCGTGCTGCCTGAATTCCTTTGGATGGGCCTTGAGCCTTTCGTCGCGGGCGAAGACAAGCTCCGCGGGGTCGCGCAGCTCTTCTGGAACGACCTCTGGCCGCGGCTCGCTCCGCGTCTGGCGCAGGCCGACAAGGGCGTCGTCCTTGGCACCGTGCCGTTCGTCGGCGCGGACGGCCTGCTCCGCAATCGTGCGCCGATCTGGGACGGCGTCGCTTTCCGCCATCAGGATAAACTGCATCTCACGCCGTGGGAATCCGCCTTCGTCGGCGGTGACGGCGTCAGCCTCTGGTCCTTCCGCGGCGTCCGTTGCGTGGTCGTGATCTGCCTCGACGTCGAGATTCCCGAACTGGCCGCCGTCCTGCGCGGACAGGGGGTCGAACTGATGCTCGTGCCCAGCGCGACCGAGACGATCCTCGGCGTCGAAAGGGTAGGGCGTTGCGCCGATGCGCGCTCCGTCGAGCTCGGCTGCCACGTCGGCGTATGCCACCTCGTCGGACGGACGACTTCCGTGCTGATCGACGAGAACGTCGGCCGCGCCGCCGCCTTCGCGCCCTCGCAGGCCGCGTTCCGCGACGAACCTCGGCACCTCTCCACGCCGGTCTGCGCCGAAGGCGACCACGCCCTCACCGTCGACGTCGACCTCACGCTTCTGCGCCGTCACCGCGCCACGCCCGGCGAGACCGATCCGTCCAAGCTGGCCGCCCGGCCGCTCCGCCTCCTTCCCTGAACCCATGCATCCGCTCATCCGTCAGTATTATCAGGCCTTCAATTCCGGGGACCGCGAAGCCCTGCTCGCCCTTCTGCACCCTGACATCGTGCACGAAATCAACGAAGGCGGCGTCGAGGTCGGCATCCCGGCTTTCCGCGCTTTCCTCGGGCGCATGGACCGTGCTTACCGCGAGCAGGTCGAGGACCTCGTGGTCTTCGCCGGCCCGGACGCCTCCCGCGCCGCCGCCGAGTTCTATATCCGCGGCGAATATCTCAAGACGGACGAGGGCCTCCCGCCCGCCACCGGTCAGAAGTATCACCTCCGCGTCGGGGCTTTCTTCGAGATCAAGGACGGCAAGGTCGCCCGCGTCTCGAACTACTACAACCTCAGCGCCTGGCGGCGGATGGTCGGCGCCTGAGGCGGCCCCTGACGCGTCCCCTTCCGGACGACATTTCTTGGTTTGTTCACGCCTCATTGCCTCCTTGGCGGAGGATAAAGGGTGCATCGGACGCATTGCAGTTTGCCTCGCTTCGGCGGGGTGGCTTATTTCCCCCTAGACGGCCACCCCGCCGCCCCCATGAACCCCGTATACGCCGCCCTCCTGGTGTTGCTGCTCTCCGCCTTGGCGGAGGCTTTGCATGCCCGTCGGGTGCGGGTCGTCGCCCGGCTGGCTTTCGGACCGGAGGGGCGGGCGAGGGGTTGGACGATGGTCGCACCTTGCTTGCGCTGCCTGTCGCTCGCCGCTTTCGCCTGGGGTCTGGCCGTGACGTGGGAGCTGCATCAGGCGGCCAAGGACGGCAAGCCGGCCGAAACCGCGGAGCCGACCCGGCTGGTCTTCGTCGCCGACCTTTCGCCGAGCATGTATCTCAAGGACGCGGGGCCGGAAGGGAAGGTCACGCGTCAGCAGCGCATGCGCGAGGAAGTCGAAGCCGTGCTCATGCGCGTGGGCGGCGACCTCCGTTACGGCGTCGTCGGTTTCTACACCGAGGCGCGTTCCGTGGTCATGGACGCGCGCGACCCGGAGCTCGTGCGCAATGTCTTCGACGGCCTGCCGGTCCAATACGTGATGAAGCCCGGCTCGACCGACCTCGGCGCTGCGATCAACGCCGCCGTCAAGGTGGTCGCCCCGTTGCCGGAGAAGACGGTGCGCCTGGTCATCTTCACCGACGGCGACACGGTCCCCCTGCAGCCCATCCTGCCGCGACCTAAGTCCGTCAAGGACGTGCTCGTCCTCGGCGTCGGCGATCCGCGCAAAGGCACCTTCATCGCCGGACACCAGTCGCGGCAGGACGCCGAAGTGCTGGCGAACGTGGCGCGCGCGCTGCGCGGCGCCTATTACGACGTGAACGAGAAGCATCTGCCGACCGACGCCTTGGGCGACCTCGTCCGGCGGACGGCGCCGCCGAAGTCGGGCCTCGATCTCGCGCAGCTGGCGGTGCTGGCCATGCTGCTGGGTTCGGCGGTGCTCGCGCTGCTGCCGGTGGCGCTGCAATACTTCGGGACCGGGTGGAAGGTCGTGCGTCGTGATGAAGCCGCCGGGGAGGGCGACGTCCGATGAGGAAGTTCTTCACGTTGCTCTGGCTGTTGTTCCCCGTCGGAGTGGTTTACTATCACTTCAACGAAGGTCAGGCCCAGCTGGCCCGCGAGCAGGCCCGGGATCATCTCACGCGCATCCGCGAACTCGAGCGCGCCAAGGAACCGGACTGGCCCGCCATCGTCGAGGAGTATGATAAGCTCGCGGCCGAGCTGCCGCCCAGCGAACGCGCGACGGTCCGGCATCAGGTCCGGCTGGCGAAGGCCAAGGCGAAGGTCGAGATGCTCGACGTCGCCGGCGCGATCACCGACCTGTCCCAGCTGCTGAAAGAATCCGCCGCGGTCGACGGCGAGGACGGCGCGACCACGCGCGCGGTCCGCGAGACCTTAGGCAAGGCCTACTTCTATGCGACCTCCCTCCTGAAGGCCAACGGCGCGACCGAGGAAGAGTGGCGTCCTTACGCCGAACGCACCCGTCAGGTCTTCCGTTATCTCGCCGAGCACCAGGATCCCGCGGCCCTCGCCGATTACGAGCGACGCGTCGAAGCCGAGTTCGCCCGCTCCCTTGGCCAGCAATCCCTATGAAGACCTTCCTCCTACTCTATCTCTGCGGCGCCACCGCCTTCGCCCAGCAAGCGCCGGCTCCGGCCGCCGTCGAAGGCGTGCGCGGCGTCCGTCAGGAAGGCTCCGGCAAGGTGAAGGAGGTCGATCCCGCCGCCAAGAACGTCGCGCCGACCACCGTCGATGGCGTCGAGAAAGTCGACGGCGTCAAGACTCCCGGCGGCGCCAAGCCCGTGAAGCAGGCTCCGCCGCCCGCGTCCGTGACCGAAGGCGCCATGCCCGTCGACGGACCGGGCACGAAGGCGACGCCTCCGCCGCCTCCGACGAAAGGACTCGTCGGCGCCGAAGGCGTGAAGCCGCCCGAAGGCGTCAAAGGCGCCGGCACGAAAGGGACCCCTCCGCCGCCCGCCCCGAAGGGAGTCGAAGCCGTCAAGGGCGTGAAGCCTCCGGAGTCCGTCAAGGGCGCCGGGACGAAGGCCACGCCGCCGCCGCCCGCCAAGGGCCTCGCCGGCGTCAAGGGAGTGAAGCCGCCCGAAGGCGTGAAGCCCGCCGCCGGAGGCATCAAGCCCGTCGAGGGCGTCACCGGCATCGGCGCCGGCAAGCAGCAGAATCTCGAAGCCGCCCTGCAGGTCGAAGCCGCCGGCAAGCCCGGTCCGAAGAAGGCCAAGGCCGCCGCTGCGCTCCTCGCCGGTCCCGAGCCGAAGGGTAAGCCGACCAAGGCCGACGACCGCAAGGTCTTCGAAGAAAACCGGAAGATCCCCGACAATGGTTCCTGAATCCTTTCCAAGCATCCCCATGAGACTCCTCCGTCCGTTCCTCTGCGCCGCGCTCGCGTGCGTGGCGACGCTTCCCGCCCAGCAGGCCGCGCCGCTCGACGCCAAGACGCAGCAGCAATATGAACGCCTGCTCCGTCATCGTTACTCGCGCGACCTCGGCGAGGTCTTCGCGGCGATGGAGAAGTCCGCCCGGCCGGACGCCCGCGCCGGCGCCGACGCCCGCTTCCTCTCGGCCTTCCGCCTCGGAGACTGGGCGCAGGTCCGCGCGGAGCTCGCCGCGCTGCCGCCCGAACTCGGCCGCGGCATCTACGACAAGATGCTGACCGACCTCGCCGAACGCCCCAAGAACGGCGTGCGGCTCGAGGATGTCTTCGCCCTCGCCGACGCCGGCCCCGGCGACCTGACCGACCTCGAACTCCGCAAGCTCGGCCAGATGCTCGGCCAGATCGTCGCGCCTAATGAAAGCTTCTGGGTCGCCGAACGCCTGACGCGCGGCACCGAGAAGCTCGGCGGCAAGGATCCCGCCCGCCGTCTCGCGGCCGGCCGCGTCCTGCTCGCCGGCGGTTTCCGTGACCTCGCCCGCCAGTATCTGCCCGCCGGCGCCGACCTGGACCAGGTCGCCGACGAGGGCCTCCGCCAGGAGATCGCGGCCTTCCTGGCGGCGGAACAAGCCACCGAGATCGCCCAGCGCGACCAGATCTCGCGCATCTGGAGCGACAACGTCGCGATCCTCCGTTCGGAGAAGAAGACCAGCGACTGGGAGCGCAGCAAGGCCGCGGGCGAGATGCTCCGCGTGCTCACGCAGGTCTCGCCGGCCGTGCTCGGCGGCACCTTCGCCGAACTCATGAAGTCGCAGCCCGACGCCGCGCTCAAGGTCGTCGGCGGTCTCTCGCGTAAGATCCAGAACGAAAGCGGCGCGCCCGCCGCCCAGCGCATGGACAATCTCCGCGCCCAGACGGTGCTGGCCAACCTCATCGCCGAGCACGTCGACGTCGCCGGGGGCGACTGGCGGCAGGTCCTCGGCCTGATGGCGGAATCCTGGATGGCCGAGGTCGAACAGTCTTTCGGCCGTCAGTCCGGCGGCATCCGACGCAGCAACAACCGCAATGGCGCCAATGACATCGATCCGGAGGAGATGCTCCAGCTGGCGCCCGCCGGCAAGTGGCTCGCCGCCTTGTCGCCCGACCTGCGTGCCCGCTTCGACGCGACCTTGGCCCGCGCGGTCATCGTCAGCGCGAACTTCGAACTCGCCGCGGATCGCATCACCGAGCTCGCGCGTCGTCATCCGGCCGCGGGCGTCGCCTTGGCCGAAGATTTCCTGCTCGCCTGGGGGCAGGCTCACAATCCCCAGCTGCCTGCTGAGCTGCGCGCCCGTTATGGCCTGCCCGAGGACGCCCGCATCCCCGTGACCCCGGTGATGATGGAGCGCAACATCGACAGCCTGGCCCGCATGATGGCGCTCTTCCGTCAGGCCGGCGTCGCGCCGCGTGACCAGAGCAAGGTCGTCAACGCCTTCGACCTGGCCTACAGCAACGCCGAGGCCTACCGCGACACGCACATCGAACGCGTGTTCGGTCCGGCCGCCAAGATGGACGAGCAGGTGTTCTTCCTGCTCGCCCAGAAGATGCATGCCAACCTCGGCGACCGCTGGCGCCGCGCCGACGTCCAGCGCAGCGGACTGACCCGCCGTAACGAGGCCCAGACCTACGCCATGGCCGCGGACGGTTATGCCTCGCTGCTGAAGCTCATCGACGAATGGCAGGCCGATCGACCCGACGCCTTCAAGGCCCTTCTGCTCGGCGCCGTCGTCCTGAATGACTGGGCTGATTTCGAAAGCTTCCAGGACCTCGCCCCGACCGATCCAGCCAAGCGTCTCGTGCTCGCCAAGGAGCGGACGCTGCGTTCGCAGGATTATTTCCAGCGTGCCGCCGACGCCTACGGCCGTCAGGCCGTCCGCCTGCAGCCTAATGAGCAGTCCATCGACCCTTACCTGAGCTGGTTCAACGCCGTGCTCGGCATCGGCGGCAACGGCCAGGTCAATCTCGGCAAGCCGCTCAACCGCGCGGCCCTCGGCCGCATCCGTGCCGCCATCCAGGCGCTGCCGGGCCGGCTCGCGGGCACGCACATGGGTCAGCTGGCGAAGACGCTCAACGCTCGCCTGAACGACCAGAATAACCCCCTGCACGAGGACCTGAAGTACCGCTACCTCGCCGCCACGCTCGTGGTCACTAAGGACGACCCGTTCTCGCTCGGACTCAAGAAGCGTGCGGATTACCTCGACGAGCTCCTCGGTGAGATCCGCGTCCAGACCCGCGTCGACGGACCGAACACGGTCGGGGCAGGGCAGGACTTCGGCATCATCGTCAGCGTCGTGCACACCGAGGCCATGGGCCGGGTCGCCCGTTTCGGACAATACCTGAGCAACGACCCGTCGGCGACCGCCGCGGCCAATAAACGCAGGGGTCCGCAGGCCCTGCGTTCCGCCGAGGCGCAAGGTCCGCGCGATGAGTTCGAGAAGAAGCTCACCGAAGGCCTTTCGCCCTTCTTCGAGATCCGCTCGATCACTTTCGCCGCGCCTGACGTGAAGCCGCGTCCGGCCGCCCGCCCGGGCTGGGAGGAGACGACGCTCGCCTATGTGCTCGTGCGGGCCAAGGACGCCAGCGTCGACAAGATCCCGCCGGTGCAGATGGAGCTCCGCTTCATCGACCTGAGCGGCCCCGTCACCGTCCCCGCGACTTCCGCCGAGACCCTCCTCAAGGTCGCCGGAGGCAAGGCCAGTCCGCGTCCCGCCGACAAGATCGAGGTCACCCAGACGCTCGATACGCGCCAGTTCGCGATCAACGGCTCCCTGAGCCTCGAAGTCGCCGCGACCGCCGCGGGCACCGTGCCCGAACTCGACGACCTCCTGGATCTCGCCCCGCTGGCCGCTTTGGCCAAGGTGCGGCAGGTCACGGTCATCGACCCGCTGATGGTCAAGGAACTCAACACCTGGGGCGACCAGGTGGCGCCGCGCACGGAGCGACGCTGGTCGGTGACGCTCGACGGTGACGCCATCCGCGCCGCCGACAAGGCGACCGACCTGCCGTTCCCGACGATCAAGGCCGCGAACGCGACCACCGTCTGGAGGACCTATCAGGACATCGACCCCGTGGTGCTGACGAAGAACTCCGTGCTCCTCGACCGGGTGAAGGTCGCGGCCGGCGCGGGCTACGTCCCTCCGGTGGCCGAGGATGACTGGACTTATCTCTATATTGGTCTCGCCGTCGCCGTCGCTTTTGTCGGGTGGCTCGTCTTCCGTCCTCGGAACACCGGTCCGCGTCCGCCGCGCGCCCGCGATGTCTTCAAGCTGCCCGCCTCCATCGACGGCTTCGCGGTCGTGGCCTTGCTCCGTAAACTGGCGGCCAGCCCGCTGGTGAAGTTCAGCTCCGCCCAGCAGGCGGAACTCAAGGCGGATATCGAACGCGTCCAGACCGGCTGTTTCGGCGGCGCGACCACGCTCTCCGAAGCCGACCTCAAGACCCTCGCCGAGAAATGGCTCCGCCAACTCCGCTGAGGAAGACGGACCAACCCCTAACCCTACCCCTTAAGACATGAGCCAACATCCTAATCCTGCGGCTGTCCAGGCCGCCCATCAGTTCGTCGCCGACGTCCGCACGCGCGTCGGTAAGGTCGTCGTCGGCCAGGACGTCGTCGTCGAGCGCGTCATGATCGCGCTCCTCACCGGCGGGCACCTGCTCCTGCAGGGCATGCCCGGCCTGGCGAAGACGCTCCTCGTGAACACCGTCGCGAAGGCCATCGCCTTGGACTTCCGCCGCATCCAGTTCACGGTCGACATGCTGCCGTCCGACATCGTCGGCTCGGAAGTCGTCGACCAGAAGACCGGTGACTTCCGCATCCACCGCGGCCCGGTCTTCACGAACCTGCTCCTCGCGGACGAAATCAATCGCGCCGCGCCGAAGGTGCAGGGCGCGATGCTCGAGGCCATGCAGGAGCGCAAGGTCACCCTCGGCGGCCAGACGATGCGCCTGCCGACGCCGTTCCTCGTCATCGCGACGCAGAATCCCGTCGAGCAGTCCGGCACGTTCGAACTGCCCGAGGCCCAGCTCGACCGCTTCATGCTCCTCCATCGCCTGGGCTATCCGGGTCGCGACGAGGAACAGGACATCCTTCAGCGTCAGTTGGGCATGGGCCTCCGTAAGGAAGAGGGCGGGGCGGTCCCGAAGACGGCCTTCGACATGATCGATGATTCGCCGGTGGGCACGAAGGCCGACCTCGTCGCCGCGATGGAAGCCGTCCAAGGCGTCCACGTGAGCGAAGTCTTCCTCCGCCACTCCGTCGAACTCGTCCGCCGCACGCGCGAATCCAAGGATCTCGACTTCGGTTGCAGTCCGCGCGCCGGCCTGGCCCTCGTCAACGCCGCCCGCGCCCGCGCGATCATCCGCGGCCGGGATTACGTCACCCCGGAGGATCTCTTCGAACTCGCCGAGGACGTGGTCCTGCACCGCATCCGCGTCAGCTATGAGGCCGCGGCCGCCGGTCAGACCGGCGCCAAGGTGCTGGAAGGAATCCTCGCCGGCTTGGGCTGAACGCATGCTTCGTCCACGGACATTGCCTCACGATCCGGTCGACAGCCGGCAGTTCGAAGTCGCCGTCCGGCGCCTCGCGGACAGCCTGGACTTCGGCCAGCGTGATTCCGTGTTCCACGGCGCCGGCCTGGAGTTCGTCCAGTCGCGTCCTTATGTCGCCGGCGACGCCGTGAAGTTCATCGACTGGAAGGTCTCGGCCCGCCTGGGCAAGCTCTACGTCAAGGAGTTCCGCGAGACCAAGCAGATCCCGCTCTACCTCCTGCTCGATACCTCCGCCTCGATGTGCGTCACGTCGCAGCCTCTGAGCAAGTATGCCTGGGCCGTACGCATCGCGACCGGCATCGGCCTCGCCGCCCAGTCGTCCGTGACGCCCGTCGGTCTGCTCGGTTGCGGTGCCCGTGAGCTGCATATTCGTCCGACCCTCTCGCGCAATGTCGTCATGGAATGGGCCCATCAGCTGCGGCAGCATGACTTCACCGAGAAGACCTCGCTCGCCGTGCGCGCCCGTGAGCTGGCTCCGTCTCTGATCAAGCGGACGACGGTCATCGTCCTGAGCGACCTCCATGATCCTGACGCCATCGCGGCGCTGCAGGTGCTGGCCCAGCGGCATGACTGCGTCGTGTTGCATCTCGAGGACCCGGCCGAGCAGGGTCTGCGTGGCGCCGGCCTCATCCGAGGCGTCGAAGCCGAGTCCGGACGCGGGTTCGTCGGTTTCGGCGGCCATCGGCAGGTCGATTCCTCCGGTTGGCAGGCCGAGCTCAGCCGTTTCGGCATCGATTACCTCCGCCTGCGCACCGACGAGCCCCTCCTCGGCAGATTGACCCACTTCCTGAAGCACCGTGGCTTCGCCAGCCGCGCGGCCCGTTGAGCATGACCGCCGCGCCGACCACCTTCCGCCGCTGGCTCCTCTGGGGCCTCGCCGCCGTCGTGGCCCTCGTCTCCGCGTGGTGGTTGCTGCAGGAGGATGACAGCCTGAAGGTCCCGCTCGGGGTCGAACAGGCGGCCATCATCACTTACGGCGGACCTACGCTCGTCGTGAAGCCGTTCCGCTATGGCGTGGCCGTCAACGTGCGCATCGCCCAGGTGACCGGGCAGGACGGCCTGAAGGTGTATGACGTCCGTTACCTCGTGAACCGCGAAGGTGAGCATGACCTTACCGAATACCTGATGGCGGACGACGGCACCGCCTTGAGCGGCTTGCCGTCATTCAAGATCAAGGGTGATCCGAAACTCTCCAAGGAGCTCGAGGCCCGCGTGAAGGAGACCGAGGACATCGGCATCCAGGTGTGGGGTCATTATCGGGCGACCCTCTGGGGGCTCGGCGTCTTCTGGATCGGTTGGTTGCTGCTGCTCATCTTCTGGCGCCGCCCGAAGAAGCCGGTCGCCGTGGTCGCGAAGCCGCCGCTCACCTCCGCCGAACAGTTGCGACAGCTGCTCGCCGAACTCGAACAGGGCGCCCTCACCGCCGAGCAGAAAGCCCGGCTGGAGATGCTCCTGCTGCGTTCCTGGCGCGAAGGCCTCGTCCCGGCTGATGCTCCTATGGCCGAGGTCTTGGCTGCCATCGCCCGCGGTGAGCGGACGGGCGAAGCCTTAGGCCGTCTGCAGCGCTGGCTCCATCGTCCCGGCTCGGGCGTCGCCGACGCCGAGATCGCCGGCATCATCCGGCAGCACCTACCGGCCCCGGAGGCCGTCCGCCCATGACCTTCCTCCATCCCCAGTGGCTGGCGCTGCTCGCCCTCCCGGTCATCCTGGCCTTCTGGGAGTGGGTTCGCCCGGGTCAGCCCCTCGCGATGCCTTACGATGGCGTCCAGGGCCGTCGCGGCTGGTTCCTCCGATGTCTCGTGCTCGTCGCCAACTGCCTGCCTGCCGGCCTGCTCGCCGTGGCGATCCTGTTCCTGGCGCATCCTGTCACCTTCCAGCCGCCCGAAGTCGAGCGTCAGCTCACGAACATCCAGGTCGTCCTCGACACTTCGGGTAGCATGCGTGAGGCGCATGGCGACCAAAGCAAAGGGCGTCATCGCCGTTTCGACTCCGCCATGGAGTCGCTGGAGAAGTTCCTGCATCACCGGAAGGGGGATGCGTTCGGGCTGACCATCTTCTCGCGTAACTTCATCCACTGGGTGCCGCTGACGCTCGATACCGAGACCATCATGCTCTCGCGTCCGTTCATCGAGCCCAACGTGCTGCCTGATGAGCTCTGGGGCGGCACCTTCATCGGCAACGCCCTCACCGGCGCCTCGGCGCATCTCGCCCAGCGGCCCGCCGGCGACCGCATGATCATCCTCCTCACCGACGGCGAGAGCCCGGACATCAAGTCGCCCAAGGACGTGCCCATCATCGCCGACCTCCGGGAGAAAGGCGTCATCGTGTTCGCCGTCCTCCTGACGGACACCCCCGTCGATCCGGCGCTCATCGGCATCGCCCGGGCGACGGGCGGCGAGGCCTTCAACGCGGTCACTCCGGAGGCGCTCAACTCCGTCTTCAAGCGGATCGACGAGATGAAGAAGGTCGTCGTCCTCGAGAAGAAGCCGCGGACCGCCGACTATTTCGATCCGCTGTTCCTGCCAGCGCTCGGTTTGCTCGCCGCGGCCGTGTTCGCGCTCTTCGGCCTCCGGTTCACGCCTTGGTAGGCCTTACTTCATCATCATCAGGCCCCGGATGGCGAAGGCCAGGCCGAGGGCGATGAGGAGACAGGATGACACGTAAGGCGCCCGCGAGGCGACGCGGCTGAACCAGCCGGACTTCTCCGCGAGCTTCTTGAAGCCCCAGGAGGCGAGGACACCCACGGAGATCATCGTCAGGGCGAGACCTAGGCTGAAGGCCGCCACGATGCCGAAGCCGAGGGAGAATTCCTTGAGCTGGAGGCAGACGATGAGGATCGAGACCGCGGCCGGGCAGGGCATGAGTCCGCCGGTGAGCCCGAAGATGACGATCTGACCGGTCGTCACGTGCCGGCCGGCGAAACGCTTCTCGATCTCCGCCGCATGGGCGCGGGCGTGGGCGTCCTCCGCGTCGAGTTCGTCATGGGAGTGGTCATGGCCGTGCGCATGGTCACCTTCGCCGTGATGGTGGTGATGATGACCGTGTTCTTCGCGCAGGCGCATGATCGTCCAGACCGCCATGCCGACGACGATCAGGCCGCTGATGAGCAGGAAATAGGGCTCGGTCTGTTCGACGTTCCAGTGGGAGCCGTAGTTCAGCGCCAGGCCGGCGAGGACCCAGATGATGAGCGTGTGGGAGAGGGCGGCGCAGAAGCCGAGCAGGGCGGCCTGCCAGGCCGTGCCACGGATCGCGATGATGAAGGCCGCCATCATCGTCTTGGAGTGGCCGGGCTCCAGGCCGTGCAGGGCACCGAGCAGGATGGCGACAGGGATGTAGAGCCAAGCGTGGGCGGTGCCCTGTTGCAGCAGCTGGGAGAAGTCCATGGCCTGACCTTATCCTTTCAGGTCAGGCTGTCGACCTTGGGGATAGGCTTGCGGCAGGGCGGGGCCTTTTGCTTGCTACGGGGCGTATGAAGACCGTCACCCTCGGCCAGAGCCCGCTCACCTCCAGCCGCCTCGCCTATGGCTGCTGGCGTATCGCCACCAAGGGTGACGCCGCCGCGGATTATGCGACGGCCAAGGCGGCGGTCTTCGCGGCGGTCGATGCGGGTTACACGCTCTTCGACCATGCCGACATCTATTGCGACGGCGAGGCTGAGCGCGTCTTCGGCCGCATCCTGAAGGAGAATCCCGGCCTGCGCGCCAAGATGACCATCGCGACCAAGGGCGGCATCCGTTTCAAGAACCGCCCTGTCGGCGCCCCGGTACGCTATGACTTCTCCCGCGCCCATCTGCTCGCCCAGTGCGAACTTTCGCTCAGGCAGCTCGGCGTCGAGACCATCGACCTCCTTCATCTCCATCGTCCGGATTACCTCATGGATGCGGCCGAGGTCGCCGGCGTGTTCACGGAGCTCCGCCAGGCCGGTAAGGTGCGCGAGTTCGGCGTCAGCAATTTCAGCCCCTCGCAGTTCTCGCTCCTGCAGAACGCGCTGTCCTTTCCGTTGGTGACGAACCAGGTCGAAGTCAGCCTCCTGCAGCTCTATGCCTTGCACGACGGCACGCTCGACCAGTGTCAGGAGAAGAAGGTCACCCCGCTGGCCTGGAGCCCGCTCGGCGCCGGTCTGCTCGGTTCGGGCGGCGTGGATCTCCTGCCTGGGCAGCGTCATTATGACCCGACCGCCGTGCTGGCCGTCCTCGACCGCATCGCCCAGGAGCGTGGCGTCGCCCGCGAACTCGTCGCGCTGGCTTGGATCCTGAAGCACCCGGCCAAGATCGTCCCGATCGTGGGCAGCACCCGGCCCGAGCGGATCAAGCAGCTGGCCGCGGCCGCGGCGCTCGAACTAACCCGCGAAGAGTGGTATCACCTCGTCACCGCGGCCCGTGGCGCGGAGATGCCCTGACCCTGGGGGACACGGTGCCAAGGGGCACGTGGGCAAGGGAAGGTAAGGGGTTGCGGGGTGAGGTGGGTTCGGGCAGAAGATGCTTATGAATCTTACCCCTGGTTCGTGCCTCCGTCGTTTCTGGCCTTTGCTCATGGCAGCCGCGCTAGGCGCCCAGACCGCACAGGTCCTCGAGACCAAGACCATCACCCCGTCGGAAGAGCCCTATGCCGGCTGGTCGACGCTCGCGCGCCGCGCCAACGGCGAACTCTGGGTCTCATGGTCCGGCGGTCGCGACGGCCATATCTGTCCGCTCGGACAGGTGAAGGCGATGACCTCCAAGGATGACGGTGCGACGTGGACCTATCCGCGCGTGCTCTTCGATGGGCCGATCGACGACCGGGACAGCGGCGTGATGGAGACCGCCAAGGGAACCCTGCTCGTCACGACCTTCACGTCGCTGGCCTACGAAGAACGCGGTCTGCTCGCCAAGCAGACGCCGGAACGGCAGGCCCGTTGGAAGTCCGCGCAGGATCGCCTGACGGCCGCGGAGCGTCAGGCGCAGCTCGGCCAGTGGGTGCTGCGTTCCACCGACGGCGGCACGACCTGGTCTCCGCCCATCCCGACGATCGTCAACAGCCCGCATGGTCCGACGCAGCTCAAGGATGGCCGCCTACTCTACGTCGGTAAGGAGCTGTGGAAGCCGGAGGGGCGGATCGGCGTGGCTGAATCAAAGGACGACGGCCTTACCTGGACCTGGCTGGGCGAGATTCCCACGCGGCGCGGTGACGAAGTGAAGAAGGGCTATCACGAGCTCTTCGCGATCGAGACCGACGACGGACGTATCGTCGCCCAGATCCGTAATCATAACAAACCTGACGTCGGCACCACGCTGCAGACCGAATCGACCGACGGCGGCAAGACCTGGACCGTGCCGAAGGCGATAGGTGTCTGGGGGCTGCCTTCGCAGCTCCTGAAGCTGAAGGATGGCCGCTTGGTCATGACCTATGGCTATCGTCGTAAGCCCTTCGGTAATCAGGCGCGGATCAGCTCGGACCAAGGCCGGACATGGAGCGAACCGCTGACGATTTCCGCCGACGGCGAAGGCTACGACCTCGGCTATCCTTCTACTGTCGAACTTGTGGACGGCACCTTGCTCACCGTCTGGTATGAATTCCAGAAGGCCGCCGGTAAGGCCGTGCTCCGCCAGGCGAAGTGGAAGATCAGCAAATGAAAGAGGGCCAGTTGGCCCGTTGATCGGAGGGCCGGTGGAGAGTATGCCTGCGCCGCAAAGGCTGCATGATCTCATTTCTGGCCAACGGGCCAACTGTTCAACCGATCAACTGTCTCAAAGCCCGAAGCCTTGGGACTTCCGGACGTCGCCGACGTACCAGTTCTCGAGCTTCTCGCGGGCCCAGGGGGTCTTACGCAGGAAGGTCAGCGACGACTTGATCGTCGGGTCGAACATGAAGCAGCGGATCGGGATGCGGTAGGCCATTTCCTGCCAGCCGTATTTCGCGACCATGGTCTCGAGCAGCTTCTGCAGGGTCACGCCGTGCAGCGGGTCGCGGTGAGGACGGCGTTCTTCGTTCATGGTGTTCAGACGGCGCAGCGCTTCAGGAAGACCAGGCGGTCGATCGCCACGATCTTCGGGGGCAGCAGGCGCGGGCGGATGATGTTCGGGTCGGTCGTGTGGCTGGTCACTTCGTAGAGGCCGTTGTAGAACCACTTGCCGCCTTCGGTGCGACGGACATAGACCGGGAGCGGGCCGCGGGTCTCGGCGAGCTTGACGCCCCACTTGGGCTGGTCGCCTTTGCGGCCGACCCAGACTTCGCACGGTTCGCCGTCGGCGCGCGGATTCCAGCCGAGGCCGAGGCAGACGCCGATGACCGCGCCGGCCTTATGGATGACGAAGTTCGGCGGCTTCGGGTCGCCGCCGAGGAAGGCGCGCACTTCGTCGAACTCATAGCCCTGGCCCACGACGTGGGGAGCGGGATCAGGAGAGGGCGAAGCGTCGGACATGGCTGAAGGGAATAGGCCGACCCACCTTGCGGGGGAAGGCTAAATCCCCGCCAAAGAAAAAGGCACGCTTGCGCGTGCCTTTCGTCGGGGAGCCGGGAGGGCCTCAGGCCTTCGGCTTCGGCTCGTCTTCCACGAGGCGGATGCGCAGGTCGCGCAGCTGCTTCGGGGCGACCGGGCTCGGGCAGTCGGCCATCAGGTCGCGGCCGTTCTGGTTCTTCGGGAAGGCGAGGATGTCACGGATCGAAGAGCGGCCGGCGAGCATGGCGACCACGCGGTCGAAGCCGAGGGCGATGCCGCCGTGGGGCGGGGCGCCGTAGGAGAAGGCCTTGAGCATGTAGCCGAAGCGGCTGTCAACGAGGTCCTGCGGGATCTTGAGGATGTCCTCGAAGACGCGCTTCTGGACGGCCGGGTTGTGGATACGGATCGAGCCGCCGCCGAGTTCGACGCCGTTGAGGACGATGTCGTAGTGCTGGCCGCGCACCTTGGCGGGGTCGGTGGCGAGCAGGGGCTCGTCCTCGACGACCGGGGCGGTGAACGGGTGGTGGGCGGAGAGGTAGCGCTTCTCTTCTTCGTCCCAGAGCATCAGCGGGAATTCGATGACCCAGAGGAAGTTATACTGGTCGGCCGGGAGGGTCAGGCGACCGCGGGCCTTGAGGAGGTAGGAGGACTCGAGGCGGATACGGCCGAGGATGGTCGAGGCCTGCTCCCAGGGGGCGGCGGCGAAGAAGACGATATCGCCGTCCTCGATGTTCAGCTGCTTCTTCAGCGCGGCCTTCTCTTCGTCGGAGAAGAACTTCACGATCGGGGACTTCCACTCGCCCGCTTCGCACTTGATGAACGCGAGGCCCTTGGCGCCGGCGCTCTTGGCGATGTTCTCGAAGTTGGTCAGCTCGCCCTGGGTGATGTCGGCGAGGCCCTTGGCGTTGATCGCGCGGACCACGGAGCCCGGGGTGTTGGCGGCGCCGTTGAAGACCTTGAAGGAGGAGTTCTTGAACAGGGCCGTCAGGTCCTGGATCTCCATGCCGAA